>CAZNZD010000001.1:0-106909 GCA_964577435.1 uncultured Clostridia bacterium
ACTCCAAGTATGATCATCCCGCATGACTCTGCGATGTGCCTGTTGGAGGCGACCGCCGAACCTGTCTCGAGCGCTATCGCGTCGGACTTCTCCCTCCTGCGGTTGTTGATAAGAAGCTCGGACGGGTCCAGCGCTTTAGCCGCCGCCCTAAGAAGCGGCCCTCCCATGTTGCCTGTTCCTATGAAACCTATCTTGCCGTTTATCATACTCATCACCTTATCTGGCCGTCGCCGCGGATTATGTATTTGTATGTATTAAGCTCTCTAAGCCCCAGCGGCCCTCTTGCATGCAGCTTCTGAGTCGAGATGCCCATCTCGCACCCCAGGCCGAACTCCCCGCCGTCGGTGAAGCGAGTCGAGGCGTTGACGTAGACCGCCGCGCTGTCCACTGCCGTCGTGAATGCCCTTGCCGCCTCGCCGTCTCCGGTCACTATGGCGTCGCTGTGCCCCGTGGAGTGCTCGGCGATGTGCCGGATCGCCTCATCGAGCGAACCGACCACCTTGACAGCCAGGACATAGTCCAGGAATTCCGTATCGAAGTCGGCATCCCTAGCCGGAACCCCGGGTATGACTTTCAATGAGGCTTCATCCAGCCTGAGCTCGACGGGCCTCAGGCCCGCATGGCTTCTGTCCTGCACCAGGCTTCTTTGCAGCTTAGGCAGGAATTCCGAAGCGATGCTCTTATGCACAAGCAGGACCTCCTCGGCGTTGCACACCGATGGGCGGCTCGCCTTCGCATTCTCGATTATCCTTAAGGCCATCGCCTGGTCGCAAACCTCGTCCACGTAGACGTGGCAGATGCCCGTACCGGTCTGTATGCAGGGGACAAGGGCACCTTCGGTACAGGCTCTAATAAGCTCCGCCCCTCCGCGTGGAATCAGCAGGTCGACATAACCGACGCCCTCCATGAGCTCCCTTGCGCTTGCGCGCGTGGTGTCCTGGACTAGCTGCACAAGGTCTGGGTCCAGCCCCGCGCCGGCAAGCCCGAACCTGAGCCTCTTCACTATCGCATCGACGGTGCGGAAAGCCTCCTTGCCGCCTCTTAAGATGCAGGAGTTGCCCGACTTCAAGGCGAGGGCGCAAGCGTCCGAGCTCACGTTCGGCCTGCTTTCGAATATGATCGCGACTACTCCGAATGGCACGCTTACCTTCTCTATCGTCATTCCGTTTGGGTGCCTGTGAGATTCCAGGACAACCCCAACGGGGTCAGGAAGCTCCGCGACCTTGCGCATGCCATCGGCCATTGCCTCGATGCGCTCTGCCGTAAGGCTTAGCCTGTCCAGCATGACCACGGACATGGCACTTCTTGCAGCCTCTATGTCCTCTGAGTTGGCTGCGAGAATCTCTTCCTTCCCATCAGACAGAGCGGAGGCCATCTTTCCCAGAGCCTCGTCCTTCATTGCCGAAGAGGCCCTCGCAAGTTCCGGCCATGCAGCCTTTGCCCTTCTCATGATCTCAAGGGTAGTCATATCATCTAGCCTTCCTTACAAACCTGGTGCCGACTTTTCCGCCGTCTATGATGTCGTAGAGCACATCCGGGTCATCTCCGTTTGCGATGACCATGTCGATGCCGGCGCTTGTCGCAATCTGTGCCGCCTTCAGCTTGGTCGTCATGCCGCCGGTGCCCAGCTCCGAACCTTTGCCCTCAGCCAGTGCCAGTATCTCGGGGGTGATCTCCTCAACGAGGGATATCATACTCGCCGAGGGGTCCTTCCTGGGATCTGCGCTGTAGAGGCCGTCAATATCGGAGAGGAGTATGAGAAGGTCGGAGCACGTCGCCTCGGCCACAACCGCCGACAGCGTGTCGTTGTCTCCTATGGATATCTCCTCTGTCGCGACAGTGTCGTTCTCGTTGATTATGGGCATCGCTCCGAGCTCAAGAAGCCTTGCCGCCGTGTTCTGAAAGTTCTTCCTGCGCTCTCCGTTTTCTATGTCTCCTCTTGTAAGCAGTATCTGGCCCACGGTATGCCTGTGCTCAGAGAACAGCTTGTCGTAGGCGTACATCAGCTCGCATTGGCCTATTGCCGCTGCAGCCTGCTTGGTAGGCATATCCTTGGGGCGCTGCTTCATAAGGAGCTTCCCCATGCCCATGCTGATGGCGCCGGAGGAAACCAGGATAATGTCGTGTCCCATGTTCTTCAGGTCGCTTAGCACCTTGCACATCTTCTCCATGCGCCTGATGTTCAGCTGCCCTGTAGGATGGGCTATCGTCGATGAACCTATCTTTACAGTGACTCTCATTCCGCTCTTCGCCTTTCCTCGCCGCTTGCCGTCCGGCAGTTCGCTTTCGCACACGGTTTGTGTATATAGGATGTATTGTAATACTCTCTGGCCTCATTTTCTACGATAAATGCAAATTTACAAAATATAGCTGCATACTGCCTCAGACATCCATCTGTCATGGCCTTCAGGGGATGAAAAAGGCCTACGGAGTAATCCCCCGAAGGTCCCCTTCTACACGAATGCATTACTGATTTGAAAACAACCTGCCATTACATGACCATCTCCAGCGATGCGCCTTGCGAGCGCTACGCAAAATGATCATGAGTCCGGGACCAATACGGTCTTCTTCCGCTTGTTGCGGCGTCTTCCGCATCTAATCCCTACATCGGCTTGAGGTTCCTGTTCAGCCTGTCGACTATCCTCTCCAGCCGGGCCTTCCTGGTAGCATCCCCCTTCGCGTCAAAGTAGAATGCAGCATAAGTCCTCTGAACCGAGGGAGGCATTGAAATCAGATTCGTATAAGCTGGCTCATGCCCGGCTATAAGCAGTTTCAGATCGTCAATCCTGCTATCCTCGATGCGCTCGCGCCACGCCCCGTCCCAGGTGCCGTTCGCCTTCGCCCTATCAATTGCATCAAGCCCCGCCTTTGCCATCCTACCCTGCTTCATAAGGTCCTCAGCCAGTCTCCTGTTCTTGGCGGACCAGCTGCTTTTAGCCGCTCGGCGTGCGAAATACTTCTTGTACGCCGTTTCGCCGAGGCTATTCATCTTTCCGTCTATCCAGCCGAAGCAGAGGGCCTCTTCCAACGCCTCAGCCGCACTTATCGTCTTCGGTCCGCCCCTTTTGCCTAAAAGAAGCCATATGCCGCCAGAGGCTTGGGAATGCGAAACCAGCCATTCCCTGAATGCCTCCCTTGTCCCGAATTCCAGCATCTCAGCCAAAATGCGCACCTCTTCTCGAACAGCCGTGGCCTTGCCTTCCACAATGCAGATGGCAGCAAGAAACTACCTGATTAGGGCCAGCTGCGATTACCATGAGCCTCTTATGATAATCCTTTCCATGAGAGCTACCAGGGCTGTTGTGATTACATTCGCGATGATTATCGACCTGCTAAGCACCCGCATGTCCTTCACCGCCCACCTCATGCTGAAATAGACGACCGGATACTCGCAGACCAGCATAAGAATCAGGCTCATTGGTCTGATTATATAGAAAGGACCCTTTGAGATCGCCCACGACAGGGCCTCCGAGCTATCCCTCCCGTATACTCTGACTGCTTCCAGAGCCAGCGAGGCATATGGCAGGATGTACGAGACCATATTGGCGGCAACAATCGAGGCCGCCCCGATAAGCAGCATGACTGCTTTCCTCGGCACTTTACCATGGATGACTATTATGCCGAGCTCTATGGAAATCGTAAGCACCACCGCTATCGGCAACAGGCTCGTGGGGTCGTCGCCAAGCCAGTGCCAGGAGGAGTTGGCGGAAGCCGCCGCCGGCAAGAGCAATGCCGGAGGCACCGCTTTACAAGCGGCGCTCCTCATCCTTTTTGTTGCTCGGAATCTCACTTCATCGACCTCCATTAGAAGCGTGCTCACCAATAACCGCGGCGCTAGCCGCAGGACCGGCAATTGCGAAAGGAGGCCAGGTTACTACAGGCTACTTATCTGAGACTGCCGATGCCGGAGTGATCTAGGCGCAATCCTACCTGTCCAGACCCACCAGATGGCACCAGACCGAACGCCCGCCCTCAGTCCTTGTCTCAGGGGGAGCCTCTTTGGAGCACACCGGCATCGCGAAGCGGCACCTCGGGTGGAACCTGCATCCTGAAGGAGGATTAAGCGGACTTGGGACCTCCCCTCCGAGAAGCGCCCTCCTCTGTTTTCTTGAGGGGTCGAACCCCGGCACTGCGGCAAGCAGGGCGCTCGTGTAAGGATGCTTCGGGTCGTTGAAGATCGTGTCTGTCGGGCCGATTTCGACCAGCTTGCCCAGATACATGACCGCGACCCTGTCGCTTACGTGCTTCACCAGCGCAAGGTTATGGGCTATGAACAGGTATGTCAGCCCCAGCCTCTCCTGCAGCTCAGTAAGCAGGTTGATTATGTGCGCGTGGACGGAGACGTCGAGCGAGGACACCGGCTCGTCGCAGACGATGAATTCAGGCTCAAGGGCAAGCGCCCTTGCGATTCCTATCCTCTGCCTCTGCCCTCCCGAGAACTGGTCGGCAAGGCAGCTGGAGTCGCACTCGGTAAGCCCCACAAGGCTTAGAAGCCCCTCGGCCTTCTTCCGGATCTCATCCCTGCCGCCGCGCCTGTTCACAAGAAGCGGCTCCTCAACGATCTCGGCTGCTGTTAGCCTCGGAGAGAGCGAGGAGTAGGGGTCCTGGAATATCATCTGGGTGGAAAGCCTGGTCTTTCTCAGTTCCTTGGGCGGAAGCGAGGCAATATCCGTGCCCTTGAACATGATGCTTCCCGATGTTGGGTCAATAAGCCTAAGGAGCATGTTGGCAAGGGTGGTCTTGCCGCAGCCGCTTTCTCCCACCAGGCCCAGAGTCTCTCCCTTATAGATGTCGAACGACACGTCATGGACCGCGCTTACGTACCCTGACGGCTTGAAGAGGGCGCCGGCCCAGACGGGGAACTCCTTCGTAAGCCCCCTTATCTCGAACATGGCCTTATCCGGTTGGTTCATTCAAGGCCACCTCCGTCCCCGTACAGGAGGCACCTGACCGCCCTGTCGCCCTTTCTTATCAGCTCCGGGTGGGTTATATGGCACATCGCGAACGCCTTCTCGCACCTGGGCTCGAACCTGCATCCCTTAGCCCTTTCGGACGGATGAGGCACGGTCCCCGGTATCTGGTAGAGCTTATCCCCCTTGCCGCCCGTAAGCTTGGGCATCGCCCTCATGAGCCCCTCGGTGTATGGGTGCCATGGGTCCTTGAACAGGGCTTCAACGGGGGCTTCCTCTACTATCTCCCCGCAGTACATGACTATGACCCTGGAGGCCGTCTCCGCAACCACTGCGAAGTCGTGGGTCACAAGGAGAAGCGCCATCCCCATCTCCTGCTGTATGCGCTCCATCAGGTCCAGAACCTGTGCCTGTATCGTGACGTCCAGCGCCGTCGTAGGCTCGTCAGCGATAAGAAGCGCCGGTTTCAGCGCCACTGCCATGGCGATTAGCACCCTCTGCCTCATTCCTCCGGAAAGCTGGTGCGGAAACTCCGCGCACCTTCTCTCGGGCTCCGGTATCCCGACTTTTCCAAGCATCTCGCAGGCCGCCCTCTTCGCGTCCGCCTCGCCCATCTTCCGGTGTATGCGGAACACCTCGGCCACCTGGTCGCCCACGGTGAGCACGGGGTTAAGCGCGGTCATGGGGTCCTGGAAGATCATGCTGACCCTGTCCCCCCTGATGGCCTGAAGCGCGGCCTCTCCGGTAAGCTGCAGCTCCTTGCCCTCGAACTCGAGCTTTTCAGCCCCTGAGCAGCCTGGTATATCGAGAAGCCTCATTATCGAAAGCGCGGTGATGCTCTTGCCGCAGCCGGATTCTCCGACAAGCGCCACGGACTCGCCGCTGCCTATCCTCAAGTCCACGCCCGTCACGACGGGCATATAGCCTCTTTCGGTGGCGAAGCCGACATGGAGGTTTCTTATATCCAGGAGGGTGCGCGCCTCGTTCGCATCTTGGGCCTCACTTCGCGTCAACTGCGCCACCTCCCTCCGGTTTTACCGGCACAGGGCAGAAGCCCTTATCGCCGGCGAGCTTGCCGTACAGCTTCTGCATAAGCCTCATGCGCCTTACCCTTGGGTTCACTATCTCCTCGAGAGCGTAGCCCACAAGCATGAAGCCTATCACTGTCACGAAGATGGCAAGGCCGGGTGGAAGAACCCACCACCAGGCCTTCAGCAGAAGCCCATGGTTGGCCTGCGCTTCGAATAGCATCTTCCCCCAGCTGATCGCCTTCGGGTCGCCGAAGCCCAGGAAGCTTAAGCCCGCCTCGGCCACCATCACCCCTGCCGCGGAAAGGACCCCCGACACGATCAAAAGGGGGGATATCTCGGGCAGTATGTGCCTGAACATGACGTAGGGCCTGCTTGCCGCGGCCAGTTCCGCCGCTGTTATGTACTTCTGGCTCTTTAAGCTAAGCACCTGTGCCCTTATGGTCCTTGCCATGCCGGTCCAGCCCAGAAGGGTGAATATGATGATTATCATGTAGAACTGCGTGCCGACGTAGGTTGCTATCAATATCATGAGGGGAAGGGATGGGATCGTCATCATGACGTCCACCATCCTCATGATGATCGTGTCGAACCAGCCTCCGAGGTAGCCTGCCATCATTCCCAGGACAGCACCAAGAAGAGTTGAGCTGATTCCGGTGATCAGGCCGACGATGAGGGAGATGCGGGCGCCGTACATGAGCTTAGCCAGGATGTCGTTTCCTACGTGGTCGGTGCCCAGCAGATGCACCGCAGAGGGTGCAAGCCTCGGCATATCCCTGTCGAAAAGGTCATAGGGGTTATAGGGCGCGATGAGGCTCGCCAATGCCGCTATGAGCGACACCGCGACTACGATTATTAGCCCTACTCTTCCCGTGGGGTGCGATATTAGGCCTTTCAGCAGTTTCATTCAGCGCACCCCCTATTCCAGCTTCACGCGCGGGTCGAGCCGCGCGTAGACAAGGTCCGTCAGGAAATTCGCGGTTATGGTAACAGTCGCGAGTATGAGCATTACCCCCTGCATGAGGGGATAATCGAAGCTCCTGGACGCCTCTATCATGAGAAGGCCCATGCCATCCCAGGAGAATATTGTCTCGATGACGACTGCTCCTCCGACAAGCCCCGCAAGGTTCATACCGATGCTCGTGACCAGAGGCAGCGTCGCATTCCTGAAAGCGTGCTTGTAGAGGACGGCCGCGGGGGATGCGCCCTTTGCCCTGGCTGTCCTTATGAAGTCCTGGCCGATTACCCTGACCATGCTGTTTCTAACCAGCACCGCATAGCTTATTATCCCCGGGACGGCCATCGTTGTGACCGGCATGATCGCATGTTTCGCGACACTCGCGATCATCTCCCAGCTCATCATCTGAAGGCCCCGGTCCATCATGCCAAAGGGCGGCAGCCACCTCAGAGTGAAGCCGAAGATGAGGATGAGCACCATGGCAAACCAGAAGCTGGGTATGGCGGTCATGACGATAGCCGCTGACAGCAGGGCGGAGTCGGCGAAGCGGCCCCTCCTCCAAGCGGCATATGACCCATATAGTATCCCGCCCAGTATGGATATGAGCTTAGCCGAGACGGTCAGCACCAAAGTCCAGGGAATCTTGCCGGCAATTACATCTATCACCGGCCTTCGGTAGGCGAACGACACGCCTAGGTTTCCCTTGGCCAGCTCCTTCAAGTATACGAAGAACTGCTCGATTAGCGGCTTATCTAGGCCATACTGCGCCCTTATCTCCTGCTTCATCTCGGGGCTTAGCCTCGGGTCCTCCACAAGGTGCTTGGCGGGGTCTCCCGACACCACCCTGGGGAGGAAGAAGTTCAGGGTCAGCACTATGGCCATGATAAGGGCCATCTGTGCGAGCCGTTTCACGAAATAGGCTAAGCTCATCTGCCCTCCTGAATGCTACTTGACCGGCGTGAGGTTGCGCATGGTGTGGGAGTTGAGGATTGTCAGACCCTCCACGCTGGTCCACCCCTTGAACCTGTCGTCCCTGTAGAGCGATATGTTATAAGCTGCGTATATGGGAACCTGATAATAGGCGCCCGCCACTATCTCCTGCAGCCTTCGAAGCTGGGCAAACTGCTTATCCTCGTCGTTTTCCGAGCGCATCGCGGTTGAGACCTCGTCGAACTCGGCGTCCTTGAAGCCGCCGTAGTTGAAGCCCGAGACCCTTCCCTCGCCGAGCTCTCCTCTGGAGGAGTGGAAGTAGTAAAAGTACATGTCCCTGGGCTCGGAAAAGCCCATGGAGGTAAGCCCGAGGTCGAACTGCCCTCCCTTGTACTCGTTTAAGAGAGCGTCCGCCGTCATCGGGGTGTGCACGGCGTTTATGCCGATGCTCCTTAACCCGTATGCGAGATACTCCGCAGTTGTCATCGAGGTTCCTGCGTTCGGGCATAGCAGCGACACCTTAAGCTTCTTTCCGTCAGGCATCTCCAGGAATTTGTCATTGTCCACGTCCTTGTAGCCCGCATCCGCCAGGAGCTTCTTGGCCGCGGCAAGGTCCGCCTTGATCGGCTTGATCGCCTTGTTCGCCCACTCGACGAAGGGCATGACAAGCGACGGGCTCGCAACTGTCCCGTATCCCATAAGCACGGTCTTGATGAGCTTCTCGGAATCGATGCTGAGCGCAACCGCCTTCCTGAAGCTTATGTCGCTGAACGGGGCCTTCCTCAAATTGAACATGAGCGTAGTGATGGATGTGGTGTTGTTCACGTCCACCTTCACACTCTTATACTGCCCGGGATTGCTCTTGATATCCTCGGCGATCTGAGGCGGGATCCTGTCGTCGAAGAAGTCGAAGGCTCCGTCTCTTAGCGAAAGTATGCCCATGGTCTGGTCCCTTACCACGATGAGCTCCATCGTATCGAAATTGTACTTCCTGGTGGGGTGGTCCTTCCTCACCTCCATCACGATGTACTGGCCGTCCACCTTCTCCTTGAGCACCATGGGTCCCGACCCTACTGGATTCAGGTTCGCAAAGGCCCTCGGCTGCTTGATGGCCGACCATATGTGCTCGGGGATGATCAGGATGGCCGTTCCCGCGAAGCGCAGGTTGGACACCGCCGGCGTAGTGAAGGTCATGTCGAAGGACTTGTCGTCCACCTTCTTGACCGATTTGAACGTGGCAAGAATCGCCATCTGGCCCGGGAACTTGTTCTTCATGATCATCTCATAGGTGTAGACCACGTCCTCGACCCTGAGGGGTTTGCCGTCCGACCACTTGAAGTTGGGGTTAATTGTCATCCTCCAGGTATAGCTGTCCTTGGTCTCCCACTTGGACACTATGTTGCCCTTCAGCTTCTTCTCGACCTCGTCGTAGTTGAACAGCGTATCATATATCTCCCCGGTGACAGTCGTCTCCGTCCCCTGGAAGCCGAAGTAGGGGTTCAGGTTCTTCGCGTCGGTAAGGACGCCAATCCTGAAAATCCGTGAATCGTCCTTGGCGGCTAAGGCTCCTGTTGTCATCAGTAAGCCGATGAGCAGCAGCGCCAGTGCGACGCGCCTCATGATAACACCTCCCTGGGGGTTGGCTCAGTCCTTTATCGTCTCCGCCTTCGTGCCGAATCCCGACTTAGTGGCCGAGTTGTCGAATATCTCCTCTATGTGGACGATGTACACCGGCCTTGATTCCCATCGCTCGGGATGCGGCTGGTGGTATACATCGTGCTGTGCGTTGACGAGCTTATGCAGGATTCCATCGTGCACGATCTCGATTTTTCCCCTCACCTCGTAATGGATCACCGGGGGTTCGAAGAAGCTCAGCGTCACGGCATTTCCCGCGTTGAAGTTCTCCCAACTGTGCTTCTTGGCAAGCTCCATGGAGCTCATCACCGTGAAATCTATCCTCTTCTCGCAGCCCTCTCCGTACAGAAGGTCAACAAGCAGCTTAAGGCCATCGTCGCTGTAGCCTTCCCTCCAGCCGGATTCGATGTGCTTGAGGTAGGCATCCAGGGTCTCCTGCATGTATTCCTTCCTGGGAAGCCAGCCTATGCCCTTGACCGAGGCATTAAGGCCTGCAGGGCCGTCGGATATGAATGTGGGGCAATGGGTGGTGAAGCTTAGGAACATCTTCGAAGGGTCTACCTTCTCGCCCGACGCGAGCCTTCTTACCATGTCGGCCCTCTTTCCGTAGGCCCATTTGTAGAAACTGGACGGCATATCCATCATGTGAAAAACCTCCATCCGAGCGTGGGTTCGATGCAAATAGCTAATATGGCCTGTACTGGGGGACAATGCCGGACTCGGCGACGGTTCCCAGAACGGGCAGTCGGGAAACGATATGCCTTTTTTTTCACCTGAGGGCTTGTAGACGGCTTCCGCAGTAGTGACAGACAAGTCGCCCAGACCCGCAGATTGGATGATCTGATGACTGCCGGGGCTAGAGACAAGCCAAGCCCCGCAATCCCGGCTTTGTTGAGCGAATAAGCCCTACTGCTGCTTAAGCTCGAAGAACCTCATGTCGGTCCTTGGTGTGCCGTCGTCGTTTAGCATGGGCTCGTTCAGGTAATAGTAGATGTTGAGCACTCCGCCCTGGCCGGTCTTCAGCCTCACTCCGGCAAGCACGCCTTCCACCAGCATGTAGTAGATCTCGCCGCGGTACTGTCCCATGATCTTCCCGTAGATCTCATCCATCAGCTTGTTGTAAGCTGTGGCAAGCTTCTCAGCGGAAAGGCCGGTGGCAGCGCTTAAGACCATGCCGTGGTCGTCGCCGTATGAGTACCAGTCATAGGTCATGAAGTCATTCATGCTTATGGCATACTCGGTCTGGACGCAAGCCAGCTTATCACCTTCGTAGGCGAGCCTAAGGAGCACTGCGGCCTTGTCGCGGGGTATGCTGGTCTCGACGCTCTTCCAGCCTCCCACAGGAGTACTTTCGGTGAACGTTACCCCCACGATGTTCGCAATGGTAGCCTGGGCAGCCACGAAAGTTACCGGCAGCTCCGCATTCATCTTGAATGCCATGGCTGATGCGGACAAAGCAAGGATTGCCATAAGTGCCGCAATTACTGTGAATGACCTTCTCATCGTCTTCTGCCTCCCTGTATCGAATATGCATTAGGGGCGCATTTGCCCCGGTTGCGCTTTCCCGAAGGGGCATCTCCTCCACATTAAGCCTTCCTACGCCGCCCAGCAGGATGCGGTTTGTCAAATTCTCCTTAAGTAATTCTATGAGTGGCTGCACTGTCCTTCCGGCTTTCGTTGTTTTTTAAGCATAATTTTGCAATTTCTTGTCAGCCTGGGGGGTTCGCCCTAGCTGAAAGGCAATATCCTGCAAGCAGCCTATTATATGCAATAGTGCTCCAATTGGCCGTCCGTCCCCCTACGCTGTTTCTCATCTTATCCGACGAGACTCCTTGATTGCTGTTACGGGGAAGGCCATGTCAGGCTTATGCGCCCAGCAGTCCCGGGTACTGCCCCCCAGGCTTCTGCACACAACTTACATCCTCTGCCTGTTTAGGAATCACACTTGGCGTGCGCTAAGGGCCCTCTTCAGGCATTCATGCACTGCTGCATATTCTGCCTTCTTCAATAATTGATGCATCACATCGCATTAGCGTGTTAAAATATCTATCAATATACGCACATGTAGAAACAATATGCGTATCGAGGAGGGCGGCAATGAAGAGGACGTTAACGGCATTAGCACTTAGCCTGCTGCTCATAGCTGCGTTCGGCGCCACCGTACTGGGCGCTACACCGGTGAAGGGCGGAACACTAAAAGTCGCAGTCACCAGCATACAGCAGCTCGGGCTGTACAAATCGGCCAGCAACGATGAGAATGACGCGACCAGCCTTATCTTCGACCAGCTTTTCATCATCGGCAAGAACGATTTCAAACCGGTGCCGCACCTGGCGGAAAGCTGGAGCAACCCTGACCCTCTGACATGGGTCTTCAAGCTCCGCAAGGGGACGATGTTCCATGACGACAACGCTGTATTCCCCAAGGGCAAGAGCCGCGAAGTCACCGCGGACGACGTCGTATACTCGGTCAACAGGATGATAAAGAACTCCACATCCTTCGTGCTGGGCCCCATCACCAGCGTTAAGGCCCTCGACCGCTATACTGTGGAGATAAAGACCGAGACCCCGCAGCCTTTCCTCGTAAACGATTCCAACAGGCTTGCCAGGATGTCCGTAGTTCCCAAGGAGGCTATAGACAAGCTTGGAGAAGACGGTTTCGCAAAGACCCCCATAGGTAGCGGCCCGTTTAAGTTCAAGAGCTTCTCCCCCGATTCGGGTCTTCTTATCGTAAGAAACGAGCTCTACTGGCTCCCCGTGTACCTTGATGCGGTAGAGTTCGTCACCATACCGGACCCCGCGGTACAAACATTGGCCCTGCAGTCTGGGGAAGTGCATGTGGTGAAGCACCTGTTCAACCTGGAAGTCGCCCAGACTTTCGAGAAGAACCCGAACTTCAACCTCTATTCCAGGGGTGGATCCTACCGCGGCCTCGGCTTTAATGTGACGGTGCCCCCTTATGACAACTGGGAAGTTCGTGACGCCATCTCCAAGCTGCTTGACATCGATTCAGCCTTCAAGGCCGTAATCGGTGCGCACGGAGAGCGCGCATACGGCCAGTGCCCCCCGTGGGTCCCCCATGGTTACGACCCGACGTTGAAATCCCTCTGGAGCTATGATCCCGCGGCAGGGCTTAAGCTCCTTGAAAAGAACGGCTTCAAGGACACCAACAGCGACGGCTTCCTGGAGTGGAACGGCAAACCCTTCAAGGTCGAGATAAAGACGCTTGCTGGCTCGCAGGTGAAGGTCCTTACGATTCTTGCTACGCAGTTGAGGGAGAAGGGCATCAACGCCGGAGTCCTCCAGCAGGATACGGCGGTTTGGGCTGACGACCTCGTGCAGGGTAAAACGACCTTGTTCTTCGATTACAGCTTCGCGGGGACCACAGGCTTCCACTCGCTCTTCCACAGCTCAATGATCGGCAAGTCCAACACTCACTACTTCAAGAACGCTGAAGTGGACAAGCTCCTGGACGAAGCGCTTACCAAGACGAACTTCAACGAGCTCTCCACACTGTGGAAGAAGGCGCAGAAGATAGTGTTCGAACAGAGGGCAGGCATCCCGATGTACTTCGAATGGAGCTACATGATAGCCAACAAGAAGGTGAACGACATTGTCCCGCCGTGGGGCGGCTTCAACCTCGTGACCATAGAGAACAACGTCTGGCTCAGCAAGTAGGCTCAAGCCAGGGCAGCTCATTAAGGCCGGGCCCTGTGAAAAGGGCCCGGCCAATCATGAAATAGGGGTTTGAAGTGGGCAAATATCTTATTAGGCGCATCTTGATAACCATACCCGTGCTTTTCGGCATAACTTTCATAGTTTTCGCCATGGTGTCCTTCGCTCCGGGAAGTGCAATAAGCCTTATGCTCAGCAACGAGAACGTAAACGTCGCAAACGTCGACACTCTCGCCGAGGAGCTTGGGCTGGAGCTTCCGTGGTACCAGCAGTACGCGAAGTACATGGGCAGGCTCCTTAAAGGCGACATGGGGCGCTCCATCCAGTACAACAGGCCCGTCGGCGAGATGATATGGGAGAAAGTGGGGAACACTGTCCTGCTGTCAGTAAGCGCGATGCTTGTCGCGGTCCTCATATCCATACCTCTCGGGGTTCTGGCTGCGGCGAAGCGGCGGTCGGCCATCGACTACCTTGCGACCGGCTTAGCCCTCGTCGGAGTTTCCATCCCCGGATTCTACCTTAGCCTTATTCTCATAATCGTCTTCGGGCTCAAGCTCGGCTGGCTGCCGATAAGGGGCCTGCCCAGCTACGATGTGACCTTCGTGAAGATGGTGAGGCACCTTACCCTTCCTTCAATCGCCCTAGGGTCGATGCTGTCGGGCGTGCTGACTCGCCTGACAAGGGCATCCGTGCTGGAGGCGATGTCCCAGGATTACGTAAGGACGGCAAGGTCGAAGGGGCTTTCGCAGACTTCGGTGCTGTTCAAGCATGCCTTGAGAAATGCGCTGCTACCAGTGCTTACGACGATTGGCATGCAGTTCGGCTCCCTTCTCGGAGGCGCGGTGATAATTGAGACAATATTCTCGCTTCCCGGCCTGGGGATGCTTTCGATGAACGCAGTGAAATTCAGGGACATACCGCTGATCCAGGGGACGGTGCTTGTGTTCGCAGTGGCATTCGTAATCGTCCAGCTGATAGTGGATATGCTGTATGTGCTGGTTGACCCGAGGATCAGATATGAGTGAGAAGATCGGCGGCAAGGTATCGTTGCTACGGAAGAACAGGGTAATCAGGTCCTTCGCGAGGCATAAGCTTGGCTTGCTGGGGGTGTTCATGCTGCTGGGGTTCGTGCTCATAGCTGCCCTGGCGCCTGTCATCATCCCCGCGGACCCTTACACGATGAAGCTGGAGGAGCCCTTCCTGCCCCTAGGAAGCCAAGGGCATCCTCTGGGCACGGACAATTTCGGAAGGGATATGCTCGCAAGGCTGGCTTATGGGGCGAGGATCTCCCTTCTAATAGGCATAGTGGTAGTCTCGGTGGCGGCAGTGCTGGGGACCGTGCTGGGCCTTCTGGCAGGCTACTACGGCGGCTGGGCAGACTTCGCGGTCATGAGGCTTGTGGAGGTGTTCCATTCTTTCCCCTTCCTCATACTTGTTATAGCGGTCATGGCAATACTCGGTCCCAGCATATTCAACGTGATGTGGGTGCTGGGCGTGGTCAGCTGGCCGTCTTATGCAAGGATAGTGCGCGCCCAGGTGCTTTCCCTCAAATCACAGGACTTCGTATCGGCCGCAAAGGCGACAGGCTGCGGGGATGCCAGGATAATCTTCCGGCATATCCTGCCCAACACTCTGACTCCGATAATCGTTCAGGCGACCCTAGGGATTCCAGGTGCCATACTCTCGTCTGCGAGCCTGGGTTTCCTAGGGTTCGGTGTGCAGCCCCCCACCCCTGAATGGGGCTCCATGGTATCTGAGGGTAAGGACTTCATAATGCTCAACTCTAACCTGATCATATGGCCGGGCCTGTGCATCTTCATGGTGGTCCTTAGCTTCAATTTCATCGGGGATGCGCTGAGGGACACCCTTGACCCAAGGCTTGCAAGGGAGCTTAAATAGGAAGCTTCGGCAGCGGCAGGAGCCGTGCCGATAGATGGAGGTAATCGGATGACTATCGACGAACGGCTGGCCAAAGTGCCGGATTTCAAGGAATTCTACGGTGTCGACGAGCTCTACGGGCACGCAAGGCGGGTGGCCGAGCAGAATCCCGGCCTTTGCAGGCTCAGCTATGTTGGAAGCTCCAAGTCCGGCGAACGGATCCCGATGGTGAGCGTGGGCGACGGGCCGGAATCCATACTGCTTTTCGCCTCCCCGCACCCGAACGAGCCGATAGGCGCGATGATGGCATACTTCGTGCTGGACGAGGTCGTGTCGGACGCCTCCATGAGGACCGGGCGCACCTGGCATTTCATACCCTGCATAGACCCTGACGGAACCAGGCTCAACGAGGGCTGGTTCAAGGGCCCCTATACCATCAAGAACTATGCAAAGCACTTCTATAGGCCCAAGGGTGACGACCAGGCTGAATGGACCTTCCCCATAGAGTACAAGACTTTCAAGTTCGACAAACCCAGCCCCGAGACGCGGGCGCTTATGAACGCAATCGAGACGACGAGGCCGTCTGTGATGTATTCGCTTCACAACGCAGGCTTCGGCGGGGCCTATTACTATATATCCTACCCGCTTGAGAAGGCATATCAGACATTCCACAAGCTGCCTCAAGAGAGGGGGCTCCCGCTGTCCTTAGGCGAGCCCGAGGTGCCATACTGCGAGCAGTACGCCCCGGCGATTTATCGAACGAACCTAGTGACGGATGCATATGACTATTACGAGAAATTCGGCAAGGGCGACCCGGCGCAGTACATGTTCGGAGGCGCCTCCAGCAGGGACTTCGCGGACAGGGTGAGCAAACCGTTCACTATCATCACCGAGGTGCCCTACTTCAAGTCCCCCAAGATAGGTGACCTTTCCAAGTGCGGCAGGAGCAGGAAGGAGATCATCCTTGCCGGTGTAGAGCGGTCGAGGCAGATGCTGTCCTTCGTCCAGTCAGTAATAGACGAGACCATATCCGAGGTTAAGGAGGGGGCAATCCTCAGGGATGCCGCCGCCAAGTTCGCGCTGACTCTCGCCAAGCAGCTTGAAGGCGAGACCAAGTGGGCGAACGAAGAACCAGGCATGGACGAGGAGGCGACCGTCGCTCAGGAAGCGGATGCGCTATACATAGGAGTCTTCTACAAGATGCTCATCGTCTCCATGTACAGAAGAGCGCTCGGCATGCAGATTGCCAAAGGCGCATCAGAGAAGCTGATGCAAGCTTACGCACAGCTCGATTTGGCAATTGACGGCTGGGCTGAGGAGATAGAGCGCGAGCTGAATTACGAGGTCGTCGCTATCAGGGACCTTGTGCAGATACAATACGGCGCGCTGCTGGCTGTACTTGAGGCTCTTGGGAAGTAGCTTGTCAAATTGAGCCACCCACGGTGAAGAAGTTCCGATTCTAAGGTTAAGGGTCAGTGCAACGGCATCTGGCCCTTAACCATTCTCCTTAATTGGAGTCCAGTCCTATTCGGTGCTTTCTCCCTTGCAAGCCTTTTTGAAATCATAGGCGACTATTAGCGGCATAGGAACAACCGTCCTCAAGAAACCCCCTATAGGCGCGCTCTTATCTTACCGGCTCGAAACTGATTCCATCCCATTCGGCGCTCGTCTGCGCATATGAGCCGCTCTCACCCATGATTACAATCTCCGGGCATTCCGCGAAGGCGTTATACCCGATTCCCTTAACGCTCGGCGGTATGAATATCCTTTTCAGGCTCTTGCAGCCGTTGAAGGTGTTTCTTCCGATGTACTCGACGCTGTCGGGTATGTTGACCTCTTTTAGGGAAACACATCCCGAAAAAGCCCTGTCGTTAACTTCTTCCACAGTGTCGGGTATGGAGAACGACTTCAAGCTGATGCAATCCATGAACATTCCACCTCTTATGCTTGAAGTGCGGGCGAAAGCACTTGCCGGGAGCACAATGCTTTCCAGCCTGCTGCAGCCTGCGAACAGCTTCGTGCCGATATAAGCGATGCCATCGTGAAGCTCCACCGCAGTAAGTGACGTGCATCCTGAGAACACCCCGTCTTCCAGCTCATCTACGCTGTGCGGCACGGCAATATCGCTAAGGCTCGTGCAATCCGCGAAAGCAAATGCACCTATCCTAGTAATTCCGGCAGGAAGGACGATTTCTATAAGCGAGGCGCACCCTCTAAATGCATCCGCACCCACAGTGAATGGAGGCTGGTGGATTTCATAGGATGGAAAGTCATTCGGCGAGAAGCACCCCGTAAAAGGCAAGGCCTCAAGAATGTAGCTACGACTATTCATGGGATCTCTGGTTTCATCATTCATATAATCACAATAAGAATCGGAGATGCTGTCAGGGTAGTCGACAATCGAGATCCGCCTTAGTCCGGCACATCCGTTGAACGCGCCTTCCCCAATGTAGTTCACCGTCTCAGGAAGTGCGACCTCCTCAAGGCTCCCGCACCTGCGGAATGCTCCATCACCAATGTAGTAGAGGCCACGCGGGAACACGACCTCACGAAGCTTCCCGCATCCCTGGAATAGACGTTCCGGTACCTTCATCATTGCTTCCGGCAAATAGGCGGATTCGAGGCTGGAACAGCCTTCGAAGGCAGAATACCCTATTGAAGCCACATCCTTCATAGAGCCCACAGATATCAGGCTGGAGCAATACATGAAAGCTCCGCTTCCGATTATTGCTCCTTCCTCGGGAAGTACAATTCCCTCTAGGTTTTCGCACTCGTAGAAAGCCGATCTTCCGATTCTCTTCAACCCGTTAGGCAGATTGATCTCTCTTAGCTTCCTGCAGGCAAGGAAAGCTGCATCTCCAATAGAAACCACTGTCTCGGGTAAAGACACCGTCTCAAGGTTGATGCAGTATTCGAAGGCCGAAGCGGAAATGTAGGTGACTCCGAAGGGGACCTCTACATGTCTTAAATAGCCGTGGTACTTGAAAGCATCTTCCCGCAATCCCCTGACCCTGATTCCATCAATCTCCCAAGGGATGTAGAGCTTCTCGCTTTCTCCGTCGTAACCTAATATCTCCCCGGTAGATGGGTCGAATCGGTATTCCCGCACATTGTATGAAACCTCTCCTACCGGGATAGACAGCATCAGGCATAACAGAAGCGATACGGCAAACGATTTCACTGGAACACCTGCTTCCGATAAAGATAGAGGGCTAGTTTGCAAGGCTCAAGATAGGAGTGCAGCCTAACCGCTGCTATTCATTAAACGTCAGCAGACGATGGGCAATTCCAGTGTTTTCCTTATTGAGTGCAAATCTCTAATCCATCGATCATACATAAAAAGGATAAGCGGTAGTTCGTGTGCCCGAGAAAGCCTATAATAGTTACATTTGGCAATGCTAACGGAGGATATCAGTATGAGCCACAAGGATTTCGTCAAGAGCTTCTTCACCCTGTCCGCACTGTCTTTGGTTGCCTCAGCCGCCGTCAGTTACCTCTACAATCTGCTTATCCATGGAGCTGGTTTCGTGGACTGGCAGACGTCCTTCCGCTTCTCCATCCTATTCGGGTTAGTTCTGACGTGGATAAGAAACAGTAGGGGGAAGAAGGCCTGATTTACGTATCCGACAGCGCTGCTACGACTTATCCTCCAAATGCGGTTCGATATCTTTCGCCTTCTCATCGACCTAGTTGCCCATATCAGGCTTGTCAGCCTCGCCTATGATGCTTCTTGCGACATACCAAGAGGTGATCATGGCAGTAGGCACCCCGCCCGGGTTGTGGACATAATGCCCTACGGGATAGAAGCGCTTAATGGGCAGGTCCTCATCGAACTTGAAGCGTGGAGCCTTCGACGGATCCCAATTCCAGCCCGCAGTGGCACCTTTGCTGTTTCCTGTATACCTCTCGTAGGTAAGCGGTGAGGCGGCCTCCCGGACCAAGATGCCCGCCCGCAATCCCGGCAGGAACTCCTCGGCGCGAGCGATCAGCTCCTCTGCGGCTTCCCTTTTACGAACCAGGTAAGCCGCCCTGTCGTCCTTCAACCCCTCCCAGTCCTCATAGGGACTCAGTATGCCGACGAAAAGCGCATGCTTGCCTTCCGGTGCCACCGACGGGTCATCCTTGCTGAGAAGGACCAACTGTATGTATTTGCCGTCGGCGCAGGTGAAGAAGACGTGGCTTCCTTGAAACCTCTTCAGGCCCGCAGATAGCCCCGGGTTCCCATCCAAGCCCAGGAACAGGGAGAATATTGATTCCGACGGCTTGGCTCTCTCAAGCTTCTCTGCCATTGTTCCGGGCAGATTGCCGCGCCCGATCAGATTAAAACATGTCTTCCTCAGGTCGGCAGCCGAAACCACCCAGTCGGAAGGGATGAAGCCTCCCTCCGAAAGCTCCACACCTTTCGCCCTTCCACCTTCTGTCACGATTCTCCGAATCTCCTCCCCAAGGTGGATCTCACCGCCATGCTCTCTCACATAGCGGGCCATCAGGTCTGCAAGCTCCTGCAATCCTCCTTCGGGGACCCAGGCGTCGCCGTAGTAGGAGGCCCACATACCCAGCGTGTTCTTCCCGGTCATGACCGGATATCCCAGCTGGTTTAGCATCTGCCGTAGAAGCCTATCCTTGAAGAGGCTGTCGTGAAGGCTGCGGTTTGTGTTGCGTCCTGCGACAAGCGCCGCCCAGGGGAAAAGAGGATGCCTTACGATAAGCTTGAGCATGCTTATAGGCACGCCTTGCCCGAACATCATGCCGCTTTCCAGCATGTCCCGGAAGGCGCTGCTGCCGATTCCCACCCAGCGGAAGTACCGCCTGAGCGCCTGCTTCTCACCCGGAAAGTGCCCTGCAAGAAGCCTTTCGGTCTTACTCGGCCCATCTAGTAGGATGTCGTTTGGTCCCCAGCTCATCTGATGCTTAACCGGAATGAACCTCAAACATTCCTTAAGGCCCAGCTCCTTGAGTATCGGAAAGATGATGCCGTTCGACCCGAAGGAGGTCGGACCGGCCGGGAAGGTGAAGCCTTCCCTCCTGAATGACGACATATATCCTCCGGGCACTTTATGCTTCTCATACACTGCTACGGAGAAGCCTTGCCGGGCAAGATACGCAGCGATGGTAAGCCCCGCCATCCCCCCGCCGATTACCGCAACTGTCCTATCCTTCATGGGCTTGAACCTCCTGGTTAACTACCTGCCTTCTAGCAAGGAGGATGGCTCCCAATATTACCAAGGCGATACCCGCTAGTGCTAATGCTGTAGATATGGCAGATTCCGGGCGAAGCAAGAATACGAGAAAGTATGCGGCAATTGGCAACACCTGCGAGGGGAAGTACTGGATCGGAACCAGCCTTGACACGTTCCCGCAGCTGAGCGCATGCTGTGTCTCCGAAATGCCCAGGATGCTACCGGCAAGCACAATGCCTGTCGCTGTCGCGGCATAAAGAAGGTCGGCTGCCGAAAACCTTCCCGAGCTCCACCTGGCCGGCAGGGCCATAAGTATCCCCAGCCAGAGATTCGATTGGGAGAACAGCAATCCTGCGTTCAGGATCCTGAGAATGCCCCTCATGCGCCTATTTGCCTTCTGCAATGCATGGCAAGCCGATGAAAGCGCGGCTACAGATGCGGTGAAGAGGCCCAGGCGCAGAATGAAGGCAGTATCGTACAAGTCGATCGACCGGACATCTATCGACATGCGGCTTAGGCCGAAGGACGTGACAGCTGCCATTACAAGGGCTATGCCGGCTACTTCTCCCGCATTCAGCTTCTCTCCTGCGAGCCTGGCCGCACCTATAGCGAGAGGTATCAGGCCGATGGCCATAAGCCCGGGGAGCATGGCCGGACCGATCATTGCCTGAGCCAGCACATTAAGCGGCACCCCGACGAGAAACTGAAGTGCGAACCCGGCAAGCCACAATGGATTGCGGATAACACGGCGCATAAGGCTCCCATCATGCGGCATCTTCATGATCGCCAGCTTCTGGACCAGTACGCCTATGTTGAAAGCCGTCCCCGCCGCCAAGGCGGCCGCCACTCCCGCCCAATAGGAACCGAGCATCGTAACCCTCCCGCCGGGAAGGCCCAATAAGCGGGCCTTCCCCGATAAGCACCTATACCTGAGCCGTCTCCAGCTTGCTTTCATCTATCCCCCGCTTTAGAAGCCAGCCGAGGAAGGCGAACTCCGCGAACATGCCGGGGATTAGAAGGAACGCCTCCACGGACCCGCCGAAGCCCAGGAAGTGAGCCGCTACGGAAAGCAGCCCGCAGGCCGCCTCCACAATGAACAGCACGCCGTATCCTTTGGGGATGAACTTCGAGCGCCAGATCAGAAGCCCGAGCGGCAGCACCCAGAGCGCGAAGAAAGACTGCCCTATCATATATCCATGATTGTAGGCGTCGAAGCTGGACATGGCCAGCGCCTGCAGCTGAGCTTCGGAGAACGCCCCCATGTATGAGCCGGAGGTCAGTATCGTAAGCGGGGCGAGCTCGTTTAGCACATTCGACAGCAGAAGCACGGAGCCTGCCGCGGCGAAAAGGACCATCATCTGAGCCAGGTTCTTGTTCACTGAGACCAGAAGCCTGTACAGCGCAATCGCAGTGAACAGGTAGCAGAGGGACATGAGTATGTCGCTAAGGATTCCGAAGCGGTACAGAAGCCCGTTTGCCAGGATGTTGCCCGCGGTAACCGCGGCGTCGCCCGGTATGAAGATGCCCTGACGGAAGAATAACTCCGCGAAAAGTCCGAATGCGGCCATGAGCAGGAAAAATATTCCGGCAAGCCTTGCAATTCCCTTAGTAGGATTCATCTCATTGCCCTTCTTTCATAGGTTGTTACAACGGTTTCGGGCTTCGGGCCCTTCCAGGTCCAGGCAGCCCAGATCATATAAACCATGGCAGCGACCTCTGCCGTGGCGAAGAACAGGTAGTGAAGGTCCAGCGACCCGCCAGCGACGACGAATGCTATGGTTATCACGGATGCGGCTATGTTCGCAAGCCTGTTTGCCCTGTGGCCAAGCACCCTTGACAGTATTATCATTGCTATCGGGATTTCGATTACGACCGCGAATGCCAGCATCATCTCCTGGCTCACATGCACCTGCGCCTTCTGCGCGCCGGCTTGAAGCATGAAGGAGAAGATGTCAGCAGCCAGTATGTTGACCATCACGAATACCCATAGGGTCGAAAGGCGCGCTTTCATCTCTTGAAGTCCGGTCTGGGGCTTGAAGGTTCTCATTCTCGTATCTCCTTTTCGTTGCCCGGGGCAGCCCCCCCGATGAGGCCGGACTGCTCCGGATTATCTTAGAAATCGCCTTTTGGGTCGCACTTCATCAAGGCATGGTGATTCCCATGTCATCTGCGCCTGGTTTTCCGTTGTCAGGGGGGTTAGATTACGGAGGCCTGTACTGTGATGCCCGCCTGCTTGTTGAACCCCTTTGCGATGAGCCATACGGCAAGGACCATCTCCTGCAGCAGCATCGGCATCGTCATAAGGCATTCAGCGTCGGATCCGCTTCCGATTGCACCGAACAGGACCAGCATCCCCGACAGGAAGTAGGAGACGGCCGAGACAAGGCCCCAAACCGAGATCCACCTGGGTACGAGCCTTGCGCGATACAGCACCGAGTAGAGCATGACAGCCCCGATGATGAAGAAGAGCATCGTTATGGCGCTTCCCGCCCTGGGGTCCGTAAGCGCCTTGCTCACAGCGCTCAGCACCGCGGCATCTGCGCCGACTTGGCCGGCGGCCCTGCCCAGCGCCACGGAGATGAGCCAGCAGAACGCCGTTATCATGTAAGTTGCAGTCTCAAGAGCGCCTCTGAATACCACGTAACCGGTCGCCACAGCCGGGTTGTGCTTCCTGAGCACGGGATAGAGACAGACAGACATCATCGCAAGCGCTATTCCCATCGTCAGTATGAGAAGCGCACCGATTATCACGGGAGCCGGGTTGCCTACCACGTTGCCAAGATAGTTCGGATCGTCCAGGATGAGCTTTGCGACAACCGAGCAGCAGCCTGCCACAGTGCCGATGATGTAAAGCGTTCCTACCTTAGCTGCTGTACGGCGCAGCTGTTTCGCCTCTGTCATCTCCGCCTTGGTCGCCATTAACTCATTCATTTACGTTCCCTTCTTTCTGATAGCTGAATACTTCCCCTATGGCCACGCCGAACGCATCGGCGATCTTGAAAGCCAACTCCAGCGAAGGTGAGTACTTGCCCGCCTCAATGGAGATTATGGTCTGCCTGGATACCCCAGTCCTCTCAGCAAGCTCCTGCTGCGTCATCTCGTTGGCGAAGAAGCGCAGCCTTCTGATGTTGTTCTTGACCTCGAAACCCTTGCTCATACCAAGCACTCCTCTCATGATGGCTTCTGGCTATCGGTGGACAGGTCAGCTCAGATGCCCTTCATGTAGTAGTAGATATGGGCGACGCCCTCGATCATCGCGCCTATAGCAAAGGAGCCGAAAAGGATGTTGAGCATCACCGCGGGCGCCCAGTTAAGCACGAGTGAGCCAAGTGCCGCGACGAAGCCTATGCCCACTACGGTGAACCCTATCCTGGTGGACTTAAGCTCGATCATCTTGTCCATCTCGTCTTCGACCATCTCCAGCTCGATCGACTTCTCGACCTTCTTGTCGTCGCATGTGCCGGTCTTGATCTGCTCGTTGACCGCCGCCGCTATCGAAAGAAGGATGTGGAAGATGATCTGAATAACTATCATGGCCGCCACTCCAATTCCGATGAACAGCAGTATCGTCACCGCCCAGAACCTCATGTCGTCCATCGCAGCTGCTCCCGAGTTCACCTTCCCGAAAGCATAGATGCAATAGAAGGCAAGAAGGGCTATGCCGGTGAGCAATGACAGTATCGTTCTCTTGATCTTGTATGACATTTCAGTACGCCTCCTGTATTAGTAAATTCTACAGTTCTATTTGTAATACTTACTTATCTTTATGTCAAGTATATTTTACATAGAAACCGAAATTCTGCACTTCTGTGGAATCAACCTGCATTTTGCATGAATTGCTTACATTGGAAAGCAGCGCATCCAAAACAATCCTCAAGATGATCGACATGTGACATGAAAGAGAATTGCCGGCGGTTCCCCCGCCGGCAGCGCTGTTGGATATTCCGAAGCGCGATGCTGTCGCTCTTACAGGATGTTTTCTAGCCCCTTCCGATCCAGGATGCGTATCCTCCTCTGCCCCTCAAGCTCTATTAGGCCCTGCTCCTGAAAGCTTGAAAGCTTCCTCGAAAGGGTCTCCTGGCTCATGCCGATCTGCGAGGCGAGGTCAGACTTCCTCATGCCGAGCACGATTTCGTCGCCTTCGCCCGCAAGCTTCAGGAGCGCCTGGGCCAGCCTCTGCTCCACCGACAGAAGGTTGATGTCCTCGATTAGCTCCTCCACACTTCCCAGGCGTCTGCTCAGCTCCTCTATTATCTTCAGCGCGATGGAAGGGCTTTCGAGCATCAGCTTCTTGAGCTTACTGCCATCTATCATGCACATCGTGGTAGCCTCGAGGGCTTCCGCATTGTCGGACATGGGAACTGGGTTAAGAAGGGACAGCTCTCCCATGAACGAACCGGGGCCCAGCACCCTGATGACCTGTTCTTTGCCCGATGTGCCGAGCCTGGTTACCTTCACCCCGCCCTTATGGATCACATAGAGCTTCCCGCCCTCGTCTCCCTCAAGATAGACCATCTCGCCCTTCTGATAGGTCCTGTCAGTGGTGATGGCCGCGATCTTCAACATCTCCTCTTCGGTCACGCTGCTGAAGATCGGAACCGACTCTATGCAGTTGGAGCTCTTATGCAAGGAGCAATTTCCGCTCATTCCGGTCACCTCTAATCCTCAAGGGGCTTTCTCCGTCCGTAGCCCAGAAGCCTCACTGCATTGATTATAACAAGCAGGACCGACATCTCGTGAACCAGCATGCCGAAAGAGAGGTTCACGGTCTTGATAAGCACCCCCGCCAGAAGCAGACCCGCCACCAGCAGGGCGAAGTATATGTTCTGCTTCATGTTGCCGACGGTGGCCCTGGCGAGCCCTATTGCATATGACAGCTTGCCCAGCTCTGAGGAGATAAGCACGACATCTGCGGTCTCGATGGCGACATCGGTGCCGCCGCCACCCATTGCGATGCCAAGGTCTGCTGCAGCAAGAGCGGGCGCATCGTTTATGCCGTCTCCAACCATTGCGACCTTGACGCCCCCTTCTCTCAGCTCCTCGAGCACCCGGACCTTGTCCTCCGGCATGAGCTCCGCATAGAAGCCGTCAAGGCCAAGCTCGTCGGCGATAGCACTTGCAGACCTTTCGTTGTCGCCAGTGAGCATAACCATCTTCCTTATGCCCTGAGACCTTAACTTCCCGATAAGTGCCCTTGCCCCGGGCCTAACCGTATCCGATATGGAGAGAACGCCTAGCACGCCGCCTTTATTACCTACTATTACTGCCGTGCGCCCCTTGCCCTCCTCGGTTGCTATGTAATCCTCCTGACCGCTAAGCGCTACGCCTTCCTCATCGAAGAGCCTTCTGTTGCCTATGAGATACCCCTTGCCCTCAAGTTTGAACTTCAAGCCCTGGCCCTTAACGAACTCCGGGTCCTCCGGCTTGTTCGTCACCGTCCCGATGCGAGCCCTCGCCCCATCAGTTATCGCCCTGGCGAGCGGGTGCTCCGAATAGGCCTCCCCCACCGCCGCTATATGAAGAAGCTCTTCCTCTGTGACCCCATATGCCCTTATGCCCACAAGCTTGGGCTTTCCCGCAGTAAGGGTGCCTGTCTTATCGAATGCCACGGTCCGGACCGCGCCTAGCTTCTCCACGGTCTCGCCGCCTTTGACCAGCACGCCGTTTTTAGCGCCGTTTCCGATGCCGGCAACGATGGATACCGGCGCTGAGATGACGAGCGCCCCCGGGCAGGCGATGACCAGAAGTGTGAGGGAAAGCCTCAGGTCCCTGGTGATGAGATACATCATCAGCGAGAGGACGATCACAGCGGGGGTATAGTACCTCGAGAACCTTTCCAGGAACTTCTGCGTTTTCGCCTTCTTGTCCTGGGCCTCCTCGACCATATGCAGGATCCTTGCAAACGTCGTGTCATCGCCGACCCTGTCCGCCCTAATAATCAGATACCCGGATTCTACGATGGTCCCGGAGAAGGCCTTATCGCCCGGAGCCCGCTCCACCGGGATGGGCTCCCCTGTTATCGCTGCCTGGTCTATGAATGCCGAACCTTCAGCGATGGTGCCGTCGACGGATATCTTCTCGCCGGGCTTCACCACTACCAGGTCGCCCTTCACGACTTCCTCAGGGGCCAATATGAGCTCCGTGTCGCCCCTTCTCACCCTGGCGGAATCCGGGGCTGTCGCAAGCAGCGCCTTTATGGAAGAGCGGGTCTTCTCTATGGTCAGTGCCTCAAGATAGTCGCCGAAGGTGAATAGGAAGGTGACTGCGGCTGCCTCCCAGTACTCGCCGATGACAAGGGCCCCCGCGACCGCGATGGTGACAAGGGCGTCTATCCCCACGATGCGGTATCTGATGGCGCCGAACGCCTTCATGAAGATCGGGGCCCCCGCGACGAAAGTCGACACAAGCATCAACAACACAGTTGCCGGCGCGTACCCTAGGAGCCTCTTCAGGATGTAGGAGGCGGCAACAAGCGCCGCTGCCAGCAGTATCCTTCTTCCTTTTGCATTCCTGAGCATCCTGAATCCCCCTTCCTTCTAGCTACTTCTCTCCTAGCACGCTGTAGCCGAGCCTGGTTATGCTGTTCTTGATGGCCTCGCTGCTGATTACGCCCTCGTCGAAAGAAACCTTAACCCTAGAGGTGTTGAATGCCACTTCCGCTTCCGCTACGCCTTGGGTCCTTCTGAGCATGCCCTCTATCTTGGCTATGCAGCTGGGGCAGCTTACAGTCTCCAATTGGTAAGTCTTGCTTATCATCTCTGTCGCCTCCTTTTAACCTTGTGTCTTCATTTTGCCCCATGACTTGTTGGATTACCTTGATGTGCATCAAATTTCTGCAGTCCCGCTGAGAAACTGCAAGGCGCTTGATGCGCCCTGCCCGTTTGGGTCGGCAGGTAATCGTGACCTTGTTAACTAAGCGGCCTGCGAATAGAATTATGCTAAAAGGGAAATGCCGGCGGGTACTTATCTCCTCGACTATCACGATGCGACAAAGAAACAGCGGATGCCCAGCAGCTGTAGCCTCGGGACACGAGCTTGGCTGAAAGCGGATGCCGTCCCGGGATTCAGCTTAAGAAGGAGATCCCATGGAACAAGTTGTCCTGACTGCTTTGTTCAATAACGCTGCGCTGCTTCTGGTGTTGTCAGTCATCTACGAGGCTACCTATAACCTGCCGCCGAGATACCGCCGCTTTGAGCCGTACTTCAGCGGCATGCTCATCGCCCTCATCTGCACTGCCGTCATGGTGATGCCCTTCACGCTGCAATCGGGGATAATCTTCGACACAAGGTCTATTTTGCTCAGTGTGACCGCCCTCATTTTCGGCCTGATTCCGACTGCAATCGCGGCGATTGTCGCCGCCATAGTCAGGCTGGTCATCGGAGGGACCGGGGCTCTGCCTGGCATAGCCGTCATCACGACAAGTTCTCTAATCGGCCTGGCATGGAGGCGCTGGTTGTATCCTAGGTCTAAGAAATGGCGCATGGTTAGCATCTATCTGATGAGCGTCTGCGTCCATGTAGTGATGCTGGCCTGCATGCTCCTTATCCCTTATCCGGACAACTTCACCGTTATTCGCGCCATCGCCTTCCCGGTGATGCTAGTCTACCCGATAGCGACCGTGCTTTTGAGCATGCTGCTTATTCGCCAGCAGGCCTTCAAGCATGCTCAGGAGCAGCTGATGCAATCCGAGGAGAGGTTCAGGCTGCTTTTCGACAGGGCCCCGCTCGGTTATCAATCCCTGGATTCTGAAGGATATTTCATAGACATCAATCAGCAATGGTGCGATACTCTTGGATATTCACGCGAAGAGGTCATCGGCAAGTGGTTCGGAGATTTCCTTTCCCCAGACAACAGGGAGGCATTCCGTAAGAGGTTCCCCGTATTCAAAGCTCAAGGTCATATCCATAGCGAATTCGAGGTGCTTCATAAAAGCGGCAAGCCTATATTCATCGCATTCGAAGGGAGAATCGGTTACAACCTGGACGGGCAGTTCAAGCAGACTCACTGCATCCTGCAGGACATTACCAGCCAGAAGGCCGCCGAGGCGGCGCTAGCGGAAAGTGAGAGGACATACAGGAACATCACCGAGAACATGTCGGATGTAGTCTGGCAGACGGACCTGAACCTGAAGACCACTTATGTCAGCCCGTCGGTGCAAAGGCTCCTGGGAGAGACCCCGGAGGAGCATATGAAAAGGAGCCTGCAGGAGAAATTCTCGGCTCAGACGCTAAACGAGATAAGCTTCATGCTCTTCGAGGAGATGGAGAAGGAAAGCGATCCGAAAGCGGATAAGAACCGTTCCAGGAAGCTGGTTGTGGAGCATTTCAAGGCGGATGGCACTTCCGTATGGGTTGAGATGAACATATCTATAATGCGGGACAAGGCGGGCAAGGCGGTCGGACTTGTCGGAGTCTCCCGCGATGTCTCGCAGCGCAAGGCTGCGGAGCTGGCATTGGAGGAGAGCGAGCGCAGCAAGTCCGTCCTTCTGTCGAACCTTCCGGGAATGGCCTACAGGTGCAGCCTCGACAGAAAGAGGAGCATGCAGTTCGTCTCGGCCAGAAGCCTGAATCTCACCGGATATGCGCCGGAGAGCCTTATCGGCAACAAGGTGCTTTCCTATATTGACCTGATTGCACCCGAATTCCGAGAACCCATTCGAAAGGAATGGGAGCGCATCCTCTCAGAGAGGCTGCCCATGAGCCTCGAATACGAGATAATTACCGCCTCAGGCCAAAGGAAATGGGTCATTGATATGGGGCAAGGGGTATACAAAGAGAGCGGGGAGGCAGAGGCCTTCGAGGGAATCGTCCTTGACATCTCGGACAGGAAAAGGATGGAAAGCCCTTAGATGCATCAGCAAGCCTCTTAATGTAGGCATACGTTTATGTCCTGTGATAAGTGGAGTCCCGCTTCAGATTTTTCCGATCAATATCCTCCATCAGATAATAGGTACAATAGAGGGCCGATGTCTATTTGCGACGGCCCTCAGGCTTTGCTCAAGCGACATGCGACCTGCCCCCTATATCAACTTCTGTTTGACTATATGGAATAAATATACTAAGTTTAGTGTATATAATTCACATAATCCTTGGAGGTTGCTCATATGGACAAGAAGGGCTTCAAGAAGATCGTCCTGGCATATTCAGGCGGGCTGGATACTTCCATAATAATCCCCTGGCTCAAGGAGAACTACGATGGTTGCGAGGTAATCGCAGTTACAGGCGATGTCGGCCAGGCAGACGAGCTGGAGGGCCTTGAAGAGAAGGCCCTTAAGACCGGCGCATCCAAGCTTTATGTGCTGGATCTGACCGACGATTTCGTGAACGGATACATCGTGCCTACCTTAAAGGCCGGTGCTGTATACGAAGAGTATATGCTCGGAACAAGCCTTGCCCGTCCCTGCATCGCGAAGGGCCTTGTGGAAGTGGCCCTCAAGGAGGGAGCGGACGCCGTATGCCATGGCTGCACCGGGAAGGGCAACGACCAGGTGCGCTTCGAGCTTGCCATCAAGCACTTCGCCCCGACAATGCCGGTGATCGCCCCGTGGAGGGAGTGGAGCATCGTCTCAAGGGAGGAGGAGATCGAGTACGCAAGGGCGCACAATGTGCCCCTTAAGATAACCCATGAGACGAACTACTCGAAGGACAAGAACCTATGGCACCTTTCGCATGAGGGGCTTGACCTTGAAGATCCCGGCAACGAGCCTCTATATGACAAGGAGGGCTTCCTTGAGATAGGAGTCTCCCCCGCAAAAGCCCCGGATGAACCCTCATATGTCGCGTTGGAGTTCGAAAAGGGAGTCCCAGTAGGCCTGGACGGCGCGCGGATGAGCGCAAAGCAGATCATCTACAAACTGAATGAGATCGGCGGGGTAAATGGCATAGGACTTCTGGACCTGGTGGAAAACAGGCTCGTCGGTATGAAATGCAGGGGCATATACGAGACGCCGGGAGGGGCTATCTTATATAGGGCCCACACTGTCCTTGAGACGATCTGCCTCGACAAGATGACCATGCATGAGAAGCAGCGGTTGGCGATCACCTTCGCCGAGCTTGTCTACAACGGCTTGTGGTTCACCCCTCTCAGGGAGGCGCTCTCCGCTTTCGTGGACAAGACGCAGGAGCAGGTTACAGGCACAGTAAGGTTGAAACTATACAAGGGAAACATCATAAACGCCGGGGTGTGGAGCCCGTACTCCTTGTACTCGGAGAGCATTGCGACTTTCGGCAAGAGCGACTACAACCAGAAGGACGCGGAGGGCTTCATAAACCTATATGGGCTGCCGATAAAGATCCAGGCCATGATAGACAGGAAGAAGTCATAGGGCTTAACGAGGTGTGAACGATGGGCAAGATATGGGCCGGCAGGCTCGGCGGCTCCCTTGATGAAAGGGCGGACGACTTCAACTCCTCGATAGGCTTTGATTGCAGGCTCTATAAACACGACATCGAGGGTTCGATCGCCCACGCCGGCATGCTTGCCGCCAAAGGGATAATCCCCCAGCAGGACGCAGATGCCATCATCGAGGGGCTTGCAGGAATCCTGGAGGACCTTGAGCATGGAAGACTCGAGGTCGATATGGCTTGTGAAGACATCCATACCTTCGTTGAGCAAGTGCTTACGGCCCGCATCGGAGACGCCGGGAAGAAGCTTCATACGGCGAGAAGCCGCAACGACCAGGTGGCGCTCGATCTGCGCATGTATCTGCGAGATGAGGTCCTGGCGATAATCAAGCTTATCGAGGGCCTGTTGGATGCCATTGCCACCAAAGCGGACGCTCACAAGGCAACAATAATGCCCGGTTATACGCATCTGCAGCGCGCACAGCCTGTAACCTTCGGGCATCATCTGATGGCATACGCCATGATGCTCATCAGGGACATAGGCAGGTTGAAGGACGCATACGCAAGGATGAACGTTTCACCGATCGGCTGCTGCGCGCTTGCGGGAACCACCTATGATATCGACCGTGACACGGAGGCAAGGCAGCTGGGCTTCGAAGGAGTTGCCCTAAACAGCATTGACGCGGTGTCCGACAGGGACTTCTGCATCGAGATCCAAGGCGCATTTGCTATCTTGATGATGCACTTGTCACGATTCTCGGAAGAGATAATACTCTGGTCCTCGCTGGAATTCGGCTTTATCGAGCTGGATGCCGGTTTCTCTACGGGCTCATCCATAATGCCGCAGAAGAAGAACCCCGATATTGCCGAGCTTGTCCGCGGAAAGACGGGAAGAATCTATGGAAACCTTACTGCGACACTCACCATGATGAAAGGGCTTCCGCTTGCCTATAACAAGGATATGTAGGAGGATAAGGAGGCAGTCTTCGATAGCGTGGAAACTGTAAAGAAGAGCCTCTCTGTCTTCGCTCCGATGGTTGCGACCATGCATGTCAATGCGGATAGCATGATGGCGGCAGCGCAGGCAGGTTTCATTAACGCCACCGACTTGGCTGATTACCTTGTGAGGAAGGGGTTGCCCTTCCGAAGCGCATACAAGATCGTTGGGCAGATAGTTGCCAGGTGCCTTGCCGAAGGCAAGGTGCTGGATACGCTGCCACTTGATGTGTATAGGCATTATAGCGGCCTATTCGATGTGGATCTTTACAGCGATATCGACCTTGGCGCATGTGTCGGGAGGCGCGTCTCGAAGGGCGGCACATCCCAACAATCTGTCGATATGCAGATAGCATACATTCGAGATTTCCTTAATAAATGTGTTCAAAAGGTCTAATGAGGATAGATGAGTGATGCCAGTCAGCAGCGACATGAATTGCCAAAGCAAGATCTCTCCGTAGCGCCACTTGCTCCGAAGCTTCCGCATCCCTTCCTGGCAATGCCTTCCTGCTTGTTTTGGCCTTGCACTTATCGCAGCATCCCCACCCTAGCGTCAAAGGGCTGAAATACCGTGATGCCTAGAAGGATGCCCCTGAAAGCCCCTGGGCAACAGGACAAAGCGCTATCTCAACCTGTCAGCTGCAACGGATCCATAAGTCCTCGGTGTTGCATTTCACCCATCTCGTTCTCGATAAGACGAGGGGGATCCGCCTGCTCAAGAACAACAAAGGGGCTGTCCATATCTTGGGACGGCCCCTTGCCTAGTTAGAATACGGCCCGCTTTTTAACTGGACAATCAGCCTATACTGGTCCAGCGAACCAGTTCCTTCTTTCAGTAGGGTTCGAAATCATGACGGACCATCTCAGGCTTCTATAATCCGTTACGGGCGCGCGATGACCTTCGCATCGTTAGCCTTGAATGCCGATTCGCTGTAATAACGGATGCCCGTCTTCAGATCCAGGCTGTAGTGCTTCATGAAGTCCCACATGATCTCCGCGTGGCCGGCTATGTTGTTGTGGGCTTCATATAGGGTGAAGACGTATTCCAACACAGGGTACCCTTCGTTATTGGCCCAGGTGAAGGTGCGGAAACGCGCCATGCTGGTGTTCCAGTCGGAGATATCCCCCACCTTGTTACCCATTGCGCCACCATTTAAGGCATTCCCCCCGCTGTACTCGATAGCGGCAAGGAGGTTCCCCTTTCCTAGCGAATTTGCGGTGGTGTAGTAATTCATCCACTTGGTTATGCCTGTAGGGGCGGCAGCGGTGCCTATGCTGTCCCAGATGATGTCTGCACCGGCGGCCTTGGCCTCCTCGGCGGTCGCATAACCAGGTATGCCGCGGTTCGAGTAGTTGCCCTCGCCGATGACCAAGCCGACTGGGATGAAGCTGTTGCTCGCTCCGTCGGTACCCAGGTTGCCCGGGAAGTTGCTTGGATAAGCCGCAGCCAGTTGTTTGTTGGTCGTGGCGTCCATGGCCAGGTTGTTGGTGGCGCCGCCGCCGGCCGACTGACCGGTAGCATATATCCTGTTCATGTCAAAGCGGCCATCAGCTGCCAGGAAGTCCCTCATGGCCGTGAACATGACCGTATTGCTGATGCTTGGCAGATTGCCTGTTCCAGGGGAGGCGGTGCGAGTCTGAAGGAAGATCGCAAAGCCATTCTCTGCCGCGACCTGCCACCACATTGTGGAATCCATGAACAGGTTGGAAGTCTGAGAAGCGCCATGCCATACCGTGACTACTGGTATATTGCTGTTTCCTGCAGTCTCAGGCACATACAGCAGAGTATCCATTACGTAGCCGCTGGGCAGTGTCAGGGTCTTGATGGTTATCGTGCCCTTAACCGGCTCCTTGTAGTTGCGTACTTTGGCCGATACGATGCCTGAGGCCTCCTTCTTCGCAGAGGTGAACCTTTCTACCTGGATTGCAGTGTAATCCAGGCGGTAATTGAGGGCGTTGCCGTAGCTGATGGACACGTCATACCGTGAGTAATCCGTCAGCTGGTCGCGCAGCTCCCGGTTGAAGGCATAAGTACTGGTAGCGTCGCCCGCTATGGTTACAGTCGTAACCTTGGAGATGGGACCGGCGAACTCCGTAGCCCATGTGTCCTTCTTCTGGGCAAACACGCTGCCGGTGGCGGTGATGCTGCCGAAAGCAGTCAACGTGACGTCGGCCGCAGCACCGGTGGCCTTATTGACTGTCCTCCAGTAATTGAGGCTGTCCGTACCCTTGTAGTTCACAAGCCATGTCGGTACGGGCATGTCGTCCTTCTCCAGCAGGCCCTCGAAGTCGCGGTGATTCTTGTTGACGATGTCCTGCAGCCGGGTGGCCATCTGGATCAATGCCTGCTGACGGTCGATGACTAGATTCCTGTCGCCGTCTGTCATGTGAGCCCAGCCGAAGGAGACGGAACCGATATCCGTAAGGGCGCTCGCCCCGACGGATGCTCCGTTCACGAAAGCCTGCGAGATGACCAGATTCGGATTCTCGGCAGCCCATGCTTCCAGAGCAGCTGCACCTTCGCCGTAACCTTCCAGGTAGAAGACCCCGAAGGTGGTGAAATATGTCCCGACGCCGCCATGCTTGGCCTTGGCCGCATCGATATAAGCCTTCTCGTCCGGTATGCTGCCCCAAGTGCCGGTTGCTTTATCCGGCAACAGCAGGTAGAGACACTCGCCAGTCTCATCGGCTATGCGCTTCCAGCCGCTGCTTATAAGCCAGCTGTCCACGTCCGACTTGTTGGGGACAGCTATGAAATGGAAGTAGGGACGAAGCACCGCAGTCGCGGGAATATACCAGCGGACCTCGCGGTTGGCGAAGCTTCCATCCAGTGCGGAGTAGAAATATCCGGTGGTGGGAAGCTGATTGGCTTCAGTAACGTCACGCACGGGAACCGGTTCATCAGCTAAGTTCTTGGCTTTCAACTCACTCTCGGGCGCAGCATCGCCAACTGTAATGTCGGCAGACGTGGAGACCGCAGCCGCCATGGCCAGGATAAGCGCCAGAAGCACGACAAACCATCTCTGTTTCATTGAATCGCCCCTTTCGATTGAGTGTTACATCTGCCGGCATCAGCGGGGGATTCACCTGGATGGCGGTTCCGCTCGCATCGCAATGGCAGAGTGCGTCTGATAGCGTGCCAGCTTGCCACAAGATCCTTCATGCATCTCCTGATCTAAGCTATGATAAGTCAGGCCAACTGGGAGGTCCCTTGGGTCTTGGATTTCCTTGCATCCATTCCTTATATAGTGCCGAGAGTGCCGTCTCGGCGCATCACCTCCCTTAATATGTGGAATCGCTCCGGTTGTATATTTGTCGTTCTACCAGGCATGTTTTGCGCTTCTTGCACAGTAGAATTCGAGTCTAAATTTCATCTCTTATCTATCCAAGAGCTTCTCCGTGCTCTACCAGCTTAGGGAATTGCCCGTCTTCCTTTCGAGCGATCCGCAAGTGATATACTGATGATATATCAACGATATAATAATTACTTCGACACACGATGGTCGTTTCCCTCGTTAATGCAACCATTAGATTTTAGAATATTTTCGCCAGGGCGATCTTGCCTGGCTGCATCTTGCGAGTATGCTGACAATTTGCTGTTGGGATGCCGTACAGGGCAAAACAGCACGCACCAACGCGCGCTGCCTAGCTTATCCTTCTATGCTTCATTAGAACGCCTGATAGATTACAGATGGCATGTTGAAGCCTAATGTTATCCTTACCAATTCCAACTTCCATCGAGTCGCATCTACCGAAGCCCCGTTAGAATCGCTCGCCCCTCTTGCTGCCCTCTGACTCCAGGAATCATCAGATCCCATCGCATCGCCGTCTGCACCCCTGTTTCTGACAGGCAGTAATCTATTAGCTGCCCGTAGCCTTCAGGCAACGGGCAGCTCGGGTTTCCTGCCAGGCGATCATCACCTACAAGCTTCACAAGTCCTTCTTATCGCATCGAAGCCTATAAGCCTTACATCGGGCGACTTGAAACCATCCTTAATCGGTTCGATCTTCATCAGGTCAGTGCTCAGGTACTTCTTGTTGTCGTCGGAGAATACGGTTACTACGTTTGCATCCTTGCCTATGATGTCCTGTACCGCAAGTGCGCCGAGGAAGTTGGCACCAGAGGATATGCCGACTGCGAGTCCCAACTCCTTGGCAAGCTTCTGCGCCATGATTATGGAGTCACCGTCATCAACGTCGATTACTTCATCAAGCTCTTCGACTTTAAGAATCGGAGGTATGAACTCATCCGAAATGCCCTGGATGCGATGCTTGCCCACCTTGTACCCGACGGAGATGGTCGGTGAATTAGATGGTTCCAGGGGATGTAGTCTGATCCGAGGGTTCATGCTCCTTAGATATCTGCCTGTGCCCATTACTGTCCCGCCAGTTCCGACGCCTGCGACAAACGCGTCTGGCATCAAACCCCTGGACTGCATCTGGAACCAGATTTCCGGCCCCGTATGCAAGTAGTGGGCTTCCGGATTGTCGATGTTTGAGAACTGGTGCGGAAGGAAAGACGAACCGATGCTCTTTGCAAGCTCATCGGCAGCGGCAATGCTTCCCAGAAACCCGCCTTGCTCTTTGCTTATAAGCACTATGTCCGCCCCCAGGCTGCTGATTAGGTTCTTCCTTTCGGAGCTCATCCAGTCGGGCATGAATATTGTAACGGGATGTCCAAGCGCCCTGCCGATGGCGGAAAAGGAGATCCCCGTATTTCCGCTTGTCGCCTCAATTATCATGTCACCCGGCTTCAGATTGCCGGTCTTGTATGCCTTAGAGATGACATGCAGGGCCATGCGGTCCTTTATGCTTCCCGTCATATTCAAGTTCTCGGACTTCGTGTATACTGTCCTCTTTTTACCCCTGTATTCGCACTCTATTGCCAGAAGGGGGGTGTTGCCAATGTATGCCGAAAGATTCTCTATGGCGGTGCTGGTTCGAGCTGCATACCCCATTTTCATATACCCCCACGAACTTAAGTCTATGAAGGCGGACTTTGAGCTGCTCCGTCTGCCCCTTACAATACTGCTGGCCCTCATGGATGCCCGATCCGCTTTCTTTGTTCAGCTCATGCTTATGGCAACCCGGACATCCCTTCGGCCTAAGCTACCAATCATCCCATCCAGGCCCTGAGAGATGCCGCTATGAGGCCAGGAAGGCATGCGGCATCTTCCCTGAAAAAGGAGGATGCCGCGTCCATGTGAAATCTCTGCTACTTGGCGATGGCCGCCAGCTGCCCGAAGAGGGCGTCAAGCGCTTCTGTGTAAGCCTTGTTGTTGACGCCTGTCCCACCGTTCTTGTCGACGTAGCCCGGCTGTATGTTCTCCCATGTGAACATAAGCTCTATCTGGCCGAGGATCGGGTCGGGATTGCCCTTGGCGTCCTTGCGGTCCTTGTTGTAGACAAAGACATAGGGCACCTGGAGTTTGTTTGCGGTCACAACTTTTCCTGCAGCGTCTGTGTACTGGACGTTGTTCTTGTCGATTGCATAGGCTGTCTCTATGCCGGGGAAGTACTTGAGGACAAGGTCTACATACATGTTCGCATACGCGTTCTTGGTATCGCGGACCTGAAGCACGTTGGAATCAAGCCTTGTGTCCCAAGTGTAGATCTTATCGATGTTGTACTTCTTTGCGTACTGGTTGACAAGCTTCACCACAGCCTGGGTGTTCGGGCACCATGGTCCGCCGAACATGAAGACGAAGTTGCCCGGGCTTTCCAGGATCTTGGTGAGCTCGTAATAGGATGTAGTCTGCATCACCCAGGGTTCATCCTTCGCATCTAGTATCGTAGCCTTCGCCCTTGCGTTGTAAGCAGTGCTGAAGTACTCGAAGTCGGTGAAAGTGTCAAGCTTGGCAGTCTTCTTGCCAAGTATGGACTTCGTCGATATCAGGTCGAATAGTGGGCGGATCTCCTTCTTGTAAGCTTCGATTTTAGCCGGGTCGTCCTTTCCGTTGGTCTGGAAGTCGGCCTCCCACCTCAGCATCTTCTCATAAGAGGCGAGTATGGGGGCGGGCTTGCCGTCAGCGGTGACGCCCTTCTTGTTGTAGATGAACAGGAAGGGCACCTGCAGCTTGTTGGCTACTACGGTCTGACCCTCCGCGTTCACGTAACTTACATTGTTGACGTTCTTGTCATACAGGGTGACTATGTTGGGCAGGTACTTATTCACAAGGTCTACATAAAGGTTGGCGTATGGGTTTTTGGTGTCGCGGATGTGCATGGAGGCTCCATCAAGCTTGAAGTCGAAGTTGTATATTGCCTCGACCCCATACTCCTTCGCCACATCGTTGATCTGACCGATTACAGCCTGGGTGTTGCCGCACCAAGCTCCCCCGAACAGTATCATGTATGTGCCTTCGCTTTCGAACAGCTTTATCAGCTGGTCGTATGAGACCGTCCTGAAGACGGGTTCAGGGTCTGTCAGGTGGGGGAAATTGGCGCTGTTGAAGAACTGGTACGTCGCATTGATTCCGGTCTTAGCCGCGGCTTCCGCGCCCGTTCCGACCCACAAGCTGGCTCCTATTGCCACAATGCAAAGCAGCAACATGGCCGCCCTAGTTAATCTCCTTGCCATCATCTTGCTCCCCTTTCGTTGAGTGCTGTAGTCCAGTGTGAATGATTACGGGCACACTGCCCCGTCTGAGGATGGCGATTCCGCCTGAGGCGCAGCAACGCTGCCCGTATCTGGCGCCGCACCTGTAGCCGGAAGAAGTCCTCCTGGCAGTACATTGATTACCAGCCCTCCGCCAGAGCTTGGCGCGGCTGGTGCGAATGCATTCTTTTTCTGAAAATTGACCATGGTGAAAAGCCCGAAGCCGATGGCGACGAGCACTATAAAAAGTGCCACTGAATGCCTGTTTATCAACTAGTTACCTCCTCTCGAAAGGCAGATGCCAATCTCGCTTAGCTGCCGGCGTCAGGGTCGTATACTAGCTTGACTGACGCTTCCTCCTGTCCCGGCCGGCAATTCATGTGATCTTTGTCCACTATTGACACAGCATTGTATGTTCTAGCTTCTTTCGTGACTCTTAGCGGCTTGGCCGCTGAACTCATGCCAGCCGCCACTCCACCGATGTCAGTATCCTCATGCCGCCTCAGTCGTTTCCACGTCAGCCTTAGGATTGTCATATACAGTCTGATCTACTTCCTTCAGGATCCTGGCAGAGACCGCTCCCGCCACAAATGCATCTGATACGTTAAGCGCGGTGCGGCCCATGTCTATCAATGGCTCAATCGAGATCAGCAGGCCGGCGAGGGCTATGGGCAGGTTGAGCGCTGAAAGCACTATCAAAGCAGCGAACGTCGCCCCTCCTCCGACTCCGGCAACCCCGAACGAGCTAATGGCTGTTACTATCGCGACCGTAAACAGGAAGCCTATTCTAAACGGATCAATCCCGACTGTTGGTGCTATCATGACGGCCAGCATCGCAGGATAAATCCCGGCGCAGCCGTTCTGTCCGATAGCAATCCCGAAGGTGGCGGCGAAGTTCGCCACGCCCTCGGATATGCCCAGCTTCTTGGTCTGGGTCGAGACGGTCATAGGCAGCGTTCCTATGCTGGTGCGGGACGTGAATGCGAAGGCAAGCGTCGGGAACGCTTTCTTCAGGTAAGTCCATGGATTGTACTTGAACACAGCGAGAATGAACAGATGGACGATGAACATGATTATGATTGCCGCATACGAGGCAATTACGAATTTTGCCAGATTCATGATTGCGTTAAAATCTGTGCCTGCAACCATTGAAGCCATCAAAGCCATAACACCGAACGGCGTGAGCTTGAGGATCATCGTTGTCATCCTCATAGTCACTGCATAAGCTGCGTCCACAAGCTTCTGAACCAAATCGGTCTCGGCCGGGTATTTCTTCCTTGCTCCAAGAGTTGCCAGCCCGATGAAGGCTGAGAACACCACCACTGCTAACGTGGAAGTGTTTCTTGCCCCTGTCATGTCCTTAAACGGGTTTGTGGGAATGATCTCAAGAATCTTGTCAGGCAGCGATGTTGTTGCCTGTGCGGATGACTGCTGCAGCACTGCGGCCCTTTGTGCCTCGGCGGCACCGACAGTCAGCTCCCTTGCGTCAAGGCCGAAGGCCAGTGCTGAGACCTCGCCCACCATGGCTGCCACGCCGGCAGTAAGCACCAGCGTAAGGATTACGCTCAGGCTCATCTTGCCCAGGTTCTTCGAATCCTTGAGCTTCAGTATTGCCGATATGATTGAAACCATGACCAATGGAATGACTATCATGCGGAGAAGGTTCACATACCCATTTCCCACCAGCCCATACCACGGAAGCGTGCCATCGATGACTTCCTGTTGCCCTTTGAAGGCGAACTGCAAAGCAAGGCCTAGTACTATTCCCAGGCCGAGCGCAATCAGCACACGCTTCGTGAATGACGCCTTCTTCACCTGCATCCAGTAGACAATTCCTAGCAATACTGCAAGTACGACGACGTTTATCACAATATACAGATTTACCATGAGTTCCTCCAATACCCTTAGTAGTGTTAGACCTTGGTGTTTCCTTTATCCTCCGCTTCCTCCCCGCCTCTCCGAACCGGGCTCCCGGCTGCATCTATAATGGCTTCCACTTCGGATGCAGACCGCAAAGCGCCTATCTTGGCCGCCTCCATCACCTTCTTTCGGACTCATCAAACGAACGATGTATTTGAATGTATCAATATTCGCCCATTAGATTGGAAATCCTTCTGCAGGGATACTATTCTATCCCTGTCAAATCATTGTATTCATATGCCATCTCATAGGAGGATGGGTATCTTCTCCCTGATGTGCGAATAACCACAAGAAGGTGCGCGCAATCGGATGCGGCAATTACGACCGCCTCCCAATTTCTGTGAAATATGGGTGTCTCTCACGCCCGAAAGCAGCAGGAGGGGGCCTAAGCGCTCCATCTCATCCAGGCCATGTATGAGCCTCCGGTCTCTAACACGGAGAGGGGAAATGCACCTGAGTCCTTACTTAGAGCGCGCTCCTAGAAGCGACAATATCGCTTCTGCCAAGATTCTGTGAGAGAGGCATATCGGGCGGTGAAATATATATTTACTTTCACCCTTAATAAGGTGGACAGACTGCTTCTTACCATTTATTATCATTTACAGATTGTATCTATTTGCTTCGAGCAGATCGTTGGGCGACTCATCACCTAAGCCGCCTCATCCTCCGGGAGCAGGGTTGCTACTGGTCGCCTGCCCCGGCCCCAACCTCTCAAGGCGCAATACTCTTCTCACCATCTGACAAAGGGGTGCGCATATGATATCATGGCTTTCTTGCCTGTGGGCTAAGACACCCACGGACGAAACGGCTGCCACCTATCACCCGCTTCTTCTTCACATGCTGGATGCCGCCGCCTGTGCAAGAGCCTTGCTTAAAAGGGAGCCTCAAAGCACCTCTCGCATGCTGGCCGCTGCTTTGATGATGGACCCAGACGAGCTCCCCTCGCTGCTCAGCTTCCTAGTCGCCTGCCACGATATCGGAAAGGCGGCGCCCGGGTTTCAGCTGAAGTGGCCTCCTTTCAACAGGATGGCCGCTGCTGAAGGGATAACGATTCCGCATCACCCGGATACCAGCTTCAATCATGCCTTCCTTAGCCAGTCAGTGCTTGAGACAGAACTGCCTTCCCTTGGTTGGGATCCAGGCAGGGCAAGGCTACTTTCATATGCCGTTGGTTATCATCACGGGGTTCGCCCCTCTTTCAGCACAATCCTTGAACTGGAGTCGAATAGAGGCGCCATAGGGGATAAAAGCTGGTCTGAAGCCAGATGTGACATCCTTCGCCTGTTAGCCGGTTTCTTCAAGGTGAAGCCGCCCACATCGGAATATCCCCACGATCCCGCCGGTGAGGACTTCGCTATGCTGGCCGGATTCATCACCATATCGGACTGGATAGCCTCCGATACCAGGATGTTCCCCTACGGTACGGCCGATGACTGCCTTGATCTTGAGACATGGTACAAGATCAGATGCAAGCTTGCTGCAGCAGCTTTGGATCGAATCGGTTGGAATGTGAAGTCCCCTCTTACTGAAATGCCTTTATCCTTTACAGATGTCTTCAGCAAGTATTCCCCGCGACCCCTTCAGTCTGCGATGGCTCAAGCCACGCTCGCCACTGAGACCCCCTCCGTTTTCGTAATAGAGGCCCCGATGGGCGAGGGAAAGACGGAGGCCGCACTCTTCTCATACCTCGTCCTGCAGGCTCGCCTCGGGCATAGAGGCCTTTACATGGCGATGCCGACAAGGGCTACTGGAAATGCCATGTATGACAGAGTACGCGAATTCCTGGATGGCCTGAAACTTGACAGGCCGATCGACCTCCAGCTCGTGCACGGAGCGGCAGTCAGGCAAAAGCCTGAAGGCGATGTAAGAGCTTTCACAGCTAACAGCGAAAGCCATCCATCCTCTGCTCCGGCTGCTGACATCGAGGCGTCGGAGTGGTTCGGAAGCAGGAAGAAGGCGCTGCTGTCCGAAACGGGTGTAGGAACCATAGACCAGGCTTTGATGTCCGTGCTGAGCGTCAGGCACAATTACCTCAGGATGTGGGGACTGGCCAATAAGGTGGTCGTCTTCGATGAAGTGCACGCCTACGACGCTTATACCGGCACGCTTCTTCTGGAGCTTATACGTTGGCTCCACTACCTTAACTCCTCTGTGGTGATCCTCTCTGCCACATTGCCGGACAAGTTCAGGTCCGAGCTGGCTTCCGTCACAGGAAGCGATAAGCTTGTGACCACTTTGCCGCAGGCAAAAGCCGAATACCCGAGAATCACAGTGATGGACAGGCACGGTATGAAAGAGTCAGGCTTCCCGTATGACGAAACCCTCTCAAGGGAGATTGCGATAATCGGCGCATCTGTGGATGCAGACGCTCCGAGGTTGATCATAGAAAGCCAGTTGGAGAACAGTGGCATGGCCGCTGTCATCGCTAATACCGTCGACCGGGCCCAAGCGGTCTATCGCGCATTTGGCCCGGGGGATGCCATACGCAAAGACGGGGAGACTGTCGGCAAGCTCCTTCCGGATGGCACAGAGATCTACTTGTTCCACGCCAGATTCCCCTCGGATTCAAGGAGGGTAAGGGAGGGCAATGCACTCGATCTATTCTTCAGCAAGAACGAGACAAGGCAAGGGCGCAAGGTGATAGTCGCCACTCAGGTCATCGAGCAAAGCCTGGACCTGGACTTCGACCTTATGATAACCGACCTTGCTCCGGTAGACCTCCTTCTGCAGAGGGCAGGAAGGCTTTGGAGGAAGCCTCGCAATGCAAGGCCGACGGAGAAGCCACTTCTTTACGTGGCCGGATTGTACGAAAGGCTGTTTGACTTCGGACGGCCTCTCTGGTGGAGCGCAGTATACAGGGAGGACATCCTGATTAAGACATGGGCGCTGCTAAGGAACCGGACTGCAATCCGGATGCCGGCCGATATCGACCTTCTTGTGCAGGCGGCATATGGAGAGGATATTACGATGCTTGGGGATATTACGGAGGCTGAGCGGCAGCGCTATGAGAGGGCCGAACAAGAGAGCCAGGGAACCGTATCGGCGATGAGGTGCGCCGCGAGGAGTACTGCCATAGGCCACCCTGATGACGGGTCGTGGGAAGACCCCAGCCGGCTGTGTCTGCTTGAGGAGGCTTCTCCGGAAGTAAATCGGATGCTGGTCGCTAAGACGAGGAGTTCGGACAGCAGCATGACTGCAGTATTGATCCGGCCCGATTCAATCTCATCGCTCACCGAAGTGAAGGATTCCCAGACCTTGAAGGACCTTATAGGCAGAAGCATCGGCATTTCCCGCAAGTCCGTTATCTCCGCTCTTGGCAGGGCAGGGGTTCCGGAGGCATGGAAGAAGGAGCCCGTCTTGAGATTCTGTTATCCGATGCTTCTTGATGATGATGGGAGGTGGCAGATGGACCGCAACGTCAGGCTGGATGATGAACTCGGACTCGTTTATGGTCAGGAGGTATAAGATGGGCAGTTTCAACCTTTTAGACGAGGCATGGATCCCGGTGAGCATGCTCGACGGGACAAAACGAAGCCTGGGGCTGAAGGATATTTTTCGGAATGCAGGTTCAATACTGGCAATCGAGCACACCTCTCCGCTTATAGTCGGATCAGTATACAGGCTGTTGCTTGCTGTGCTCTACAGGGCTTTTGACGGACCCTCCTCGCTCGGCGAGGCTTCACGGATATATGAGGACGGGTTAAGCAGAAGGTTGCCCGACATCCATGATTACCTGGAGAGATGGCGGGAGAGATTCTACCTATTCGATGACGCGCACCCCTTTTTCCAAGTCCCGGATTATATGCCCAAGTCCAGGCGATACTGGACTGCACTGGCCGCCGAGATGAACGACGACAACTCGAAAGTCTTGTTCGACCACACAGGCTTTGAGGGCTTACAGGAGGACTTCATGGCCCTTGACCCAATAAACCACGCAGAAGCGGCATTATTCCTGCTTGCCACTCAGGCATTCTCAGTATGCAAGGGAAAAAGCGAGTTCCAATATACCAAGGGTGCGCCCATAGCCTCTTCAGCGGCTTTCATTGTTCAAGGGACATCCTTAGAGGATTCCCTGTTACTCATGTTGCATCCATATCCCAACAAGGAAGTGCAGCAGGCCGACTTGCCTGTCTGGGAGCGGCCCCCACTATCGTCATGCCAGCTGAAGGAGGGGATATCCCGCGAGATCTCTGGTTATGCCGACCTTTACACATGGATGAGCAGGTCCGTGAAGCTACTCGCCGAGAACGATGGGAAGGTGCATTCTATCGGCCTAGCATCAGGGGTAGTAGATGATAACACCCTCAATCTGGAGGATCCAATGTGCGGTTTCAGGACCGACCAGAAGTTCGGGCGGCTTCCGCTTCAATTCGGCGAAAGGGGTTTGTGGAGGAACTTCGATTCGCTGATTCCATCAAGCTCTGCAGATTGTGCCCCTAAAGTAGTAGAGAATGCCATTGCACTAATGAGAAGGAGTGGTAAGCATTCCGTATTCAGCCTTCTTGCAGTCGGCCAGAGTAACGACAAGGCCAAGATCGAGTTCTGGCGGCAGGAGAGGTACTCCATGCCGGAAGCCATGCTCTCCGACCTCGACGCAAGAGGTATCGTGCAATCGGCAATACGGCTGGCGGAGGATTACAGCCAACCGATAATCGGCGCCTGCAGGACATATGCAAAGAAGATGCTCTCCGGAGGCGACCGGGATCCTGACATGAAAGACGTCACCTCCTTCTTAAGAAGCGCGACGGCGATCCAGGATTATTGGACAGGGGCCGAAAGGGGATTCCATGAGCTTTTATCCGCGATGGATACGCAGTTCGACCCTGATGAAGTAGAAGACGCCTGGAGAGACCACCTAAGACGAACAGCCCTTAAGTCCTGGGATGACTATATGGCATCACAGACCGGCATAAGGTCCATAGTTGCTCAAGCTCACGGCAAGCGCACTCTAATGGTAAAGCTTAATCATCTATCTCCACAGCAAGGGGGGACGGTATCATGAACGGTTTCATCGACCGGCTCGAGGAGCTTAATGAAGGTGACCCCAAAGTCAGGGCAGAGCTGAAAAGGAGCCTTTCATTCGACCCCGGCACATATCCGAGGGTATTCGGATTTGTTGAGCCCTGGGTGCAGAAAACGCAGCTGAATGATTCGAGGCGCATAGCCTACTACCTAGTTGCAGGACTATGGGCGATGAACTGGAGCGAGGCGACGGGAAGGGGTGGCAATTCAATCGGAAAAGCCTGCCTCCTACTGAGAAACCAGAAGGACTCCTCGAGCATGGATGCCCGGTTCATCAACCTTTTGGAGGCTGATGAGGGGCAGCTTCCCAACAGGCTGCGGCAGATTGTGTCCCTTCTGAAGGAGATACCTATAGACTTCAGACAGCTGCTGGATGACGTAGTCTTTTGGGGCTTCGAAGACAAGCGCATCCAGATAAGGTGGGCCAAGGAATACTTCGGTGGAATTGAAATCCAATAAAGGAGGTAGGAAAGTGAACAGACTGCTAGTTGAAGTGCATGTCCTTCAGAACTTCGCCCCGTCCAATCTTAACAGGGATGATACCGGAGCACCCAAAGATGCGATTTTCGGGGGCTCCAGAAGAGCCAGGATATCGAGCCAGTGCCTTAAAAGGTCAGTACGGGAGTACTTTAGGGAAAAGGCAGAAGATGGAGTTATTGCCGTCGATGATTTAGCCATAAGGACTAAGAGGCTGCACGCCATGCTTCTTGATTCTCTTGAGCCTTTGGGAAGGAGGCCTGAGGAATCGGAGGGTAAAATCAAGACCGCATTGTCGTGGATAAACCTGTCTTTGGACGAAAAGAATGAGAATAAGAGCCAGTATCTTCTTTTTGTAGGGCCAAGGGAAGTAAGCGACATAGCCAGGATCATCAACGACAAATGGGACCTTATCCTAGTGGCTGAGCTAGGCGGCGAAGAGAAGAAAGCCAAGAAGAAGGATGCAGCAAAAGCTTCAGACCCCAAGGTGGCAGATGCACTCCGTAAGGCATTAGACGGCGGCAAGGCTATAGATCTGGCTTTGTTCGGAAGGATGCTTGCCGACATGCCCGGTAAGAACGCCGATGCCTCATGCCAGGTGGCGCACGCGATCTCAACTCATGCAGTTGAAAGGGAGTTCGACTTCTATACCGCGATCGACGACCTAAAGCCGGATGACACCTCAGGGGCTGATATGATGGGTACCGTGGAGTTCAACTCCGCCTGCTTCTATAGATACGCCGTTCTGGATTGGGAGAAATTTCTTAGTAACCTTCAAGGGGATGCTGAGCTGGCCAGGAAGGCCGCTCGTTTATTCATTGAGAGCTTCGTGATGGCGGAGCCGAGCGGAAAGCAGAACTCCTTCGCAGCCCATAACCCACCGGAGTTCGTCATGGTCTCATTGGTTACGAAAGGACAACCCCTCAACCTTCTTAACTCATTCGAAAGGCCTGTGTATTCGAAGAAGGGGCTCACTGCAGCCTCTGTAGACGCCCTAACGGATAAGGCCAAAGCTTTAAATACAGCCTATTCCAGGGCTTCTGATAATTTCATTCTGAACCTGACAAGCTCCGACGCCGAAGGCCTCGGTATCAAGGTTGGCACCCTTAACGACCTGCTTGATAAGACAGCCAGCAGACTGGCTTAGGAGTGATAGAATGCCTACAGTCCTACTGAAGTTGATAGGACCGATGCAGTCCTGGGGCGTTGTCAGCCGGTTCGATCAAAGGGATACTTTCCGTGAACCCAGCAAGTCAGGTGTCATCGGCCTTGTCTGCGCAGCTATGGGGATAGACCGCTCGGATTATGGAAGGCAGTCGCCCTTGTATAGGGCAAGAATGGGAGTTAGGCATGACAGGCCCGGTACCCTAAGGTATGATTTCCAGACCGCTGCATGCAAGAAGGCGGATGTGATCATCCGAGCTGATGGCAAGCTGGCTACTGACGGCGGAGTCATCTCAAAAAGGTACTACCTAGCCGACGCCGCTTTCCTGGTTGGCCTTGAACTAGATGACCGGCTACTATTAGAAGCGATTTGTGTAGCGCTAGATAATCCCGTATGGCCTCTGTACCTGGGCAGGAAATCATACGTGCCGTCCGAGCCCGTTACTTGCAGTGACCGACCCGTTGACATGCCGTTGGTGGAGGCATTAACGAGTCATCCTGCTCTAGATGGCAGGATTGGAAGCCCGGCTGACAAGACCTTACTGCTGTCCATTGAGAATGATAGGCAGGAGGGGCTCCTAGTAATGGACCAACCGCAGGGTGCTTTGGAGGAGCGGCGCTTTTCCGCGCGCTACCTAAAGACAGAAACAATTGTGTTGTGCTGAGGTGGAGATATGTATCTATATAGGGCGGTTCTGAATCTTAGATGCAAGGAAGTCCGAAGAGACATCTCCGATGCTTATCAGATGCATTCGACCTTATGCAGGGTTTTCTCGGAACCATCTCAGAAATGCAAGCCAGGTACTATGCTGTGGAGGCTGGAGCCCGAGAATAGCCCCAATGGAAATCCTGTTGTGCTGGTTGTTAGCAGTGAGCTCGCCAACTGGAAACGGTTGGGGATTTCAGATTGGTTGGATGGTACTCCAGATGGACCTGTTAACTTATCGGAGAGGTTCAGCAGCAGTTATTACGACAACGGATCGTTATTAAGGTTCCGGCTAAGGGCCAATCCGAGTTACTGCTCTGTGGGAAAGAGACATGCATTAAGAGCGCCTGAGAAGCAGGCTGACTGGATGAACAGGCAGGCAGAGAAATGGGGATTTGAGATTGTCAGCCAATTAGTCAGCCATCAGGCTGATATCCGAGGCGGAACCCGGGCGGGCGACCCGATTATAGTGTTCTCTGCATTATATGACGGTATGCTCAGAGTTCGTGACAAGGATAGGTTGGTCGAGGCCATGCTGCATGGAATTGGACACGGCAAGGCTTTGGGATTGGGCCTCTTAACGGCGGCTCCACAATGAGGATCATCTCGAATCCTATCATGCTGAAAGAGCGCACAAGCATGCTTTGGCTTCAGTATGGAAACATCGATGTGGTAGACGGAGCTTTGGTTTTGATTGATAAGGAAGGTATAAGGACCCATATTCCTATAGGCGGAATTGCATGCCTATTCTTGGAACCCGGAACAAGGATCTCTCATGCTGCAGTTGCAATTGCAGCTGAGGTCGGTTGTCTTCTTCTCTGGGTAGGCGAAGGCGGAGTAAGGCTATACTCCGCCGGCCAACCTGGTGGTGCGAGGTCTACTCGCCTGCTATATCAGGCGCAGCTAGCACTAGACGAGAAGCTCCGACTGAAGGTTATTAGGGCCATGTATAAGCATAGGTTTGGTGAAGAGATGCCACTTAAGCGCAGCCCCGATCAGCTCAAAGGAATTGAAGGCGCTCGAACGAAAGCTATGTACAAGTTGCTTGCCTCCCAGTATGGCGTTAAGTGGGAAGGCAGGTCATATGATCCGAAATCAATCGACTTGAGCGACACTCTGAATCTTTGCCTTAGTGTCGCAAACCATTGCTTATATGGCATCTGTGAAGCGGCGATCTTAGCAGCGGGATATGCTCCAGCGATTGGCTTCATTCATGCTGGTAAACCACTGTCATTTGTCTACGACATTGCAGACCTGTTCAAATTTGAGACTTCCGTCCCAATAGCTTTCGCAACGAGTAAGCAAAAATGCGATGACTACATGAGACAGGTCAGGACAAATTGCCGTGATGGTTTCCGGAAGTTGAATCTGCTAGAGAAAATTATTCCTACAATAGATGAGATACTACGCTCTGGAGAAATCCCTATGCCGGAAATACATAAGGAAGCAATTGAGATTGCTATACCTAATGAGGAGCAAACTGGAGATGCTGGTCATCGTTCTTGAAAATGCACCGCCTAGATTGCGAGGATACCTAACAAGATTGATGCTCGAAGTAAGGGCGGGTGTCTATATCGGTGACTATTCGAAAAGAGTACGGGAATCTCTTTGGGAAGCGGTCCAAGGTGGTATTGGAGAAGGAAATGCTGTTATTGCATGGTCTAAGTCTAACGACATTGGTTTTGACTTTGACACTTGTGGCAAGAATCGTAGAGTGCCTTGCGAACTCGGGGACATGAAATTATGCAGTTTCCTACCAGAGATTATGCCTTCGAGTTTGGTAGAGAAAACTGCTCAATCGAAATGAGTTGTTATGCAGGCGATATTCTCTAAGAGCTTTCCCCGCAGGCGCGGGGATGAACCGCAATATGTGTAAAAACTGCAATTACGAAGTTAGCTTTCCCCGCAGGCGCGGGGATGAACCGGTCAGCGAAGAGCTCCTGGCTGATGCCAAGTAGCTTTCCCCGCAGGCGCGGGGATGAACCGTCTTTGGCGTACTGTTTGACTCCTGCGTAGTCGCTTTCCCCGCAGGCGCGGGGATGAACCGGCTAGGTCCGCATTAGCATGATCCAGCCCGCCGCTTTCCCCGCAGGCGCGGGGATGAACCGCATGAACTCCAGGTTCGAGCACTTCGTTCAGAGCTTTCCCCGCAGGCGCGGGGATGAACCGTACACGGCCTCCCATCACGCTGGTGACAATCCGCTTTCCCCGCAGGCGCGGGGATGAACCGTGATTTCGAGCGTCTCCCCGTCTGCTATCTCCGCTTTCCCCGCAGGCGCGGGGATGAACCGGCCGTGTCAGTCCTTCCAGGGATAGCTGAGGCGCTTTCCCCGCAGGCGCGGGGATGAACCGTCAACAACCCCAACGACGCAGGCGGGGAAACGGCTTTCCCCGCAGGCGCGGGGATGAACCGTACTCGCTTGCGGAAGCGTTAGGCATAGAGGAGCTTTCCCCGCAGGCGCGGGGATGAACCGCCTTACAACAAACTTTACGACTATATGTATAAGCTTTCCCCGCAGGCGCGGGGATGAACCGGGGAATGAGATAGCTGCCGTCGCGGTCATGACGCTTTCCCCGCAGGCGCGGGGATGAACCGCAGTGTTGCTTGTTAGTAGAAAATGGGGAAAAGCTTTCCCCGCAGGCGCGGGGATGAACCGATCTCTCCAACCTTCTCTGCCATTCGGACCGCGCTTTCCCCGCAGGCGCGGGGATGAACCGGAAATTGACGCCTGCGCCACGGACCTGGCGGAGCTTTCCCCGCAGGCGCGGGGATGAACCGATTTCGAAACTCACGCCGTAGTAGTTGTAGAGGCTTTCCCCGCAGGCGCGGGGATGAACCGATTATCAACTTGTCCATACTCTGACCACCTCTGCTTTCCCCGCAGGCGCGGGGATGAACCGTCGCTTTACACCAGCAACGACGGCACTAACGAGCTTTCCCCGCAGGCGCGGGGATGAACCGTAGCGGTCTGCCGTTGGCTTGTCTATCTTCCAGCTTTCCCCGCAGGCGCGGGGATGAACCGACCGGCTTCAGGAACTCGGTAAGCCCGAGCCCGCTTTCCCCGCAGGCGCGGGGATGAACCGGGCAGGATGCCTGGATTGGTGGAGCTGTCAGGGCTTTCCCCGCAGGCGCGGGGATGAACCGCGGATAGTCGTATGGAGGGGGTATTCGGGCGCGCTTTCCCCGCAGGCGCGGGGATGAACCGGGTGGCGCAGGTATGCCTGAGGCCGTGGAACTGCTTTCCCCGCAGGCGCGGGGATGAACCGGCACGCTCAGCACAACATAGCAGGCAAGGCCAGCTTTCCCCGCAGGCGCGGGGATGAACCGTCCTTCTCCAACTCGGTCATCGTGTCGCCTCCGCTTTCCCCGCAGGCGCGGGGATGAACCGCGGACCGCCGGAAGCCTGTGCCTGTGGATTTCGCTTTCCCCGCAGGCGCGGGGATGAACCGGCCTTGACTATTTCGACCCTCGCCCCGGTCGTGCTTTCCCCGCAGGCGCGGGGATGAACCGCAATGAAGGAGGCGACGACATGAACGGGCTCCGCTTTCCCCGCAGGCGCGGGGATGAACCGAACACAGGATAGACGGAGATCTGACGAAGGTGGCTTTCCCCGCAGGCGCGGGGATGAACCGTTCTTCAACGCCGTCTTCTGCGCCATCGCGTCGCTTTCCCCGCAGGCGCGGGGATGAACCGTTGGACTTTGCGATTGCGTTATACAGCCTGCCGCTTTCCCCGCAGGCGCGGGGATGAACCGTAAACGTAATCACCTGCAGGCACAGGGTCAGTGCTTTCCCCGCAGGCGCGGGGATGAACCGGTTCCTGCGCCGTCGCTCTTTATCAGCCCTGTGCTTTCCCCGCAGGCGCGGGGATGAACCGTATTGCCGCCACCTTGCACCCCTTCAGCGCATGCTTTCCCCGCAGGCGCGGGGATGAACCGAGGGGAGCGCCGATACCTTGATCTGACGCAGAGCTTTCCCCGCAGGCGCGGGGATGAACCGTCGTTGTTTTCCTCGAAAGCCTTCGCCCTGTTGCTTTCCCCGCAGGCGCGGGGATGAACCGCAAGCACTACTTCCGTAGCGATTACTGGGCTTGCTTTCCCCGCAGGCGCGGGGATGAACCGATCACGCTGAGCGGCTGAGTTCTTGCACCCTGGCTTTCCCCGCAGGCGCGGGGATGAACCGACGCTCATGGCCATACTGAAAATGAAGGCGAAGCTTTCCCCGCAGGCGCGGGGATGAACCGGTCAGTACGATGTTGACTGCCGTCGCCTGGTTGCTTTCCCCGCAGGCGCGGGGATGAACCGTACGCTGTCGGGGGAGTCGACCTCGCAGAAACGCTTTCCCCGCAGGCGCGGGGATGAACCGAGCAGATCATGAGGCGGCTGATAGAGGTTGAGGCTTTCCCCGCAGGCGCGGGGATGAACCGGCACGAGTCGCAGAGCTGATGCTGGAACGATAGCTTTCCCCGCAGGCGCGGGGATGAACCGCTGGAATAATTCTTTATGCAACTCCTTCGCCAGCTTTCCCCGCAGGCGCGGGGATGAACCGTGTCGAAAGGCGCCCCTATTGGTACGTGGCGGGCTTTCCCCGCAGGCGCGGGGATGAACCTGAGGGGAGGTCGCCGCTGATGGCTGATGAAAGAGCTTTCCCCGCAGGCGCGGGGATGAACCGATGAGAATGGCAAGCCCAACTACGTGACAGGCGCTTTCCCCGCAGGCGCGGGGATGAACCGAAACTTGCCGACTTCTTCGCTGCCGCAGGGACGCTTTCCCCGCAGGCGCGGGGATGAACCGGGATTTCCGATGCCTTCTTGGACACGGCAGAAGCTTTCCCCGCAGGCGCGGGGATGAACCGAATTAGGCAGTCGCGAGGATTTAACGAATTGGGCTTTCCCCGCAGGCGCGGGGATGAACCGTCATTAAGCAGCCCGATGAAAGAGTTCCGCTCGCTTTCCCCGCAGGCGCGGGGATGAACCGTTGATTGCGGTTCGGATCTCTGGTATCGAGTAGCTTTCCCCGCAGGCGCGGGGATGAACCGGAGGCAAGGGCGAAGCATGGAAGACCAAGATTGCTTTCCCCGCAGGCGCGGGGATGAACCGGTTTAGCCCGATATGCTGGATGTGCTGCCAATGCTTTCCCCGCAGGCGCGGGGATGAACCGCCCTCATACGCCCTAATTGCCTCAATCGCCGCGCTTTCCCCGCAGGCGCGGGGATGAACCGTACTTTGCGGCCTGCGTCTTTGGATTGAAAATGCTTTCCCCGCAGGCGCGGGGATGAACCGTCTGTGACGGACCAATGGTCCGCAAGTCCGAGGCTTTCCCCGCAGGCGCGGGGATGAACCGTCGGATTGTTCATCCCGACGGGTCCGAACCTAGCTTTCCCCGCAGGCGCGGGGATGAACCGGTGTACTTCTCTAGCATCAGCTCTGCCACCCTGCTTTCCCCGCAGGCGCGGGGATGAACCGGGGCGATATAATCGTGCCTGCTAAATTGAGGCGCTTTCCCCGCAGGCGCGGGGATGAACCGTACGCAAAGGAAGGTAATCTTTGAGGTAAGTCGCTTTCCCCGCAGGCGCGGGGATGAACCGGGCGAGTAAACACCCGCCCCGTTTGCTTTATTGCTTTCCCCGCAGGCGCGGGGATGAACCGGGCATCGTAAATGCGTGACTTGGCTATTCCTTGCTTTCCCCGCAGGCGCGGGGATGAACCGGGATAGGATCTGACGGGGCGGAGGGCGGAGGCGCTTTCCCCGCAGGCGCGGGGATGAACCGTTGTGCAGACAGCAGCCGCCCGTTATCTGCTCGCTTTCCCCGCAGGCGCGGGGATGAACCGGTAGCCATAATTACACCCCCACTATCTCGTCGGCTTTCCCCGCAGGCGCGGGGATGAACCTTGACGTAGTTCGCCACTATCTCAAGGCCATACGCTTTCCCCGCAGGCGCGGGGATGAACCGGAGCTTGTCGACGTTGGCCTTGTTGCAGGCGTGCTTTCCCCGCAGGCGCGGGGATGAACCGTGGTCTGCGGCACGCTCCTTCTCGGTGTGGTTGCTTTCCCCGCAGGCGCGGGGATGAACCGTCCTCGCCACCTGCTGAACTGAAAGCTCCGGGGCTTTCCCCGCAGGCGCGGGGATGAACCGGTGCTGGACAGCAGGAGCAAGGGCGGTGCGGTGCTTTCCCCGCAGGCGCGGGGATGAACCGGGTTCGACCTGCCTCAGCTTCTCGTTGCCGTTGCTTTCCCCGCAGGCGCGGGGATGAACCGTTGAACGGCGTGAACCGCGACACGCCGAGCTCGCTTTCCCCGCAGGCGCGGGGATGAACCGATGGAGGATTTGCAATTTCGGGGATTATCAATGCTTTCCCCGCAGGCGCGGGGATGAACCGGTTCCTCCCGCACGCTTCGCCTGCCACGCAGCGCTTTCCCCGCAGGCGCGGGGATGAACCGATTATAATAGGGTTAGATGCTATGAGAAGGAGGCTTTCCCCGCAGGCGCGGGGATGAACCGTGGGATGCAATCGTGGCCACCATCGGGGGCAAGCTTTCCCCGCAGGCGCGGGGATGAACCGGATGTTCGTAGTTCACGTGACGCCTAAGCACTGCTTTCCCCGCAGGCGCGGGGATGAACCGGGCAGGTCCTTCTCAGAACCTGCCCTTGAGTCGCTTTCCCCGCAGGCGCGGGGATGAACCGTCCCTTAATCAGATAACGGACCTCCAGAAGCAGCTTTCCCCGCAGGCGCGGGGATGAACCGTGCAGGGAAAAGAAAAAGGCAGGGGTTGACCCGCTTTCCCCGCAGGCGCGGGGATGAACCGTATCTTTCCTTCTTCTCCCTTCCCCATTGTTCGCTTTCCCCGCAGGCGCGGGGATGAACCGCTCTCTATTTGTATTTCAGACGACTCCATCAGGCTTTCCCCGCAGGCGCGGGGATGAACCAGCTGCATCGCACGCTGATACAGCGGCACCCACGCTTTCCCCGCAGGCGCGGGGATGAACCGCACTCTAGGAAAGGCTCTGGCAGGGGCAGCCCGCTTTCCCCGCAGGCGCGGGGATGAACCGCATTGGAAACCTCCTTAATTCTGCATCTGATTGCTTTCCCCGCAGGCGCGGGGATGAACCGACCCGAGGCGACAAACAGGTTGAACTGAAAAAGCTTTCCCCGCAGGCGCGGGGATGAACCGGGAAAAGACGGAGCTGGAGCTCAAGCGCGAGGGCTTTCCCCGCAGGCGCGGGGATGAACCGGCGGGCAAACTCGCAGCAGCCAGCCCTGGCACGCTTTCCCCGCAGGCGCGGGGATGAACCGATGCTGAATAATGGCGTTAACCCTGCGGACCGGCTTTCCCCGCAGGCGCGGGGATGAACCGCACTAAAAGCAGAGCCCTTGAACATTGCTCAGGCTTTCCCCGCAGGCGCGGGGATGAACCGGCTTCAGGGATGGCCACTGCCAGGAACATGTCGCTTTCCCCGCAGGCGCGGGGATGAACCGATGCTCTTCGCCCATTCGAGATGAAAATCGACGCTTTCCCCGCAGGCGCGGGGATGAACCGCTCCTTCTGACCTTCATCAAGCAGCAGGGCTGGCTTTCCCCGCAGGCGCGGGGATGAACCGGCCCCGCCGGAGAGCAGGGGCCACAGGGCATAGCTTTCCCCGCAGGCGCGGGGATGAACCGCTCACGGACGCTGGGTACGTAACGGGCGGGCAGCTTTCCCCGCAGGCGCGGGGATGAACCGTTACCTCCCTAAGCATGATGCCCTCTGTGCCGGCTTTCCCTGCAGGCGCGGGGATGAACCGGAGGTGCAGGCATGTCAACCTATAACGCCCTTGCTTTCCCCGCAGGCGCGGGGATGAACCGCTGCTGTCTAGCCTGTACTTGGGCTAGCCTGTGCTTTCCCCGCAGGCGCGGGGATGAACCGTCCCCTCTTTTTCATATCGGCAACTTTGGTGTGCTTTCCCCGCAGGCGCGGGGATGAACCGTGTAAATCTTCGCCGCGGCATCCCAGCTTGCAGCTTTCCCCGCAGGCGCGGGGATGAACCGAGGAAATTTCGGCGCAAGCCGATACGGGAGGGGCTTTCCCCGCAGGCGCGGGGATGAACCGTGCCGAGGCCGCTTCTTTCGCCGTGACGCCTGGCTTTCCCCGCAGGCGCGGGGATGAACCGATGACAGCGGCGCAGTTGGGCTTAGACCTCACGCTTTCCCCGCAGGCGCGGGGATGAACCGAGGAACAGCTGACTCTTAATCAGTAGCTCTTGCTTCTTGGTAATCTCTGTACAAAAAACAAGTGAGTCGAGGTATTAACTCGACTCACTTGTCTTGCTTCTATTACTGGTACGCCACCGGGGACTCGAACCCCGGACCCACTGATTAAGAGTCAGTTGCTCTACCAACTGAGCTAGTGGCGCATGAAAACTTACCTTCTTAAATTACCACAATACTTACTTGATTATCAACATCAACCGGTTCCCCGGAGAATTATCTTGGTAGCGGCGACTGGATTTGAACCAGTGACACTGCAGGTATGAGCCGCATGCTCTGCCAACTGAGCTACGCCGCCACAGCGCAAAAACTATGTTACCGAATCACCGAAGATAAGTCAATCAATGCCAAGCTGGGATTGTGCTATTTATCCAAATGAACTGGCTTTCTCCCGCCTATATCAACCCTAGTTCCCTACCAACCTTCTCGAACTTAGAAAGCGCAAATTCCAGATCCGCCTTGGTATGCTCAGCCGTGACAATAGTCCTTACCCTCTCCTTGCCCACCGGCACAGTCGGGAAAGCTATGCCAACAACGAAGACGCCTTCCTCGAAGAGCCTATCGGAGAGCTTCATCGTCTTCGCCCCGTCGCCCACCATAACGGGCGTAATCGGAGTCTGGCTAATGCCAGTGTCGAACCCAAGTTGCTTAAGCCCCGCCTTGAAGAGTTTAGCGTTATCCCACAGCTTCTCGATATGCCAGGGCTCCTCCTCCAGCAGCCTGAACGCCTCCATGCAGGCCGCAGTCACAGCCGGTGGCGCCGAAGTTGAGAATAGGATAGGCCTCGCCCTCATTATCAGGTAATCTATCAGAGTCCTGGACCCGGCCACATATCCACCCACGACTCCGATTGCCTTTGACAGAGTGCCGACTTGTATGTCGACTTGGCCATGTATGCCGAAGTGGTCAACCGTGCCGCGCCCGTTCTTCCCTAATACGCCGCTCGCATGCGCATCGTCCACCATCGTAATCGCGCCATATTCCTTCGCTATCACACACATCTCGTCCAGCTTTCCGATGTCTCCGTCCATCGAGAACACACCGTCCGTGATGACGAGCACATGAGCTCCCGCCGCCATCGCATCCTTGCACTCTTCGAGCCTCTCCCTTAGATGCCCCATGTCCCCGTGCCTGAACACCTTTATCTCGGCCCTGGACAGCCTGCAACCGTCGATGATGCTCGCATGGTTCAGCTCATCGCTTATGATGATGTCATTCTTCCCAAGCACCGCGGAGACGGTCCCTGCGTTAGCCGTGAAACCCGACTGATACACCAGAGCGGCTTCCGTATGCTTGAACTCCGCGATCTTCCTCTCAAGATCGGTATGCCCCTCCATGGTTCCGGCGATGGTCCTCACCGCACCGGAGCCCACGCCCAGCTCCTTTACGGCCTTGTCTGCCGCTTCAATAAGCTTCGGGTGCGTGGCAAATCCCAGGTAGTTGTTTGAGGAGAGGTTCACAATCTCCTTGCCGTCGAAGATGCACTTCGCCATCTGCCTTCCCGAAAGCACCCTCGGGTATCTGAAGAGCTTCTGCTCCTTCATCTTCGCAATCTCGTTTTCCAGGTAACCAAGTGAATAGCTCATACCAGCGACCCTCCCAGTCCGATTTATTCCTATCCATTACCGCCAGATTGCGCTCACGGGTAAAGAATGACTTTACCGCACTCCCCCGCCTTCATGAGCTCTAACCCCTTTTCTATCTCCGCAAGCGGCATCCTGTGAGTGATAAGCTGACTCAGGTCGATCCCCTTCGCCAGAAGAGCCTGCCCCTTATACCATGTATCCCATATATGGCGGCCGTTGATGCCCTTGACCTCGATGCTCCTGAAGACTATGTCGTTTGCGATGTCAAACTCCACAGGCTTGGAAGGTATGCCAAGAAGCGCGGCCTTGCCCGCCTTCCTCAATGCCGCGAAGCCCTGCTTTATGGCGCCTGCGTTGCCGCTCATCTCAAGAAGTACATCGGCACCTCTGCCCTGCGTCATCTCCCTGACTATCGCCACTGGGTCCTTCTCCTTGGGATTGATCGCCACATCCGCGCCCAGCTTCTTTGCCAGCCCCAGCCTGTACTCGGATATGTCGGTCGCAAACACCCTCTTCGCCCCGGACAGCTTCGCCACGGGTATCGCCGCAAGGCCGATAGGACCCATGCCGGTTATCAGCACGTCCGCACCCACCAGGTCCTGCGCCAGCGCGGTGTGCACCGCGTTTCCGTAAGGGTCCTGTATCGCCGCTATCTCCGGCGACACCTCTATCTCCCACGGCCAGCATGCGGTCTCAGGCACCGCCACATACTCTGCGAAGCAGCCGTCCCTGTCCACTCCGATTATCTTCATGGTCTCGCAGATGTGCCCCATGCCCTGCCTGCAGTAGAAGCAGTGCCCGCAGGTGATGTGCGTCTCCACCGAGACGAACTGCCCCATCTTAAGCGACGCGACGCCCTCTCCCACCTCGACCACGTTCCCGCAGAACTCATGGCCGAATATAAGGGGAGTCTTTATCCTCTTCTGAGACCATTCATCCCATTCGTATATGTGTACGTCTGTGCCGCAGATTGCGGCCGCCTTCACCTTGATGAGGACCTCGCCTCTTCTAATGCCCGGAATGGGCGCCTCGATAAGTGAACAACCTTGGCCGGGCTTAAGCTTAGCCACGGCCCTCATAGTCCCCTCCACAGGAGATTCCCCCCAATCACCCTTTACAGGTTATTTGGCCTCTGCGATACCGCTTCCTCGAGACGGCGTGCCGCGGCGGGCTCCCCCGGAAGTTCGTCCAGCCGGTATATCCCAAACCGCGCACACCTTATGGTCAACCGGTTCACTACCGTTTCACAAACTTCGCATAACAGAACAGAGCCGGCGCTTTTCATGCGCCGGCCCTTCTTTGTTTACTGTACCGCCTCTACCGAGACGATCTCGGGTATATGCTTCTTGAGGAGCCTCTCGATTCCCATCTTCAAAGTCATCTGGGACATCGGGCATCCCTTGCACGCACCCTGAAGCCTGACCTTGACTATGTTCTCGGGCGTCACCTCGACTAGCTCCACGTCCCCGCCGTCCGCTTTTAGGCTGGGCCTGATCTGATCGAGGACAGCCTGTACCTTTTCAAGCATGTCTATTCCTCCGTTTCCGTCGCGCCGCTAATGATGGCGCTTGCCACTTATTATTTTATCACCATCCGGCTCCTTTTCCTATTTGCTCTGGCTGAATCTGAAGTTCATTATGTCGCCGTCGGCTACTACGTACTCCTTGCCTTCGAGCCTGAACAGCCCGGCATTCCTGGCCCCGGCTATGCCTCCCAGCCTCATGAAGTCGTCGTATGCCACGGTCTCGGCCCTTATGAAGCCCTTCTCGATGTCTGTATGGATCTTTCCGGCAGCTCCTCTTGCGTTAATGCCCGCAGGTATGGGCCATGCCCTCACCTCGTCCTCGCCCACAGTGAAGAAGGATATAAGACCGAGTCCCTCATAGACCGCCCTTGCGATCTTGCCCACACCGCTCTCGCTTATGCCGTAGTCCGCCATAAGCTGCGCCCTGTCGGCCTCGTCCAGCTCGGCCAATTCCGCCTCGACGCCTGCGCAAAGCTCCACAAGCGGCATGCCGTAAGACGAGCAGTGCTCACTGACCTTCTCCATGCCCTCGTACCTGCCCTCGAGAAGCTCACCTTCCCCCAGGTTCACGCACATGATCATCGGTTTCACCGAAAGAAGCCCGTAACCGATGAGCCTCTGCCTGTCATCCGCGCTAAGCTCAACCTGCCTAAGGCTCTTCCCCTCGCCCAGCTCATTGCTGAGCCTTGTCATGAGCTCCAGCTCAGCTTCCTCCTCGGGCTGCCTCTTCTTCTGGGAAGTCAGCCTTTCGACGCGCACCTCGGCGGTCGCCATGTCGGCCAGTATCAGCTCGTCGGTTGCATGAAGCGCGTCAGCATAGGCCGCTTTGCCTCCGTCTCCGGCATCGAAGGCCTTCACAACATTTATAAGGGCGTCCATGGTCCTCATGTGGTTCACAAATTTGATTAACGCCTTCTTGTCCATGGCTTCGGATCCCGAACCGGCAAGGTCCAGGACCTCGACTTGGGCGTATGTCGTCTTCTTCGGCCTGAACATGGCCGAAAGCTCATCTATCCTCTTGTCGGGCACCCTCGCCATGCCGATTGCCGCCTCCTGCCTACCCGAGTCGGCCTTGCCGGTAAGCAGCCTGAACAGCGTGGTCTTGCCCGATGCGCCTTTTCCTATGATTCCAACTTTCATCCGATGCCCTCCGAATGCGGCATGCCTTGTTATCCGATGCCCTATCATTATGCTAAGAAAATGCCGCTTAGTCAAAGAGGCCGGTTCAGCCCCGAAAAACCTTTCTTCCAGAAGCCGGAAGCCTGGTGCTTGTCCGCATAGAATGGCGGAGCGCCTAGATTGGGCGTATCCTTGATAGTAAAAGAAGCTCTCCCAATTCCCCCAGGAGGCCACCACGCTTGAAGATTGCCATCATCGCTGACGTACACAGCAACCTTCCGGCCCTTGAGGCCGTGCTCGGCATCCTAAGCCGGGAAAGGTGCGACGAGATCATCTGTTGCGGCGACATGATCGGAATCGGTCCGTATCCGGACGAGACGATGCTTAAGATCATGTCCCTGGATAACACTATCTGCGTCCTGGGAAACCATGAGGGATACCTGCTTTGCGGGATGGACCCGCCGTCTACTTCCTTCATGGGCGAGGAGGAGAAGCGCTTCCACATCTGGGAGCACGCAAGGCTCAGCCCCGAAAGCAGGCATTTCATCGAGTCGCTCCGTCCTTCTGCGTCCATAGCGAGAGAAGGCTTTCGGATTTCCGCCATGCACTATAGGATGGAGCCGGACGGCCGCTACTCGCCGATTATTTGGCGGCCAGGGCCAGATGACTGGGACTACCTATTCGCCGGGATTGATGCGGATATCCTAATCCACGGCCACGACCACCGCCCTTCTTTCAGGCGGAAGGACGGGAAGTTATACATAAATCCCGGGTCTCTTGGCTGCCCCCATTCGGAAGGGGGGCCCGCTAGGGCGGGGATACTGGAGATTGCGGACGGCAGGATAGAATACCGCCGCGTAGAGGCAGAATATGATGTCGGGGCGGTGCTCGCCAGGATGGATGAGCTTCAGTGCCCCGCCGGGGGGATAATAAAGCGTATCTTCTTCGGCACTTCATGACCTCATCCTTTGATTAAGGCCTTTCAGCAAAAAAGGACCCGCATCCTTCGATAGGATAGCGGGTCCGCCCTTTATCGCTCATTATTATCCTATTCGGCGTTTACCTTAAGCTTGAACGACGGCGCCTCTTCCTTGGCCTTCTTCGGTATGATCAGCTCCAGCACCCCGTTCTTGTAATTCGCCTTCGCGTTTACGGTGTCAAGGCCCTCTGCCAGCTCGAATGCCCTGTAGAACGAACCGCACCTGCGCTCGCGCCTGATGTAGCTCTTCTCGGCCTTCTCCTCCTCGACCTTGGTCTCTGCCTTAATCTCGAGCCTGTCCTCCTTGAGGTCTATGTCGATCTCCTCCGGTGAGAAGCCTGGCATCTCTGCCTTCAGGACTACCTGCTTTTCGTCCTCCTCGATGTCCACTGCCGGTGCCCAGCAGCCCTTCTCCCTAGTGTAGGGCCTGGGCATGTCGTCATCCATCAGCCTGTTCATCGTCCTCATCATGTCAGTCACTTCCCTGTACGGGTTCCACCTTACGATGTTCATTATCATTACCTCCCTCATGTGAGAAGTTTTATTTTCGGTTTCATTATAAGTTTCCTCTAATGTATTGTCAATATCTTCTGCCTATGCTTGTTATGTTATATGCTTCGTTTCATATAACGCGCCTCACTTCAATTGAGTTCCAAGCCGCCCTGTACTGCGTGAAGGATAATGATATACAATGTCGAATAGGTTTTATGAGGATAATAATCATGGGAGGTGTATTTAGTGTTCGCTGAGTTCAAGAAGTTCGTGATGAGAGGGAATGTCATCGACCTGGCAATCGGCATAATCATCGGCGGCGCCTTCGGCAAGATAGTCGCATCATTCGTTAACGAGGTGCTCATGCCGGTAGTAGGCCTGCTATTGGGCAAGGTGGATTTCAAGAACCTGTTCATCCCGCTTGACGGCAACAGTTATGCGACACTGGCAGAGGCTCAGGCAGCGGGCGCTGCAACCCTCAACTACGGCAATTTCATCAGCACCGTGATAGACTTCCTGATCATCGCGTTCGTGATCTTCCTCATGGTGCGCGCCATCAACAAGGCAAAGGAAGCGGCGGCGAAGAAAGAGGAGGCCGCTCCAGCCCCCGCGCCTACGACCAAGGAGTGCCCGCACTGCTTCACCCAGATAGACCTCAGGGCGAAGCGCTGCCCCAACTGCACCTCCGAGCTATAGGCCCATAACACCCTCATATGAATAATGGCCCGGCATCCTAAGCCGGGCCATTTACGTTTTTTACATCTACTTCTCGTAGACAAGGATGGCGTTCGGTATCTGCCTTCCCGGCTTCGTCACGTATTCGCCGTCGAACCATAATCCGCTTGATGCCCCTCCATCGAAGCTCATCGCGTCCTCAGAGCCAAGAGCCAGCATAAGGGCCGCAAGCTCCTGCATCTTAAGGGCGCTCGTGGTCACCATGAGAAGCCTTCCGTCCTTCGTGACTCCCACAGCGCTTCTGGCAAGGCTCTGCGACAGCACCTTAGCCTCCGTGAAGCCCTCGCTCATGGCGCTGCTTATGTTAAACGACGCCTTGCCGTCCCAAACTAGCCTCGGCCCAGCTCCTATCGCCTCATCCGCTTCGGCCCAGAAACCCTTAAGGGGGGCACCCGATGCCTGCATGAGCTTCCATTCCACGGCAGATCCAACCCTGAACCTGGACAGAAGCGATTTCTCGCTGCCTCTTAGGTGAAGGGCGAAACCATCCTTCGGTATCTTGACCGCAGCATCGGTAATCATAGTCACCCTGCCCGCTGATGCCACCACGGTCGACCCGCCGTCTCCTCCGACGTCCCTTCCCCATTCGGGGGTATAGAGGACTGCGGAGTCCCTTGCCGTACTTGCCCTGTTAATATGATGCGCATACCAACTATGAGGATAGCTGTAAGAGCCCTCGGTCGCGCCCACGATCTTGAAGCGGGCTGCCTCCATGTGGACGGAGTTGCCGTCTCCGAAGCCTATCACGGTGCCGGTGCCACCCTTATGGACCATTTTTCCCCCCGTAATTATCGTACCCACGGGGTTCCATACCGGCCCGTCGCTGTAGGCGTCGAAGTACGTGCCGTTGATCGCAGCGACGGCGCCCTTTCTGTCTGCAAGGGACGACAGGTCCTCCATTGCACCGACGATATCATCCGCGAGGCCGATTTCTATGCGGGTCCTCTTGTCCGATAAGTCCACTTCCACTATGTTAACCGTCACCTTGCTCTGCCCTACCTGCATGACCTTCGCGATGAGGCTCACCGGCCTCTTCTGCGCGCCGAAGCCGGGAGCTGAAAGAGCCAGCATGAATGCTGCAGCAAGCCCTATGTACCCTAGCAGGCTATGCGAGTTGCCCCGTTTCACTCGTCCACCTCCGAATATGCTCATAAGAGGATTATAACCTTTCGGGAGCTCACAACAAAAAGCAGGGCGCGGCTTTCGCCGTGCCCCACCTGATATACGCTTTTAGCTTGCTTTGGACTATCTGAACCTCTTCGGCATCAGCTGCGGCCTCATTATGTCTGCATAGGTCTCGCGCCTCGCCACAAGCTGGGCCCTTCCGCCGCGGACGAAGACTACGGGCGGCTTCGGATGCATGTTGTAGTGCGACGACATTATGTAGTTATATGCTCCGGTGGTCAGCACCGCCAATATGTCGCCGGCCTCAAGCTCTGGAAGGTTAATGTTCCAGATGAGCATGTCGCCGGATTCGCAGGCGTTGCCGGCTATCGAATAGAGCTTGGCGGGCTTCTTGTTGGCCTTGTTGGCGACTATCGCATCATATTCCGCCTGATAGAGTGCCACCCTGGGGTTGTCGGTCATGCCGCCGTCGACGGAGGCGTATGTCCTTATGCCAGGGATCTCCTTTATGGCGCCTACGGTGTAGAGGGTGATGCCGGCCTCGCCGACTATGGACCTTCCGGGCTCCACCATGAGCTTTGGAAGCGGCATCTTGTGCCTGGCTGCTTCCGACTTCACAGTCGAGCAGATTGCGTCAGCAAGCTGCTCAATGGTGCTGGGCTCGTCTTTCTCCGTGTAGCGCACGCCGAGGCCGCCGCCTAAGTTAAGCTCCTTCATGACGAAGCCGGTGCGCTTCTTGGCCGAAGCGGCAAACTCCACCATCTTCTGGACTGCAAGGCGATATGCCTCTATGTCGAAGATCTGTGAGCCGATGTGGCAGTGGAAGCCATGCAGTATGATGTTCTTCTTTGAAAGGGCCATGTCGAGGGCCTTGTCGGCCCTTCCATCGGCAATGCCGAGGCCGAACTTGGAGTCGGTCTGCCCCGTCTGTATGTATTTATGGGTGTGCGCTTCGACTCCGGGTGCGAGCCTCAGCATTATGTGGGCCTTGACACCGGCCTTCCCCGCAAGCCCATCCATGAGGTCCAGCTCGTCGAAGTTGTCCACTATGAAGCGGCCTATCCCGGCCTTCAAACCCTGGGTTATCTCCTCGGCGCTCTTGTTGTTGCCGTGGAAGTGGATGTTCTCCGGCTTCATTCCGGACGAGAGCGCAAGGGCCAGCTCGCTTCCGGATACGACGTCGATCGACAGGCCCTCCTGCCTTACGAGAGCTGCCATCGCCTTCATAAGAAACGCCTTGGAGGCGAAGAGGACCTCTATGTTCTCATACCTCGACTTGAAAGCCTCAAGGTATCTCCTGCACTGCGAGCGCATATAGTCCTCGTCCATCACGTAAAGCGGGGTGCCGTACTTCCCGGCAAGGCCAACCAGGTCCACCTTATTTAGCTTGAGGTGCCCGTCGCGCCCCGACCTGAGGTTATCTCTTCTATGCATAAACATACCTCCATACAAAGGATATGAGAAAAAGATACCATTGACGGGCGGGGGCTAGCAAGCCTGGCGGCCGCCAAATCTTCGGCGGCAATGTGCCTACTCCAGCCCCGTATTGTATAATGTCGGTGTGCATCCGTGCCGGAGTGGCGGAATGGCAGACGCACGAGACTTAAAATCTTGCGCCCTCAAGGCGTGCGGGTTCGAATCCCGCCTCCGGCACCAACCTAGATGGAAGTCTCTCTGAAAGATGAGCATCGTACTTTCCGGTAATGCATATAACGATGATGACGAAATGAAGGGAGGTGCGAACATCCTCCTGTTTAGCTATTGTCCGGGATTTTGTCCGCACCTACCATGGCTTGATTCTAGCCGTCATTGACAGTGTTCTTGGCGCTCATATGCTTCTATACGATACAGGTGCCTATAAAAGATACAGTAAGGAATTATCGCGGTTATGCTGTCATACTTGAGCAAAGCTCAAATAACCTGATTGCCAGCAGTAGATACAAGGTTTTATAAAGAGAAGGGGTAAGGGGAACAGATAGTATCTGATATGTAGTGATCGAATTTATCACGTCAAACGCCAATACACTGCAGGAGGTGCTAGTTTGACTGGTTTTCTATATGCAGAGATCAATGTTATAGGTATCGTGCTGCTGTTGCTTTTCCTCAATAATATGAATAGAGGCGGCCATAAAAGGATACCGGTCGATCAGCATATATTCAATTCATGTATGATTATGAACATATTGATTTTCTTGTTCGACACCGGGATGTGGATGGTCGACGGGAATCATCTTGCGATTTCGAGAACTGTAAACTATGTCGTGACCATGTTGTATTATATTTCTTATCCACTCATTTGCCTTCTATGGCTAATGTATACTGACTATAAAATAAACGAAAGCAGGAATGGGCTGCTGAGACGCACCCGCCTCTATGTAATCCCGTGCGCAATAAGCACCGTTTTGAGCCTTTTAAGCCCTTTTACAGGTTGGCTGTTTATTATAGATGCTAATAACAACTATATGAGAGGGCAGTACTTCTGGGTCATGGCTTTTGTCGCGCTGCTCTATTTGGCAATCTCCTTTGGGATGTCGTTGAGGGATGTCCTTCTTAACGGTTGGGAAGAGAATAAGAACGTAAATATCCACTTGGTAATCTTCCCTATTGGTATCATTGCAGCTTCTGTCATACAAATCATGTTTTTTGGCGTTTCTATTATCTGGGTTTGTGCAATGATCGCATTTGCAAGCATTTATATAAATATTCAGAACGGCGAAATATCAACCGACCATCTAACAGGCCTGTATAACCGACGCCGGCTTGATGAGCATTTTCTAAGAAGAATGAAGTTGCGTAAAAAAGAGCACCTGTTTTTTGCGATTATGATCGATTTGGATGACTTTAAGAAGATCAATGACGAACATGGCCACGCAGTCGGGGACAATGCTCTTATAGAGATGTCGGAGCTGCTTCGAAATGTTTGTAAGGGCAGCGATGATTTTATTGCCAGAATGGGGGGCGATGAGTTCGTCGTATTGGGAGAGCGGACTAAAACCGAGGAAATCATAAAATTGATGAACGATATATCGTCCGCAGCTAAAGATAATAATAGCAGGCGCATGCTTGGTTATCTTCTGCAGCCCAGCATGGGTTATTCCGTATTTAAAAATGATGATACAAGAAATTCTTTCTTTGCGGCTGCAGACCAGGCAATGTACCGCAATAAACAAGAACGGAAATTGGCGCAGAGCAGATAGTGCAATTACTTGACGGCGTGCTCTGAGAAACTGGAGGACATGCTTCACTAAATGTTCCAATGAGTTTAATAGGGGGGATTTTGTAATGGGAAAAGCCACACAAGACCTTCGGAAGGAACACGAGGCAATTCTTTATGTTCTGCAGATAATAGACAAAATGATCGGCTCTAAAAGGCACGATGCTGAAACCGTGCTTCGTTATTACGGCGAGGTGGTCTATTTCCTCAAGATATTTGCGGATAAATGCCACCATGGCAAGGAAGAGAACTATCTGTTCAAAGAACTGGTTAATAAAGGAAGCGCTAATGAGGGTGGACCAGTCGGCTTAATGCTGCAAGAACATGCTCAAGGTAGAGACTACATTGCACAGATGGCTGAAAGCGTGGAAGATCAGGACATCAGTGGTTTTAACCGCGCTGCGATTCATTACCGCGACCTGCTGCGCATACATATAGACAAGGAAAACAACGTGCTTTTCATGATGGCGGATAAAGTGCTTGACGAACAATCACAGAGCCTTATGTTTGAACAATTCGAGCAGTATGAAGAGGGTGTCATAGGATATGGTGTCCATGAGAAACTGCACGCCTCAATTGATGCATGGGCAGAAGCTTTTAACGTGAAATGAAATGTCTATAGATGACAAAGGAGGTTAAGATAAAACCTGTAAAAACGTTGTTTTCCCTGTAGGTGCATATGAACCGGAAATCGTCGATCCCGATGGTGGGATCGCGCCTGTTACTGCGTATGAAGATGTCCTTGATGATTGGCAATGCCCGATTTGCTCTTTAAGCAAGGATGGATTATGAATCTGTTGAAGAATAATTGGAGGAAAATGAAACCCGGGTGCTTCGGTATTGATGATGTGGTGTCCCTCCGTTAACGATTCATCTGGCAATGAACACTGCATCAAGATCATCAGCCTTTTGCAATATTAGAACGCTAACATTGATTCAATGAGCGTCAACATTAGCGTTCTCTCGTCTTGTTAAAAGCCTTTATATAAGGCGTTTGAGATTTTATGCTTAGCGCTGTGACATTTGACCGTTGAACACCAGCGATTCCCACCGAAACGGCGCCATCCTCTTTACATGCGCTTTCGATTACTCGAAATGCCTTCATTCTCTCCTATGGTTTCATTTGCCGCAAGAATCATCTCATGCCCGCGCTTCCGGTTTATCCGGCCAGTTGCAGATGCCCACATCCAGCGCCCGTGGCTTGTCCAAATGAAAGTCTGCATAGATGCAGTACCAACAAGTTCTTTCTGCAGCACCGCCGCGCGCTGTGAAAACGGTGCAAGTCTGTTTCGGCCAGACATTGCCGCCCGAGTTGGGAGCGTTCAATGCCATATCCTCCCGTCGCCTCGAAGGCTTATCCATTATAATCGCTCCCTTCGAATAATGGCCCTATTCTTTGCTTACGCGCACACTGATGTCCCATAGCTCTCCGGATTCCTCATAGCTGAACAGCTTGATCTCGTCCTTCTCGCCGGTCTTGATCACAACAAACGTGCGCGTTGCGTCGGGGTATGTCGTGTTGTGGTCAACCCATGTTCCGCTATTGACATAGAAAGACCCATTTCCGAGATCTTGAAGCGTGGGCACATGAGTATGTCCGAACACTACGATGTCTACGTTCTCGTCCGGGTTATCCAGATACTGCGCCTTGGCCTGCCGCGCGAAATAGCTCCAGTCCAGCGTGCCGGATACCGCCTCTATAAAAGTAGTTTTCACATTGACGTTATTTATCTCCTGACGCTCATCCCATGTGCGCTGGATGTTACGGAATAGCACCGGTGCTGAGATTGTGCCGTCCTCCTGTTCACCGGGGTAGAAATCGAGATAGGAATAGGCGTCGTCGAAGCCCGCGATGCGAATGTCAAATATCTTCTCTCCCAGACCCTCCTTGGGTGTTATCTTCTCTGAGATGCTTTTCAGGATTGAATGGTAGATGTATGCTCCGTACTGGTCGGTATCGGTTTGTTTCGGCACGGTCGTAACAACAGGCAGGTTCTTCGCCACTTTTGGGCGGCCCTCAAGGACCCATGTGGCGGCGTACCTGGCATAGAAGTATCCGGCGGGGAATATGGTGTCATCGTTTCCGCACAACTCTGCATTGGAGAGGGTATCCGGTGCGGAGAACACGTCGTAGCGGTGGCCGTGCTCGATGGCGATTTCGTGCCTGTCTCCTGTGTAGTAGTAGCCGAGCCCCTCGGCGTCTCTCGTCTGCTTGATCTTGGGTATGGCTTCCTGCAGAACCTCCGCCTCCAGCGTCATATCGTGGTTTCCGATTACATAGACGAGGTTTATTCCGCAGTCGGTGACATTATTCAGTTCATCTATCACAGTTTGGTTGTTGGCAATAACGTCTCTATAGAACTTTGCCTGGTCCGTATAGGATGGGTAATAGACAGGCAAATACCATTCGTCCAGGAAATCGCCCGCTATGACCAGCTCTCGAACGTCCTTAGTGTATTGCAGCCGCTGCAGGAATTCGACGAGCGGCGGGCGGTTTGCCAAAGTCTCGGTGTAATCGTCCTCGATGCCGAGGTGGATATCGCTGATGATAACTATTTTGTTCCGCTCGCTGCCTGCCTCCCACAAAGGCCTCGGCTCGTCCTGCGTTTCTGGTCTCGTTCCGGTCTGAGCCGCGCCAACGCTGAAGGACAGCATCATGGCGATTGCGATAAACATAGCCGCCAATCCTTTGATTCTTCTCATGGGTGATTGCTCCTTTCAATTTGGTCTTTCCCTATGAAAGGATAGCGCCAAAGTTAAGTGAGCTGCCTTATTCTACTTAAAAGGCGTGTTTTTGTGCTCAATGTTGTGGTTTTCGTGAGAGTTCCCATTACTAATGGAGGTTGCCTTTTCGTCACACCATCATGCGCACTTTGAAAACGCCGCCCGCTGTTTCATAGACCAGCTCGCCGCCGCACTTGCTTACAAAGTCCGAAACGCTCTGGCTGCCCTTGCCGTGACCTTCCTTTGCGGAAACTGGCAGGCCCTTTTCGTCCAGGATCACCTCGCCCTCGTAGAGATTGGCCAGTTCAAGGATTAGCTGGCCGGCGCTGACCGCGGTGAAACGCAGCTCCCGTTTTTCGGCGGGCAGGGCGGCAACGGCTGTTATGCTGTTTTCCATCAGGTTAGAGACCGCCATCGCAAGCTGAAGATCGTCAATAGAGAGCTTCTCTGGGATATCCAGACGCAGGTGGCATCTTATGCCCTGCTGACTGGCCAGCTCTGCGTAATAGGAGACAGCGGCGTTCACCGGCACGTTGCGGCAATAGCTGCGCGGCTTCTGCGGAAGCGCCTCGCTCTGCCGGTGGATCAGCTCGGCGGCCTTGTCCGTATTCCCCTCATGCAACAAGGAGAGCAGTGTGTTGTTGAAGTGGCGGCGGTCATGCTGCACTATGCTCATCTGCCGCACCGCCTTGTCCATCAGTGCTAGACGCTGACGGGTAAGCTCCCGGTCGGACTGGATTTTCAGATTCTCTACCCGCAGCGCCGCCTCCCGCAGTGTTTTCCTCAAGGAGAGGAAGATGGCAAGATACATTAGCACCGTTAAAAGCATAAGCAGCATAAGCGGAACAAATCCATCCGTCAGTGTCTGCTTCACATCGTCTCCGAAAACGAAGTAATATGCAAAGTTGGCAAAGAGTGCGGCGGCTACGAACAGGTAGACGCTCCAATTATCCGCCGCCTGGCGGTAGAGAGGGCGCAGGCGCTTACGGAAAAGCAAGATGGCAGCAGAAAACATGAGCGCTCTCAATGCAGTATTTGCATAAACCGGATAAGGGAGATAGTCAGAGAGAAAATAACTTATGACCACAGTTATAGCGTAGATATTCATGACTGTGAAGCAGTTGAATAACCACTGCATCAGCGTTTCCCTAAACATCGGTTTTGTGGCCACACCCACTAGAATGAAAAAAACGATATCCAACGCTGCCAGCGTGGTATAGTCGCCGCGCAGATAGAAAAACATATTCAGCGCCAAGTTCACAATCACGATGGCGATCAGCGTTATCCACAGCGTACGCTTTCGGGCTTTCGGCCGCGCCAGCGTGAACAGCAGCCCGACCAGCATGGCGTTTGTAACAAGGGCACGGAGTATATCGTATAGCTGCATCGTCATGCCCCCCCAAGCCGATAGCTCATGTAGGCGTTACGCACAGCCGTGTACTGCTTGCCGGACACCGGCACAAAAGAGCCGCTCTTGAGGGTGAAGCCGTCTTTATCCAGCCTTTCCACGAGGCTCATGTTGACAGCATAGGCGGCATGCGGCTGAATGAACCGCCTATCTTGAAGCAGTAGGGCGATATGCTCAGAAAAGCTGCCGGCAATGGTGGTCGTCTCTACCGTCTCCTTGTTGATGAGCGTATAGATAACGGCGTGGCGGCTATACTTGCACAGAGCAATCTTATCGGTCGATATAGTGCGCAGTCCATCTCTGGTCTTTACGGTGATGGTGGCTTCTTTGCCGTAGCCCACTTTCTCTGCCGCCAAATCCAGGACAGCAAATAGTGCCACCTTGTCCACGGGCTTTATCAGATAGTGCAGGGGGTTAACCGCATAAGCGTCCAGCGCAAAACCTGGCTCGGTGGTGATGTATATGATCTGCGCATCGGTGCCTATGCGGCGTATCTCCCGACCCAATTCCAAGCCGCTGACCATGGGCATGACCATATCCAGCAGGAAAATATGATAGCTCTCCTTCTCGCAGGCTGTCAGCAGCGCGTCCGGATGAGAAAATTCCCGCAGCTCAGCGCATATGCTGCGCGTGGTTAGATACTCATCTACAAGCTCAACAATACGCCGAAGCTCTGCGTCCATATCGTCGCAGACAGCAATTCGCAGCAAGTCAGCTCGCCTCCGTTTCTCGGTATTATTACGCGGGTCCGTCGGCTTTTCGGCGTCATCGGGAATCGCCAACAACGCCCGGAGCGGGTCAAGCCAGGGATGCGCCCCGCCGCGCAATATTGTGCGATGCGCGCTCCGACACGCCCACTTGCAGGACGCTTCCTGTATGGAGATGTAGCCGTTGATGCCGGGCATTCGTTCAGTCTCATACAAAAGAGAATGTCTCTCTTCTTATAAACGAATATCTGTACCTTTGCAAGATGCCTAAGGAGGAATAGAATCCGGGCTGATATGAATCAAAGTCCCGCCTTCGTTCCGGCGGGACTACTCCTTGCCACTGTCGGTAAGCTCAATTCACGTGGCTTTATACTAGAATATATACCCTATGCTGGCCTTCCCATATCCCATTGGGCTGCTCGACCCGAATATGTAGAATATGCCGCCTTCTATCCCTACCCTCAAGTGCTGCCATCTGAAATCGAAGCCGGGGCCAGCCTTGATTATCCCCCTTACCCCTCCTGCGAAAAGGACTACCATTGACGGGTTCAGCGCGGCATAGAAATCGAAGCCCTTGCCAAGTGGTACGTAGTACCTTCCCAACATGCCCATCTCTATGCCAGATCCCACGAATGTGGTGTGAATTCCACCTGCCCAAGGGCCGTTCTTGTATTCGAGTTCAAGCTCTCCGAGGGTTATCGGATATCCTCCGCCCAGGCTCAGCGTGAACTCGCCTGGTACGGCTGCGGATACCCCGATGGAAACTAGCGCGACTGCCATGACGACAATTAACATAACAAGCGTCTTCCTCATGCCATACCTCCATATGATGATAGGCGCGGATGCCGTCGGCCCCGCGCCTATTGCGGCTTAGCCTCTAGAACCTGTAGCCGATTCCCGCTTTGGTATAGAAGTCATGTGTTATTGTATAAATCGTGTCGAACCTGTAACCCAACTCGACTCCTACTCTCAGATGATCCCACCTGAAGTCGATGCCGGGGCCCACCTTGAGGCCGAAGCCCGCCTCAAAGACTGGTATAAAGTCCAAAAGCACCGAAGGGGTGACGCCTGCATAAGGTTAAGCTCATACTCGGGCGCAAGGTTGATGAGCTCGTTTAACGGGAAGTAATACCTGCCGAAGCCGGCAATCTCGACTCTTCCGTATCCGAAGCCGAACTGGGCGCCGAAGCCGAGGTCGTTAGTCTTGTACTCTAGCTCAAGCTCCGCCCACGAGAACGTGTAGCCTCCGTTTGCTCCCAATGTGATCTGATTCTGGGCAAGCGAGGCGGATGCCGCCATCAGGACGATCGCTGCTGCCAGGACTGCCGTAAGGACTGACCTTCTCATTGCTGATACCTCCCATATTTGTGTTTGTTGGATTTGGCTTTCCGCTAGAAAGCGATTCCTACGCCGCCCTTGGCGTAGAAGCCGTGGCTCGTGCTCGCCGAATAGCTGTAGCCGATCTCGGCTGCAAGCTTCAGCATCCCGGACCTGAACTCGATGCCCGGGCCGGTCTTTATGCCGAACTCCACGGTGGGTCCCGCGAAGTATATGAGCGCGGCCGGGTTCACTCCCACATAGAAGCTGAGCGTGTTGCTCATGGGTATGAAGTACTTGATGGGGACGCCAACCTCCAGAAGAAGGCCGTTGGAGCCCACATTGAGCCCTATCGCACCCACGCCCTCCTTGTATTCAAGCTCAAGCTCGCCGTAGGTGAACATATAACCACCGTTTGCGCTAAGCGAGAACTGACCCGGAAGCGCCGCCTGGGCCGGCATTGCAAGCATCATCGCCCCAAGTGCCGCTATAGCTGCTGCTATCAGTATCCTTCTCATCTCTACCTCCCCGCAGCCGGCCGTCTTCCTCCCGAAGGTATGGCAGGGCCGCACGTTGCCTTTATCAAGTCTTATATTTGCTATAATCTCCTTATAACCTTCCCACTAGATGCGATTTTTTGATTTCGGGGGTAAGCGGATGTCAAGCAAGGTCTATTTCTCAAGCGCAAGGACCAATCCCGATGTTAACCTTCTGGACAAGATGGACGGGCTCTGTGAAGCGGTCGGCTTAAGGAAGATGCTTGTAAAAGGCGATTTCACGGCGATAAAGCTGCATGTCGGAGAGTACGGGAACCTAAGCTTCGTATCGCCGCAGCTCGTAAGGCGGGTGGTGGATAAGGTCAAGTCCGTGGGAGCGCATCCTTTTCTGACCGACACAAGCACGCTCTACAGCGGCCAGAGGAACAACGCAGTCGGTCATCACATAAATGCAAGCCTTAACGGCTTCACCCTTGAGACTGCAGGCGCCCCTTTCATAGTGGGCGACGGCCTTATGGGAGGAGACTACGTCTCAGTCCAGGTAAAGGGGAATGACGTCAAGGAGGCTAAGATCGCCTCGTCAATATACCATTCCACGGCGCTCGTAGTGATATCCCACTTCAAGGGCCATACTTCGACCGGAGTTGGCGGCACTATAAAGAACCTGGGCATGGGCTGCGCCTCCAGGGCGGGCAAGCTCATGCAGCACTCGCATGTGAAACCCATGGTAAGGCAGGAGGGCTGCACCGGCTGCGCCAGGTGCGCGAAGCACTGCCCGGCGGACGCCATCTTCTTCACGGACGGGCACAAGGCATGGATAGACAGGGACAAGTGCATAGGCTGCGGCGATTGCCTCGCCATGTGCCCCGTAAGGACGATAAAGTTCAGCTGGGACGACAGCGCCACCGCACTCCAGAGGAAGATGGCGGAGTATGCGAAAGGGGCTCTGAGCGGGAAGGCCGGCAAGGCCGTCTTCTTCAACGTCATCCTCAATGTCAGCCCGCAGTGCGACTGCTTCGGCAACAACGATGTGCCCATAGTCCCCGACCTGGGGATCATGGCCTCGACGGACCCCGTCGCCATAGACATGGCGGCCGCAGACATGGTGAACGAGGCGGCAGGCGAGCATGGAAGCGTGGCGCATGGCTTGTGCTGCGGTGATGACAAGTTCGCGCGCGTAGCCCCAGGATCCGACTGGAGGGTGCAGCTTACAAGGGCTGCCGAGATGGGCATCGGAAGCACGGATTACGAGATAGTGAAGGTGCTGGACAGATAGGGACAGCGAAGAAGGGCATCCAAAGGGCGCCCTTCTCATCTCACTCATATTGATCAATCTGACGGGGATGCCTCATGACGGGGCATCCTTCTTCTTCAGTCCTGCATGCCGGAGATGAGCCTTGCCGTTTCCTCCCCGACGGGGTCATCCATGCCTGATACGAAGTTGGCAAGGTGGATATGAAGGCACTTTATGTTCCTGTAGTCCTTCACGCCGCCCGGGCCTGAGGACAGAAGGTCCTGCGTGGCCCTCTCGCTTACCGCAGATCTAAGCTCTATGGGCAGCTCCCCGTAAAGTCTCCTCCTTCGGCCCCGGTAATCCTCGGATGCTGCCTTGAGCCTCGAATCGAAGGAGTTGTCCTCGGCTATCATCCTTCTGATGTCCAGAAAGGCCTGGCCCCCCTCGAGCCTCCCCACACGCTCCTTGAGATAAGGGCAGGTGAGCCAATACAGAGTGGGGAAGGGTTCGGCCTTGCTTGCGCGCTTAGTCCCCTTTGAGATCCTTGCCACTATCGGCGCGCACAGAAGCGCCATCGGAGCTCCGTACGAGCATCTGGCGGACGTCCCCAGCATCCCTTCCGGCGCCCTGCCGAGCTGCCTTTCGGCGACTTCCGCATCCGCCCCTGCGCCGCATATGTAGCTGTCGCATTCCATTCCCCCGGCCATGCATCCTCCAAAAAAGAAGGGGCGCCTTTTTGGCGCCCCGCTTCTAGAACATCCTGCTTCCTCGGCTGCCGCGGCCGCCCCTTTTCGAGTCCTGGCTTTTTCTCAGGTCCGAGTGCCTCTCGTCGCTGTCCTTCATGAACTTGGCCAGCTTGTCCTCGAAGTTCTGCGCGGAGGCCGCATCCCTTGCCCTGTTCCTTGCCTCCTGCCTTGCCACGTAGCTCGGCAGCGTCTGCTTGATGGACAGGCCGATCTTATCGCCGTTTATGGTGATGACCGCGACGTTGACTAAGTCGCCGATGTGCACGTGGTCGGTAATCTCGTTTATGTATTCGTCCGCTATCTCGGAAATATGCACCATTCCGGTGCGTCCGTTTCCGATATCCACGAAGGCGCCGAACTTCGTAATGCCCGTTACCTTACCACTTAACACTTCACCTACGGCAGGAACCATGCAGCGAGTCCTCCAGTGGGATAATAATTATGCGTATTGCAAAAAATTATACTTCAAGCTATGCAAGCAGTCAAACAAGGCTCGGTAAAAGTTTCGATACATCCTATAGGTCGTCCTCCGACTTGGGCAGGTAGACCGTCTCTCCGGGCATGACAAGCCCCAGCTTCTCCCTGGCGATCCTCTCTATGGTCTCATCCTCGGTGGCGAGTCTTATCTGCTCTTCGATGCTCTCCAGCTTGTCCTGCCAGTAGGCGAGCTCAAGCTCAAGGGCCGCCGTCTCCCTTCTTATCTGGGAGAGCCTCCACATCGAGGATATGGTTATACCGGCCAGGCATATGACTATGACGGCTATGCTTATCGCATAACCCGCCTTCTCCCATTTCAACCTCGCCTTCGGATCTGCCACCTAAGTTTACGCCTCCCGCCTGTATCTTACAGCCGACCAGATCAGAAGCAGCGCTGCAAGCCCGAGCGCCACAAATCCTGAGATCCTTCTTATGCTCATGAGCCTTAGTGCCGCGGCCACGTCGTCCGAACCGCTTCTGGACCTAGCCTCGCGCCAGAAGGTCAGCACCTGCCTCAATGTGCCGTAATATTCGCTGAATGCCGGTGCGGGCGGCTCCCCCGTCGCGCCTGAAGCCTCATACGCCTCGACATAGTCTATGCCGCTTGCGTAGGCGGCAAGCGCCAGTGTGACCCTTCCTCCGTACATGTCGATGATGTTGCGAAGATAGGAGGCGCCCGTCCTTATGTTGTCCTCCACGTCGTAGATGCAGTCCGCGCTGCATTTCGGAGGCGCATGCTCCCCTGTGCAGGAGGCATTGGGGTTGAACTGGCGCCACACCGAGGGCGTTACGTTCATAAGGCCCCTTCCTCCCCTCCATGAGATGTTCTCGGCCTGCCAGGCGCTCTGCTGTGAGATCATCGCCGCGACTAGCGCGGGATCCACGCCGGCTCTTATCGCCTCAAGGTTGATCACATCGGAGAAGGGGATGTCCCTTACTTCGATGAGCGCCTCGTCATACCTTCCCAGCGCGCCCAGGTTCTTGTCCATCCAGCCGTCCACAACGCTGCTTCCGGCCCACGAGAAGCCGGCTGCGAGCATAAGCATCAGGATCACCGATACGACATGCCTTCTTGCGGGCACCACGGCGGAGGCGAATATCGCGGCCAGCATGATGAAAGGGGCTGCAAGGAAATGCCCGACGGCACTTATCGCGGCCATAGCAGGGCGGCCCTTCGCCACCGCGCTGTAGCTTGCCCTCTGCGCCCTTTTATCCCTGCCCTTTGCGAACAACATCCTGCCTCCCGCGGGCCGTTACCGCTTCCCGGCCCCTATGCCATACCGCCTGTCTTATTATTATAACGCGCCGGGCGCCACCATTTACCATCATAAGTTGCATCCGCATGCGCCGTGCGAATCTTGAGCCCCTGCCGCCATAACGGATGTAGAATACGCTTGTGGATGAAGCTTTGTTCCGGAGGTGAGCTTATGATCGAAGCTAGCGGCCTTTCTATGGCTTATAAGGGCGGGAAAGGGGTGTTCGACCTCAGTTTCTCCGTCAGAAGAGGTGAGGCTTTCGGTTACCTCGGGCCCAACGGCTCAGGCAAGACCACTACCATCAGGCTTCTGATGGGCTTCATGAGGCCGGCTGCAGGCACCTGCTCCATAAACGGCATGGACTGCTGGAAGGATGCCGCAAAGATCAAGGAGGCTCTGGGGTTTCTCCCCGGGGAGATATCCTTGTTCGACGAGATGAGCGGCGCATCCTTTTTGAGGTTTTTGATGGAGATGCGCGGAAGGCGGGACATGGGAAGGGCCGCGGAGCTGGCCTCAATGCTCAACCTTGATATGAAGCAGAGCATAAGGAGGATGTCGAAGGGGACCAAGCAGAAGATCGCAATCGTCGCGGCCTTCATGCACGACCCCGAAACCTATATCCTCGACGAGCCGACCAGCGGGCTCGACCCGCTGATGCAGAGCATGTTCATAGGCCTTGTGCTGGAGGAGAAGAAGAGGGGCAAGACCTTCCTCATGTCCTCGCACAACTTCGAGGAGGTCGACCGGACCTGCGACAGGGCAGCTATATTGAAGGAGGGCAGGCTCGCCGCCATTGAGGAGATAGCCAAGCTCAAAGCCGAGCAGCGAAGCAGCTACATAGTCCTTTTCAATGACCCGGCGGACCTTGTGAGGCTTTCCTCTCTTGGAGTTGAGATAGCTTCGAGCAGGCACGGCCAGGCGGAGATAGTGGTGGGGAAGGACTATAACGCGCTTCTTAGGGCGCTTGCGCAGTGCGACATCAGGGGGCTGTACCCCGGGACGAAGAGCCTGGAGGACGCCTTCCTCAAATACTATGGTAAGGAGGGCTCCGCAAATGATTAAGGCCCTTCTCAAGCATGATGTTAAGTCGAACTGGTTCCTTTTCATCGTGATGCTTTCGATAATGCTGATGTACATGTCCGTCATCTCGATGATGTACGACCCGGCCAGCATGGACGCGATGAACGACCTTCTGTCGGCAATGCCGAGGCAGCTCATCTCCGCGATGGGCTTCGATGACCTGGGCAGCACCCTGACGGAGTTCATGGCCAGCTACTACTATGGCTTCATAATCCTCATGTTCCCGATGATCTACTGCATGATGATGTCCGGAAGGCTCATCTCGAAGTACGTGGACAGGGGCTCTATGGCATACCTGCTGGCCTGCCCCAAAAGAAGGTCCGATATAGCTTTCACGCAGGCCCTGTTCACGATCCTAAGCCTCTTGCTGCTTTTCGGGGTCGTAACGCTGGGAGGCTTCGTCTTCTGCGAGGCCAGCTTCCCCGGGCTTCTGGAATTGGACAAGTACGTCAAGCTCAACTACAATGCGTTCTTCCTGTTTTTGGCGATCTCCGGCATATGTTTCCTGTGCTCCTGCTCGTTTGACGAGGCGAAGGTGTCCTCAGCCCTTGGCACCGGGATCCCTCTTGGCTTCTACGTGGTCCATATGCTCGCAAACGTCGGAGACAGGCTGGCCTGGCTGAGAAACCTCACGATCTTCTCACTTTACGACGCCGATAAGATCATGGGCGGATCGTCCGTCGCTCTGCAGGGAGTCGTCCTCATCGCAATCGCGATTGCCGCGTATGTTTCGGGTATCATGATTTTCAGCAGGCGGAACCTGGCAATGTAGCCTAGAGGCATTTCATGCGCTTATAGAGGACGGGGACAGGCTTTTCCGGCCTGTCCCCGCTCATATTGCCTGCTATTGGCGCCCTTTTGTAAACTCGTCTCCCCGGGGCCTATATCCCCGCCGCCTTCGCCTCGTTCCAGAGCGCATCCAGCCTTTCAAGTCCCATGTCCTCCATGCGCTCTCCCATCGCGGCCACTTTCGCCTCGATGTACATGAAGCGCCTTCTGAACTTTCCGGCCGTCTTCTTCATCGCAGCCTCCGCGTCCACCTTGGCCAGCCTTGCCACGTTGACTACCGCGAACAGCAGGTCGCCTAGCTCCTCTTCCAGCTCCTCCTTGGAGCCTGAGAGGGCCTCCCTGACCTCCTCGGTCTCCTCAAACACCTTGGCCATCGCCTGCTCGGGGCTCTTCCAGTCGAATCCCACCCTTGCGGCCTTGTCCTGCATCTTTGAGGAGTACCACAGGGCGGGCAGCGCGTTTGCGATGCCATCTAGAAGAGAAGGGCTGTCCTCGCCATCTGGGGCCGCTCCCCGCTTTGCCGCCTTGTCGGCCTTCTCCTGCTGTTTTATGTACTCCCAGTTTCTGAGCACCTTCTCCGCCGTGTCCGCCTTGACGTCCGCGAAGATGTGCGGATGTCGCCTTATGAGCTTCTCGGATATGGCGTCCACCACGTCCAGGAAGTCGAAGTAGCCGTCCTCCTGGGCGATTCTCGCCTGGAAGACGACTTGAAGGAGAAGGTCTCCCAGCTCCTCGCAAAGGTGGTCCATGTCCTTCTCGTCTATCGCCTCGGCCACCTCATAGGCCTCCTCAAGCACATAGGGCCTTAAGCTCTGAAGGTCCTGCTTCCTGTCCCAGGGGCAGCCGTCGTCTCCTCTGAGCCTTGCCATGATCTCGACTATCCTGTCTGCGGGCCAGCCGCTCGGGCGCGCCCTGTCCCCGTCTGCCGCGACCGGCACGAAGACCGACGTCAGGTGGTCCAGCCCCTCCAACCTGTCCAGCATGTAGGCAGGGACCTTCCTTACAGACATGGATGCCATATCGCCCGCTGCGGTTATGACCTTCACCTCATGCTCGTCACCGTAGGCTTCGGCGATGGCAAGCTTCACCTCGCCGGCCATCATCCTGTCGTAGACTTCACCGATTAGAAGCGGGATCGGATAGGGCGCTCTCCTTCCGGTTGAGGATTCGGGCCACTGCTTATCCAGCCTGAAGGCTCCTATCACGGCGATTCCGTCTACAAGGCTGTCGCATCCCGCCGCAAGGCAGCATGCGTCTATGAAGCTCATCCCCTGCACCGTCCTCACCGGAATTCCGAGCGCCTCTGCCTTCCTCATCACAAGCCCGACCGTGACCTCGCCGGCAGAGGGGCTTCCCGGGACGACGTATGCCACGTCCAGGCCCGCCTCCGCCTCCGCCACCACCCTTTCCGCCATCAACTCGTATGCGGCATCGAAGCTTTCCGCGCTGTCATACACAGAATCTAAGCTCTCAAGCCCCATAAGTCCCATGAAAAGCGCTGCAGCAGGATGCCTTGATGTCCTCAGCAATACCCTGTCGCATCCGTTTATCTCCTCCATCACCGCTGGAGGCAGCATGTTCACAGGCCCAGGCCCCATCCCCGCTATCCTTATTCTTCCCTTAGCCATGTACATCTCCGTTCATTAATCGGCGGATGCCCTTATCATGGCGCTCCGCCTATTTTCCTTCCTTCTTACCCGATGCATCCTTGTCAGACGGCCTCTTGCCTGCAATGGCAAGCTTCCTGTTGTATAGCTCCGGTGGCTTCACCTGCCCGATGGGCCTCATCGGCTCCTCGTCGTAGCGGATCGGCCTTGGCGGGGGGCCCTGCCTCTGCTTCCTCTGCCCGCGGTCTTCTGGCATCCCCTCCGGTATGACGATGCCGGATTCGGCAATCGCCTTGCTTGCCGCGATTTCCAGCCTCTCCCCTGCCTCGAGCCTGTCGTGGAAGATCCTGTCGCGGAGCCTGGTGCGGGCTATCTCCCCCATGAGCCTTCTTAGGTTGTCCGCGATGGCAGGCGCATCAAGCTCCCTGTATCTCATAAGAAGCGGGGCGGTCCTTGATACGGGCACTGGCATGAGGCCCGGAAACAGCCTCGTTATCCTCTCCCCGTCCGCAAGGTTCTGGAAGCTCTTCCCTTCCGCGAACCTCACGGCTATCATGGCCTCTCCCGACCTGTCCTCAGCCTCGATGCCTATGCTTGCCACATCCACTTCCCGCGCCATTGCCTTTATCTCGGCCACAGCGATGAGGTTCGCCACCTCCTTAGGCAGCCTTCCGAATCGGTCCGCCAGCTCCTCGGCAAGCTCCAGGGCATCCTGCCTTATAAGCACCGCGTTTACCTTCCTGTAGGCTTCGATCTTCTCGGCCTGGTCTGGTATGTAGCTTGAGGGTATGTAGGCGCTAAACGGCAGGTCGATGGTAATCGGGGCAGGCACGTAGGCGGGCTGCTCGCCCTTAAGCTCCCTTACCGCCTCCTCGAGCATGGCGGAGTACATCTCGAAGCCCACCGAGGAGATGTGGCCGGACTGCTCGTGGCCGAGGAGGTTGCCCGCGCCTCTTATCTCAAGGTCCCTCATGGCGATGCGGTAGCCGGAGCCCAGGTTGGAGAACTCCCTGATGGCGGCAAGTCGCTTGTCCGCCGCCTCCGACAGGATGTTGTCCCTCTTGTAGGTGAGATACGCGTAGGCCACCCTGCTTGAGCGGCCGACCCTTCCTCTTAGCTGGTAGAGCTGGGCGAGGCCGAACCTCTCCGAATCGTTTACGATGAGCGTGTTCACGTTGGGCATGTCTATGCCGGCCTCGATTATCGTGGTGCAGACCAGGACGTCGAACTCGTGCCTCAGGAAGCTCATTATGAGCCCCTCGAGCCTCTCCTCGTTCATCTGCCCGTGCGCCACGTCTATCCTCGCCTCGGGGACGAGCCCCGCCAGTTCCTCGGCGACCATGTTTATGTTTCGGACCCTGTTATGAACGTAGAATACCTGGCCGCCGCGGTCTATCTCCCTTAGTATCGCTTCCCTCAGCATCTTGTCGTCGTGCTCGGTGACGTAGGTCCTTATGGGGAACCTGTTTTCGGGAGGGGTGCCAATAAGGCTCATGTCCCTTGCCCCCACCATCGACATGTGCATGGTCCTGGGTATGGGAGTCGCCGTAAGGGTGAGCACGTGGACGTCGGTGCGCATCATCTTGAGGCGCTCCTTCTGCTCCACGCCGAACCTCTGCTCCTCGTCCACCACAAGAAGCCCGAGATCCCTGAACTTGACGTCCTTCGAAAGGAGCCTGTGCGTTCCAACCGCGATGTCCACAAGGCCGCTTTCCAGCTCCTTCAGGATCTTCTTCTCCTCCTCGGGCTTCGTGAGCCTTGAAAGGAGGGCCACTCTCACCGGGAATCCCTCGAAGCGCTCCTTGAATGTGTTGAAATGCTGGTAGGAGAGTATGGTGGTCGGCGCAAGGACCGCCACCTGCCTTCCTTCCGCCGCAACCTTGAAGGCGGCCCTTAACGCCACCTCGGTCTTGCCGAACCCTACATCCCCGCAGACGAGCCTGTCCATAGGATGGTCCTTCTCCAGGTCGAGCTTCGCGGCTCTGACGGCCTCCATCTGGTCTTCCGTCTCGTCGTATGGGAATCGGTCCTCGAACGCCGCCTGCCACGGGCCGTCCGGCCCGCAGGGCTTCGCGCTAACGGAGAGCCTTGCCGCATAGAGCCGCACCAGCTCCTCGGCGATCTCCATTACTGCCTTGCCGGCGCGGGTCCTAGCCTTCGCCCACTCTATCCCGCCCAGCTTGTTTAGCTTGGGGGCCGAATCCTCGCTTCCTATGTACTTCTGGAGCACGCTTACCTGCTCGACCGGTATGTAGACCATACTTCCGCCGGCATATTCCACTGACATGTAGTCGCGTATCACGCCCAGCGACTCCATAGGCTTCATGTCCAGATACCTTCCTATGCCGTGGTCCCTGTGGACGACGAAGTCGCCCGGCGAAAGGTCCTTGTAGCTGGATATTTTCGACCCTTCGGCGAACTGCCTGTAGCTCTTCCTCTTCTTAGCCGCGCCGAAGAACTCCGTGTCGGTCAGAAGCACCAGCCTTGCGGGGTTTGAGATGAAGCCCGAGGAGATGTCGGCGACGGTGACCCTTATGGTGCCGCGGGCAGGTTCGAGCCTATCCCAGTCCTGCCTGAGCACGGGTGCCCCCTCGTCCAAAAATGCAGCCCTGAGCCTTTCGGCCCTCTCCGCCGTGGAGGCCGCCACTACGACGGCGAAGCCCTTCCTCCTGGACTTGTCCGCCTCCTTGACCATGCCCGGGAAGTCGCCCGACTTGAAGGACGGCTCCCTCATGCTCATCATGACCTCGACCGCCTCGAAAGGCCCTTCCTCCTGGGCGGGCGCCGCCGTAAGCTCTATGCGCCTTGCCCCCTGGGCCCTCATCTCGACGTATCCTGCGCCCAGGTGCGCCCCCATGTTTCCGGGAAGCACCAGCCCCTGTTCCGCAAAAGATGCATACGTCTCTGACGCGTCGCGGTCGTATCCTCTGAGGCTGTTGTGCGCCCTTTCGGGCTCGTCTGCGACAAGCAGCGTGTCTCCGATATAGTCCAGTATCGACGCGGGCTTTCCGAAGAAGTAGCCGATGTACTGCTCGTCGTTGTCGAACCTGCCGTGCTCCCTAAGCTTTTGGATGTGGCGCCCGACCCTTTCGGCGAGCCTTTCCACCGAGGCGAGCCTTGCTTTCGGATCCTCGAACCCTTCGGCATCCTGCCTCGCCTTATCAAGCGCCATGGCGATCTTCTCGATGCCGTCATCCAGGCGCGCGGCATCGACGCACATCTCCCTTGCGGGGGCGATGACGGCCTCAGGAAGCCTTCCCGTCGAGCGCTGGGTCTCAGGGTCGAAGCTCCTCAGCGATTCTATGTCGTCTCCGAAGAACTCCGCCCTTACTGCAAGCTCCGCTCCGGCGGGGAATATGTCGAGGACTCCGCCCTTGAAGCTCGCCTGGGCCTCGGCCTCGCACCTGTCCACCCTTTCATACCCCAGGTGAGTGAGCTTCCCCATCACCTCGAGCGGGTCTACGCTCATGCCGGGCTTAAGTGTGATGTGCAGGGGGAGGAAGTCCTCGGGGGGCATGAGCCTGTACGAGGCGGACCGAGCGGCAAAAACGTAGACGCCCGGCGCCCTTCTTGAAAGGCCAGACAGCGCGGCGATTCTTCTTGCAGTGAGCTCTATGGGAGCTGCAGCCTCCTCGTAGGGAAGCAGGTCCTTGAAAGGAAACTCGTAAACCGGGAGCATGCCGCCCAGAAACGCCCTCATGTCGGAGGCGAGCCTATCTGCCTCCGTCTGGTTGAAGGTCATGACTGCAAGCCCGCCCTCAGCCTCGGCCAGCGCCGACAGCGCGAACGCCTTCTGGGAGCCGGACAGGCCTGTAAGGCGCACCCTTGCGCCCCTTCTTGCGGGCCCCGCCGCGGCAAGCAGGTCCGTGAACTCCTTCGTCGATCTGATGAGATCTGTAAGCTTGGACATTTCCCCTCCTGCCTATTGGTCCGAATGGGTTTCGCCTGCCGTCTGCGCGCTCATCTGGAATCCTCCGCATGAAACGCCGCAGGCGTCAGGGGCGGTTTCGCATCCCCTGACGTATGGTCCCTTATCAAAAAAGCCGAGCGCCGATGCCTTATTTCTGTCGCCCCTAAGCCGTGCCTTCCTCAGATCCGGGCTTCCCGGCCCCGTTGAACTTGGAGGCGGCCGCGGCGGGCCCCGCCAGGATTATCTCCTCGACGGCCTCCGCAGCGGCGGCTATGCCCTCGGAGAGAAGCTTGGCCTCCTGCCTGTCGGGCCTTTGAAGCACGAAATCTATGGTCTCGGCATATGCCGGGGGCCTGCCGATTCCGATTCTCACCCTGGCGAACTGCTCTGTGCCTATGATACCTATGATGGACTTCATGCCCTTGTGGCCACCGGCGCTTCCGGAAGGCCTTATCCTGATTCTTCCGGGGTCAAGGTCCATGTCGTCGTAGACTACGATCAGGCGCGAAGCGTCTATGCCAAGCTCTCGCATGGCGGCAGCGACGGGCCCTCCGGAGAGGTTCATGAAGGAATGGGGCTTAAGGATCAGCACCTGCTCTCCGGCGAACTCGCACTTAGCGGCGGACGCGTTCCAGCGGGTCCTGACGAAGCGCCCCTTCATGCGGCGGGCTATGAGCTCCGCCGCAAGGAAGCCCATGTTATGCCTAGTCGTCTCATATGCGCTTCCGGGGTTTCCGAGGCCCGCGACAAGCCACTTACCCATCAGGGCCTCCTAGTTGAACAGGATTGAGACCGAAAGCTCCTCGTAGATCCTTCTTATGGCCTCTGCCATCATGCGGCCCACCGAAAGCACCTTGATCTTGTCGCACGGCGACGAGTTATCCCTTGGAAGGCTGTTGGTGATGATGAGCTGCTGGATCTTAGAGTTGTTTATGCGCTCGATGGCAGGACCGGAGAGCACCCCGTGCGAGCATAGCGCATATACCTCGCTTGCGCCGGCCGCTATGAGAGCGTCGGCCGCCTGGCACATGGTCCCCGCCGTGTCGATTATGTCGTCCACCAGCACGCAGGGCTTTCCCTCCACGTCGCCTATTATGTGCATGACTTCTGAGACGTTGGGCCTGGGGCGCCTCTTGTCGATTATGGCAAGCGTGCCGCCTATCCTTTCGCCCAGCGCCCTTGCGCGCGAGACGCCGCCGACGTCCGGAGAGACAACGGAGCAGCCGGTAAGGCCGATGTCCTTCATGTAGTCAGCAAGAAGGGGGGCCGCCTGCATGTGATCAACGGGGATGTCGAAGAAGCCCTGTATCTGAGGAGCATGAAGGTCAAGGGTGAGCACCCTCGTTATTCCCGCCGTCACGAGAAGGTTCGCGATGAGCTTGGCCGTGATGGGCTCCCTCGAGGAGGACTTCCTGTCCTGCCTTGCATAGCCGTAATAGGGTATGACCGCGGTGATGGACCTGGCGGAGGCGCGCCTTAGGGCGTCTGCCATGATGAGCATCTCCATCAGGTTGTCGTGCACGGGATTTCCGAGCGACTGGATGATGAATACGTCGGCTCCCCTAACGGTCTCGAAGATCTGAACCCTTATCTCACCGTCAGAGAAGCGGGTCACCGCGCTTTTTACAAGCGGAGTGCCCAGCGCGTCGGATATCTCCTGCGCTAGCGGCGTGTTGGACGTCCCCGTGATGAGCTTGAGCTTCCTGTGGCATGCGACCATCCTATCTTCCCCCCTGGCTTTCCTTCTCGGCCTTGACCTGGCCTCTCTTGCGCTCAACCCAGCCTTCCTTGTTCTCCTGCCTCGCCCTTGCGACCGCAAGCGCGCCCTCCGGCACGTCCTTGGTGACGGTGGATCCCGTCGCGATGTAGGAGCCGCGCCCGACCTTCACGGGGGCCACCAGGTTTGTGTTGGAGCCAACGAACGCGTCGTCTTCTATGACGGTCCTGTGCTTCCTGAAGCCATCGTAGTTGCAGACGACCGTGCCGCAGCCGATGTTGACCCCCGAGCCCATGTCCGTATCGCCTACGTATGAAAGGTGGGGGACCTTGGAGCCCGCCCCTATGTTCGAGTTCTTTATCTCCACGAAAGATCCGGCCTTGGACCCCTCGCCCAGGACGGTGCCCGGCCTTATATAGGCGTAGGGGCCCACCTTGCAGGCCGGTCCCACTCTACAGTCCCTGAGGTATGAATGGCATACCTCAGAGCCGCGCCCGACCTCCGACGACTCCATGGTGGCGCCCGGGCCTATCTGGCATTCAGGGCCTATCACGGTCCTTCCGTAAAGCACGGTGAAGGGATGCAGCACGGTGTCCTGCCCCACCTCCACCTCCTCCTCCACGAAAGTGTTGGAGGGGGAGACTACGGTTACGCCCGACGCCATAAGCTCAGAAAGCTTCCTTGCACCGAGTATCCTCTGGGCTTCGGCGAGATCCTGCCTGCTGTTGATTCCGATTCCCTCGTCGGGATCTTCCAGCACGACCGCACCGATGGGATGCCCCGCCTGGTATAGGACCTTAATCGCATCGGTGAGATAGTACTCGCCCTGGGCGTTATCGTTTCCAATGTAGCGGAGCGCATCCAGGAGCGCCTCCGATTCGAATGCGATTATGCCGGTGGATACTTCCCTGACCTGCCTAACGGCATCGCTTGCGTCCTTGTATTCTATTATATCGGTGAATTCCCCGAATGCGTCCCGCACTATCCTGCCGTACGATGCCGGATCGTCCAGCTCCATGCTCAGCACGGTTGCGGCGTACCCTCCGGAAATGTGCATGTCGATGAGCCTTCTTATGGTGGATGGCCTTGTGGCGGGGACGTCTCCGGGTATCACCAGCACTGTCCCCCTGTAAGTTTCAAGGAGCTCCTTCGCCTGCATGACTGCGTGGGCCGTGCCCAGCCTCTCATGCTGCCAGAATATCTCGGACCTCCCGTCGATGTGCTCAGTAAGGGCTTCCCCCATGTGGCCTACGACTGTGGCTATCCTGTCGCAGCCTGCCTTCTGGAGGTTCGCGATGACATGGTCGATTACGGTGCGGCCGTTCACCTTGTGCAGAACCTTGGGCAGCGAGGACTTCATGCGCTTTGACATCCCAGCAGCCAGGATTAGCCCTGCGAATGGCATGACTTCATTCCTCCATATAGAGGCCTGGGCCTCTTCTTACCCGCGTTTAACGACTTCTATGCCTTCGGCGCGGATTCCTTCAACTTCGGACAACGCAGAATATTATAGCATGTAGGGGCGGCCGATTTCCTTAAGCACTTTTAGCTGCATGTTCAGCTCCTTCGGCCTATAAATTAATTCAATAAAGGAAATAACTTGCGGGGCGTTGAATACCTAAGCGCTACAGATCAGCCATATCTGGGGGTGTTTGCATGAACAGGAGGGTTGCAGCGCTGGCGATAGTGTCGATCCTCGCGGCACTTCTCCTTTCCGGCTGCTCGACAACGTACTTCTTCAGCTTCAGGGAGGAGGGCGACCTGGGAAACGATGAAGGCGACTGGTACATGGAGGACTGGTACCTCTCCGCATCCTCCGCCTCTCCGGCCATCGGCGGAGACTACTCATTCGCCGATAAGGGCTTGTCCCTAAGGGGCAAGGCGATTACATGTCCTTTCAGGTTCAGCGGCGACTTCACATATATTGTGCGCTTCTGGGTATATGCGGATGATACGCATGATCTTTTCTTCGGGTTGGACATGGCCGACGCCCCGCTTCTTGACTCGGCCGACAGCTTCCTCTGCCTGGAGGGCCTGGATGTAGGGTCTGACGAGGAGGCCCATGCCTACTATGAGGAATCCGGGCTGTTCATGATCATGCCCATAGAGGAACCTATGCCCGGCCTCGTCAGGTCCGGAAGGAACGTATATGAGCTTAAGAAGAAGGGCGACAGCGTGACGATGAGGGTGAACGGCACCTTAATTGGCGAACTCGAGCTTGAGGATTATGCTTCGGAGTGGTTCGCCCCCTGCATATCATCGCAGATCTTCTTTCCTTACGATGGAGACTTCGGTATGTTCGTCGAGAGCGTGAAGGTCATCTACGAGGAAGGGATGGTAGACGAGACACCTATTCCAGTCTGAACCGGGCAGGTTCCGGAAGTGACGCTGCCGGGGCGCTATCATGGCCCCGGCAGCTAATCTTTTATGCAGTCTGGAACCCAAAGCGCTATAGAGGCAGGGATATCCTGAACCTGCACCTGGCATCGCCGGCAAGGACCGATTCCAGCACCTCGCATCCAAGCTTCCTGCCGAAAATCACTTCCCAGGACTTCTTATGGAAGCCGGCGCTGCAGCGGCAGAACTCAGAATCGACCGGCCCTTCCTCAGAAAGGATGGACTCTCTTGCCCACGGGCAATGGCAGTAGAGGTATCTTCTCCTCCGTGGGTCCTCCTCTGCAAGCCATTCCTTCGTCCTGAAGGGGATCTTGGTCATGAACAGCTCGCTTCCTTCCCTTCTGCCGAAGGCTATCTCAGGGTCGGACTTCACATATGCTATGACCTGGGGGGTGATCTCCTGTCCGAAGAAGGGTCTACCCTCCGCCATATGCTCCTCAAGCGTCCTTATGAACTCCTTCTTCTTCTCCTCGATGTAGGCATCCACATCTCCCAGCCTCTCAAAAAGATCCCTGTCGGGGATGTAATGCGAATCCTCCAGGCGCCTGAAGCTGGAATCATATAGCCTGTCCCTCTGCTCGTCGGTCAGCGACGCCTTCACCTCGGCTACGACTGTCCGTGTGGCTGAGGCCTTGTCCTTGAAGGATGTGCCTGGAGATATGGGTCCTATCATCCCGAAGATGCGGTCCCTTTCCTCGGGGCCTGCCACTTCCTCCAGCTTGCCGTACATGCCGTCAAGCGCCTCGACCCCGTCCAGGTACATGAAAGCCGTCTGATAGACTTCGTCGTTCTTGGTGAAAAAGCCGTACCTCAGTATGGCGAGCATGTTCTCAAATGAATCCTCGCCTGATTCCAAAAGGGAATCTATCAGGCTCAGCGCAGCCCTTCTGCCGCAGCCCGTACCAGGCGGGCCGTTTCTCGAGGAAAGCATGGTGTCCAGATGGTCCGCTATGCACATCTGCCTTGAGGCCGCGTCATCGTCCAGCCCTTTGCCCTTGAGATACTTTAGGAAACCCTCTCTGTCCATACCGCACCTCGCGAGATAAGATATACATTAATTATTGCATACGAGCGAATATATTTCCACTTGCCGTATATAGCATTCAACGTCTCCCGCAAAAGGGCGGTTTTCTGCCTAATGCCCCTCTGAACTGCGCTTTATCTTGACAAAAGTCTTGTTTTGCTGTATATTTGTTCATAGATTTTCATGCGTTCTTCTACGCGTCACCACAGATAATGGAAAAGTGATGGCTTTGCCGTTCGGGCAGGCTGCATAGCAATCGGCCCGAATCTCCTCCGCGCCTTTGAAAGGAGGTATTCATGAGCAGATACGTGTTAAACCTCATCGTCGCGTTCTTCGCGCTTAACATCGCCTTCGATTTGATCGGAATCTCTGGATCCTCCAAAGAGAGCAAAGAACCTTCTATAGATGCCGATTTGGATATTGAGGGCGGGAAGCTGCCCCCCTCGGCGGTAATACTTCTGCCTTTCACTGTCGCATATTCCGTAGTATGCTTCGTCATCTCCTATGTCGTGCTTACCCTTTTCCGAACGCTGTCGCTCATCTCTGCACTCCTCCGCTTCCTGGGCCTTGCCTCGGCGAACGAGACTAAGGCCGCCATGCTGTGGTCCCTTGCCGCAGTACGCTCCCTATCCAGAGGTAAGGCGGGCGCTAAATAGGTTGCACGCAGCAGTATCGATCACAAATCAATCCATTCCGACAATAATTCCTGCTTTATGGTGCTATAATGATGCTGCCCATTCTATTCCGGGAGTGATTCGATGGATCGCTGCCAGGTTTCAGTTGTTAGCGAAGGTATATACGACGAGATGATTACAAGGGCCCTCGAGGAGTCCCTTAATCAGATTAACGCAAGCGAGTATGAAATCGTCAGGGAGGCGATATCCGCACCATCATCAGCGGATGTGCTGTCCCAGTTTATGCGCGGCGCGATAAGAAAAGGTCTATACATAGTCGGAGAGAAAGCTTCTGCAGGGAATGCAGAGGAAGCCCAGATTTCATTATGCAACGACATAATCCGTCGATTATCTGCCGCAACCGGAGACGACGGGCTTCTTGATATGTTAATCGATAACAGGATGGAGAAGCTGCTTGCAGTGCTCAATAGGGCCGTGCGCCGTTATACATTGTCAGATGGCAAGCTCCACAGGCCTGATACCCCGCTCTCGGTTTCTGCCCTGTTCACCGGATCCGGAAGTGAACCTTCGCTTGCAAGCCAGCTTCGAAAGGAGATCGCCACTTCAGATTCAGTGGACCTTCTTGTTTCTTTTATCCGATGGAGCGGCTTAAGGTTAATAATTGATGAGTTAAAGAGGCTTTCAGAAAGAGGAAGGATACGTGTCATAACCACCTGCTACATGGGCGCCACAGAGGTCAAATGCGTTGATGAGCTGATGAAGATAGGGAACACAGAGCTCAAGATTAACTACGATACAAGGTCTACCAGGCTACATGCCAAGGCTTACATATTCCATAGGTCTAGCGGAATGGACACAGCTTACATCGGTTCATCCAACATCAGCGGCCCGGCACTGGGATCGGGCCTTGAATGGAACATGAAGGCTGCAAGCGATGACCTTCCCCACATAATCACAGGGGTAAACGCCGCTTTCGAGACCTATTGGAACGACCCCGACTTTCAAAGCTACTCGACACAGGACAAGGGAAAGCTAATTGCGGCACTTAAAGCTGAATCCGGTAGTGACGGCATGGCATATGAACCCATGTTCGTAATCCAGCCATTTCCCTTTCAGAAGCAGGTTCTTGAGCGTCTAGAGGCGGAAAGGCTGCTTCATGGGCGGACCAGGAATCTCGTGGTGGCTGCGACAGGCACCGGCAAGACTGTCATCTCCGCATTCGATTACAAGTCATTCAGGGGTAGGAATCCCGATTCTAAGTGCCGTTTCCTTTTCGTCGCACACAGGAAGGACATTCTAGACCAGAGTCTGAGGTGCTACAGAAACGTGCTGCTGGACCAAAACTTTGGGGAGCTTTACTACGGTGAGACTGAAGTATCATCCTTCGATCACCTGTTCGCCTCCATACAGAGCATCAATTCGAAGGAGCTCTGCGAGGCGCTACCTTCTGATTTCTACGACTTCATTGTCGTGGATGAATTCCATCATTCGGCCGCAGAGAGCTACAGACAGATATTGGACCACTTCAAGCCGAAGGTCCTTCTAGGCCTTACAGCGACTCCTGAAAGGATGGACGGCAGGGATATTTGTCAGGAGTTCTTCGATGGCCGAATGGCAGCCGAGATAAGACTTCCGGAGGCTATTAACAGACAGCTTCTCGTTCCCTTCCAATATTTCGGTATTACTGACACTGCAGACTTAAGCGATGTCAGGTTCGTCCGGGGCAGGTATGACGCAGGAGCCCTTGAGCGCATCTATACAGGAGATGATGCGCGGGCTGGGCTCATCGCCGATGCTGTGGAGAGGTATGTCGCAGACCTGGGAAAAGTCAGGGGTCTAGGATTCTGCGCCGGTATCAATCATGCGATCTATATGTCGGAGGCGTTCAACCGCTGTGGAATCCCATCAGAGGTTCTTGAAGGCAAGTCATCGCAGCAAGATAGAAGGGCCGCGGTCGGAAGGCTTAAGAAGGGCGAGATAAAGTTCATATTCACTGTCGACTTATATAACGAAGGGGTGGATATTCCCTTCGTGAACACGATTCTGCTTCTAAGACCGACAGAAAGCCTCACTATATTCCTTCAGCAGCTGGGCAGGGGCTTAAGGCTATACGAGGGGAAGAATGAGCTTACGGTGCTTGACTTCATCGGTAACGCAAACTCCCAGTACGACTTCGAAAGCAAGTTCCGTGCGCTGCTTTCCAGAACCAGGCACCCTCTTAAGGAGGAAATCTATAATGGCTTCCCTTCGCTTCCCAGAGGATGCAGCATCAGCCTCGAAAAAGTTGCACAGGAGCATGTTCTGGAGAACATACAAGGGGCGATAATCAACAAACGTTATCTTGTAAGGGCGCTGGGGCAGTACAAGGGCAGTGGATCGGCACCTTCGCTTGAGGAGTTCATAGCTAACCATCCTAACGTAAGGCTTGCCGATATTTACAGCAAGGGAACCTATTCCTGGCTCTGCTGCGAAGCAGGACTGATTTCGTCGAAGCCTTCCGCAATCGATGGCGAAGACAAGCTAAAGAATGCTCTTTTCAGGTTGCAGCAGTGCGACTCGAGGAGGCTTATCGACTTTATGCTAGCAGTCCTCGATGTAGGCAAAATTGGCTCATTTACCGAAGAGGAAAACCGCATGCTTCTTATGTTCAACTACACTCTCTGGGGGCTCCCTCCGGTGGAATTGGGATATCCAGATGCTAAAAGCGCTTTGAAGATTCTTGACCGTTTTCCTGGCATAAGGAATGAGGCAATCAGCATATTGAAGATAATCCGTAATAGAATCTCCTTCATAGACGAGAGGCTTAACCTCGGATATACTTGCCCGCTCGACCTGCACTGCAGCTATACGCGAGATCAGATTCTAGCCGCCCTGGGACGATACACAGATGAGTCAAAACCCGACTTCCGCGAAGGCGTTCTTCATATCAAGGACCTCGACAACGACATTCTTCTCGTCAATCTTCTGAAAGACGAGAAGAGCTTCTCACCGACTACAATGTACAAGGATTATGCTATTAGCCCAAGCTTGTTTCATTGGCAGACCCAGAGCACGGTTTCTTCAGGCAGCAATACCGCATCTAGGTATATGTCGCGTGATGGAATCCACGGCAGGGTGCTACTTTTCGCAAGGGAATCGAAAAAGGGCGAGCACGGTATGCCAATGCCCTATATGTACCTTGGCCCTGCAAGGTTCGTCGATGCCCAAGGATCGCGCCCGGTAAGCATAAGATGGCATCTTGAGCGTCCGATGCCTGCCGATTTTACGTCCATAGCAATGACTGCTGCTATAGGTTAATCGATTCTTTTCCTTTCCGTAATATTTATTACCGATTCCTTTGAGACTATATCCTACTATATCGGTAGGATATATTTCCATCAGAACGGATTCACATAGGAGGAGATACAGATGAGCGAGATGATACACAACGAGGCAGGAGCAAAGCTTGACCCCGCAAGGCAGCACCACCTTCAGAGGCTTATCATGGACCTGCACCGCGGAAGGTCCAAGGAGGAGGTTACCGCCGAGTTCAAGGCGCTGTTCGCCGGAGTAAGCTCAGAGGAAATCGCCGCAATAGAGGCAAAGCTTGTGTCTGAGGGCATGCCGGTGGAGGAGATAACCAGGATGTGCGACGTGCACGCCGCCATAATGGGCACTTCCATAGAGGATATCCACATCCCGAAGAGCGCCTTGGAGACTCCCGGCCATCCCCTTAACCAGCTCGAAAGGGAGAACAGGGCCCTCGATGACCTCATCTCGGAGAATCTCGCGCCCGCCCTCAGGGCATACTCAGCGGACCATTCCGAGGCTAACGGCTACCAGCTGCTGGAGGCCCTAAACGGCCTCGCGGATGTTGACAAGCACTACCTTAGGAAGGAGAACCTCATCTTCCCGTTTTTAGAGAAGGCCGGCATAACTGCGCCTCCTAAGGTGATGTGGGGAGTTCACGATGAGATACGGGCCCTTATCAAAGGAGCGAAGGCGCTTCTTGTTGCCAAGAACCCGGAAGCGGCAAGGATAGCCTCGGAGGCGGCTCAGAAGGTCACGGATATGATCTTCAAGGAGAGGAACATCCTGTTCCCCATGGTTACAAACGCCTTGAGCGAGGACGATTGGGTAAGGGTGGAGCGCGAAAGCGACGAGCTGGGTTACTGCCTGGTCGAGCCCCTTGCGAAATGGAAACCATCTAGGGCGGTACTCGGAGAAGCTTCCGAAGAGGGCGGCTATGAGGCGTCCGGAACCGCACACTCGGTGAACCTCGGAACCGGCTTCCTTACTCCCGAGCAGATAGGGCTCATGCTTGACCACATGCCCGTGGACATCACATTCATAGATGAGAACGATGTGGTCAGGTACTTCTCCAACTCCAAGGAGAGGATCTTCCCCAGAAACAAGACTATAATAGGAAGGCTTGTGCAGAACTGCCATCCGCCCAAGAGCATGGCCGTGGTGGAGCAGATACTTAACGATTTCAAGTCCGGTGCCAAGGACCACGAGGATTTCTGGATAAACATGAGGGGCATGATGGTCTACATCAGGTACTTCGCCGTGCGCGACGCAAAGGGCGCATACAAGGGCGCCTTGGAAGTCTCGCAGGAGATAAGCCCGATTAGGGCACTTACCGGCGAAAAGCGCATAATGTCATAACGAAAAGCTGCTATACTTGGAAAGAAGAGCCGCCCCGGACGGGCGGCTTTTTATGCGCCCCGAATGCAAACCGGACCTCTGTTTACGATGTGACTTCTATGGATGAGGCGATTAAACCCGAACTACCCGTGCTCGTGGTATTCTATGCGCAATCGTACGAACCATGTAAAAGCCTGTATAATAAGGCAAAGGATAGGGCACGCTCATGCGATATAACGACGTTGTAGACTGAGCCACAAGACGACGGAAATAATCGAGCCGTTCAGAACCTCGCATTAACCTGTAAGGGTCGGGCCAAGCCAATTACAGGATGAGGCGAAGTTGCTTGTGATTGCAGCGTGAGAGGATATTTCAAACCATTGTTCGCAGTTAAATCAACGCAGGAGGTTTATATGGTGCTAAAGAAGAGAAGGCTCATCATTTTCGTCAGTGCCGCTATCATAGTTGCCACGCTATCGGTGGTACTGCTTGCATTACTGCAAGAAGATAAAATTCCTGAAGAGGATTTCAGTGAGCTGACATGGACAGAGGCTTTTGTGAAGCTAAACGACACCATGAGCCGTCAATACGCCTTTACCGAATGGAAAGACATTCATTGGCAGGCGCTTTCAAACACGTATCTTCCCCTAATAGAAGCAGCGCAGACCGAGAATTCATTTGAGGACTATTACATTGCTCTGCGCGCTTATGGCAATGAGATTCCTGATGGACATGTCCAGGTGAGCCGAATCACTGAGCTTGATGATAAATACATAGGCGGGAGTTTTGGCTTTACGGTCACGCAGTTAGATGACGAGAAGGTCATAGTGACCTGGCTTGACCCATCTGGGCCGGCTCTAACCGCTGGGCTGCGAATTGGCGATGAGATTACGGACTGGAACGACCTTCCTATAACCAGTACACTTAGGACGGTTTCCACCCTCTTTGCCGGAACCTCAGCCACTGGCGAATTCCTAAAACAGAAACAGCTTGCTTATCTTGTACGTAACCCCATTGGCACGGACGTTAAGCTTACGCTCTCCGATTCGCGTTCAATCGTTTTGACCGCTTACGATGACCAAAAGTTGTCCCTCAAAAAGATTTATCCCTATACCGTCGTGTCGGTGGACAAACTCATGGCTCTGATGGATATGCTTATTGGGAACGAAAACCCCAACCCTGCTATTGAGGGTGTGGTAGAGATGGAGCTGATGGAAGGCAATATCCTCTACGTTAAGCTTTGGGGACTGCTTGATCTTGACATTAATCAGACTGGAACCCCAGTGTCGACGCTGGGCTTGATGCGCAAGGCGGTTACCTATGCCAATGAAAACCAGTGCACCGGGATGATTCTTGACGTCCGCAACAATATAGGCGGACTGGATGATATGGTAGCTGAGATATTGGGATTGTTCTATGAAGAGAAAACACTGTATGAATACCAATATTATGGTGACCTCGATGATATGACAGTACTTTACATTGAGCCTGAGGCGCAGCGTTTTAGCGGAAATATCATCGCACTCGTCAACTCTCAATGCGTCAGCAGCGGAGAGGGTGTAGCGCTCGGCATTAAAAACCTTCCCAACGGAGAAACACTGGGCTTTTATGGGACGAACGGTTCCTTCGGCATGGCTGGCGCCAGAGTGATAATGCCAGGCGGAATCACGGTAGATTATCCTTTTGGACAATCCCTTGATAAAGATAAAATTGTCCAGCTTGACAGCCGAAACATGACCGGCGGTGTCAGCCCGTCAGTACGTGTCCCCATGACAGCTGAAAACGCATTGCGCATCGCAAACGGCGAGGATGTAGAGCTGCAGGAGGCACTGCGGATACTTACGAAGCGTGAATAGCGCATGAACTCTTTCAAGAATAGAAATGGATGGGCAAATAAGCTTCACTTGCAACGGAGGGATTGATTGGATTTTTGATCTGATGCAATCCGGGAAGAAAACGAGCAACTTGGTCGTAACTAAAGGGAACCCTCTCAATATGCACTATAGCAGATTGAGAGGGTTCAAATGATTAACAACGCTGCTTAAAAGCGTTCTGGAGTTACGCGACACTAATATCATTGTGGCCTACTAAAAGCGTTCTCTGAGACCAACAAAAATTGGACCACACTAAAGGTTTACCTATCAGTGTGGCCTTATTTTGCTTCTGCTTGAAGAGAGTCGAGCACAAATTCACTAATTCTCGTAAATCCCTAAGTTGAACCCCCTTCAGCGGAGTGGCTCTTCTTCCCTATTTGCCATTGGCATATGCCTTAGGCCTTCTTCGACCGCCTCTGGATATAGATCTCGGCGGCCTGGACAAGCTTTCCGAAGCCCATGGTCATGGCGCCGCTCATCACGAAGGTAATGAAAATCGCCAGTCCTGCCAGAATCGAGCCCAGTATACCCGAAAACCTGGGCATCCCGTAATAGTAGTAGCCATAGCCCCTAGAGCCGGCAAGCCCTATGAAGAAGACCACCACGCCCAGCACGGCGCCTCCTGCCACCTGTATAACGCCCAGCAGGTAGATGAGGTTGGAGAGGCGGAAATGCCTTGCAACCTTGTTTATTATCGCCTCGGGCTCCTTATGGTAAACGCTCTGCGATACGCCCGGCGCGCTCTTGGGCATCTCCTTGACCTCGGGGTTTACCTGCGCCTTCGGCTCCTCTGCGGTTATGTTCTCGTTCCTTTCGACATCGTCCAAAGAAATCTCCTCCATCTATATGCACTTGCTTGTTTACTATGCATTATAACGCCGGGGGAGGCCTACGCGTCACCTGAAGGAAAAGCTGTGAATTAATAGAAGTACTTATTATGGTATCTGACCGAATAGGAAAGGGGGTCGAAAGATGCCGGAGGAGTTCAAGGCGGGATGCTCGAGGCCCGCGCGCAAGTTACCAGTCCCAATGCAACAGCCGGAATCCTCGGCTGAAGGACCCAAGGAGGAGATAAGACAGATGATCAAGGTAGGTAAGCCGGCGCCGGATTTCACAGCCACAGCGTTCATAAAGGGCAAGTTCGCGAACGTGACCCTGTCGGAATACAAAGGCAAGTGGGTTGTCCTTTGTTTCTATCCAGGTGACTTCACCTTCGTCTGAGCGACCGAAGTCTCGGCAGTTGCCGAGAAATTCGACGAGTTCCAGAGCCTCGGCGTAGAGGTCCTTTCATGCAGCGTAGACAGCCACTTCGTCCACAAGATGTGGAACGACCATGAACTTTCAAAGATGATAGGAAGAGACATACCGTTCCCCATGCTCTCCGACTCGGGCGGCGAGATAGGGAAGCTTTACGACATATACTCCGAGGAGGACGGGATAGAAACCCGCGGCCGCTTCATAATAGACCCTGACGGTAACGTCCAGGGCTTCGAAGTGCTTACCCCTCCCGTCGGAAGAAACGTCAGTGAGACGTTAAGGCAAGTCAGGGCTTTCCAGCATGTCCGCGCCTCAAAGGGCACGGAGGCCACCCCTTCCGGTTGGAAACCTGGCAAGAAGACTCTTAAGCCCTCTCCGGACCTTGTGGGCAACGTCTGGAAGGTGTGGAGCGTCAAGGAAGCCTTCGACGAATAGGGGAAGAGTAAATCCCTCGCCGGGCGGCAGAGCATGCCTTTGCCGCCTTTTCCATGCGCCTTTCGGGCCATCCTCGCATTCTCGCAGGCTGTGCGCTGCATTATTGCATTCGAAGTGGGATAATAATAAGTGACATCAGTCGGGGGAGGTCCTTCTCATGCTGCAGCTGATTCCTGTGCTGAAGACTCTGGCCGTGGCCACCGCCGGTGGATACATAGGCCATAAGCTGAAGATCCCATCGGGTGCCATGATGGGCGCCATGGTGGGCGTTGCCGCGGCATCGCTTCTTAAGGTCGACCTAGGTCGGCTGCCCGACATATCGAAGCCGGCAGTGCAGGTGATCCTTGGCGCTATCCTGGGATTCGGCCTGAGAAATATCACTCTACAGCAGCTGAGATCCCTTTTCGTGCCGGCTGTGCTCATGATCGGGGTGCTCCTTGCCGCAGGGTTCGCCATCGCCTTCATCCTTCACCGCTACTTCGGTTTCGATGTGATGACTGCGATATTCAGCTCCACCCCCGGGGGGATGACGGAGCTTTCCTCGGTAGCCGCCGAGATGCAGGCAAACGCGCCTATAGTCGCGATAATGCAGCTTTTAAGGCTTGTGAGCGTCCTCCTTCTCGTTACGCCAGTCGCGAAGCTCCTCTCCAGGTAAGCAGAGGCACCTGCATCATGCTCAATAGTAAAGCCGCCCTTTGCGGGCGGCTTCATAATGCATTTGGCTGGGGAGGCAGGATTCGAACCTGCGGTACAGGATCCAAAGTCCCGTGCCTTACCGCTTGGCGACTCCCCAACAGGAGCATTGAGATTCTACCACAGCGGACAGGCACATTGCATTATCCGTTAAGCCCCTTCCACCTCCTCCGGAGTCTCATCCGGCAGGTTCTTGAAGACGTCTATGATCTTGTGCTCGATTACGTCCCTGAAGTCCTGCCTGATAGGGTGGGCTACGTCTCTGAACTGGCCGTCTGCGGATTTTCTCGAGGGCATGGCCACGAACAGGCCGTTCTGGCCATCGATGACCTTGATGTCGCGAACTACGAAGCAATCATCGAATGTAATGGTCGCGATGGCTTTCATCCGGGAATTTGTGACAACCTTCCTGACTCGTACGTCAGTGATGTCCATGAAAGCACCTCCGCTGCAGTACCTTGGTAGGTGCTTGTATATTTCTATCATTTGCCAAATATATCCTTCTATTTCCAAAGTGAAGGATATGGGGCTTTAGCTGCTGTAATTTCTTGTTTCTACTCCAGTACAATTATCGCTTCGATTTCTACCAGGGCGTCTTTCGGCAGCCTTGCCACCTGAATGGTGGATCTCGCTGGGGCCGGCTCCGGGAAATAGCTCGCATAGATCTTGTTCATCGCCCCAAAGTCGTTCATATCCTTAAGGAAGACGGTAGTCTTGACCACGTCCGCCATCGTGCGGCCCTGGGATTCGACTATCCCCTTGACATTCTCCAGCACCCTTACGGTCTGAGCGTTGATCTCCGTGCCGACGACCTCGCCTGTGGCGGGGTCAAGCGGGGTTTGACCCGATACGAACATCAATCCCGGCACCTTAATCGCCTGGCTGTACGGGCCTATGGCCTTGGGTCCCCTGTCAGTGCTTACGGCAGTCTTCTTCATGATCCGTCCTCCTTCATTCCTCTGTGCTACCATCTGGCATTCTTTTTAGCCAGCTCCAGGTCCGAGGGCTTGTCTACGTCCATCGCCACGGACGCGTTTCTGATCCTCACCCCGCGGCCTTCAAGCTTGAACGACTTCCTTGCTATCGCCTCAATCTCCTTTACGGAGATCTTGCCGGTGACGAGCTTGAACAGCATTATGGGGCCAAGGCCAAGCGATATGGCCATCGCCACCGGGTTCTTCCTCTTCGCGTACATATCGGAGATTATGTCCTTGCGGGCCATTATGGCGTCCTTTGAGGCAAGGAATATGTTAGCTCCGGTAAGCACGCCGTCTCTGAGCCTTACGTAAGTCCTCTCCCCGCCGGGGTACTCCCTGTCGTAATCCTCCTTGTAGACCAGGGCATAGTAGACTTCGGCCTTATCCCGGCCGCAGACTTCGGCCATCTCCCTTATTGCCTCGCCCGTAAGAAGGGGGATGTCGGCGGTGCCTATCACCGCCTTGCTTCCCCTGACCTCCGCCAGCGCGTTTAAGAGGCTGTCCAGAAGATGCTCCCCCGGTTTCACCAGGGCCACCTTGTCGCCGAACTCCGACAGCGCCGCCTTAAGCTCCTCCGGCCCGCTGACGACCACGCGGGTTATGATGCCGCTGTCCAGCATCCCCTTAACCACGTACGCCGCCATAGGCCTGCCGTTAATATCTATCAGGGCCTCCCAGCGCTCGCTCGAGCACTCGGCAAGCTTGCCCTTGTTCACGCCGCCGGCCAGAAGTACCGCTTCCATCATCTCGGCCATGTGATCACACTTCTCTTTCCTCGTTAATTGACATGTGAACCTTCTTCATAACCTCAATGAGGCTGTGCTCAGCGCTTTCCATGTGCATGAGGGCGGCTTGTGCCGCCGCCTCCGGGTCGTGCGCGACAATCGCCTTCACAATGGCCCTGTGCTCGTCCATGGCTATGAGCATGCGGCCGGGGTATGAAAGCGACATCGAGCGGTAGCGGTGTATCTGCTCCCTGAGGTTGGAAAGCATCGTGACAAGCCTCGCGTTTCCCGACGCGTTGAAAAGGATGTCGTGGAATATGATGTCCGACTTCACGACTGCCTCGAGCTCGTGGGTCTTTATCTTCAATTCTATGTCGGCAAGCTGCCTTCTAAGCTGCTCCAGCTGTGACTCGCTTATGCGCTCGGCGGCAAGGCGCGCGGCCAGGCTCTCCAGCGTGGACCTGATTTCGAACACATCCCGTATCTCCTTCGGGGACAGGCCGGCGACATAGGCGCCCTTCCTCTGCATCATTATGACGAAGCCTTCAAGCTCGAGCTTCCTTATGGCCTCGCGCACAGGCGTCCTGGAGACTCCCATCTCGTCGGCCAGCTTTATCTCCACAAGCCTCTCCCCGGGGGCTAGCCTTCCGGACACGATGGCTTCCCTCATCGCCTCGAATACGATCTCCCTGAGGGGCTTGTAGTTGTCCATGTTAAGGATTATTCTTCTCTCATTCATAACAATCACCTCACCATATCATCGGTACCCCGCGCCGTCCGTCCGGCCTCGCGGCCGCGACGAAAGCGCCGCCGAACATCTCCCTTATGCCTGAAGCCGCCCTTTCGGCCTCTGACAAGCATCCGAATATGCCGAACACCGCTGAGCCCGAGCCGCTCATGGAGCTTGCGATGGCCCCGAAGGAGAGCATCGCGGCCTTCATGCCGGCGACTTCCGGAAGCATGCGTTCTGCGTCCTCGTCGAAGTCGTTTCCCGAACACATAAGGGCCCCGCGCACATCCTGCGACGCGAGAAGCTCCAGGAAGCGCCTTGAACGGCTCATCTCGGCCGCCGCTAGCGCCTTCTTGGGGCGCTCGTCCCAGGCGGCGTACATGGCTGCCGTGGATAGCCCCTTTTCGGGCTTGGCCAGGAGTATCCCGTACTGCCCCATGTCCGGGCCGACGAGCGCCTCGGTCTCTGTGCCCCTGCCTTCTATCAGGGCAAGCCCGCCGGTGAGAAGATAGGGCACGTCGGATCCTATCGCGCCTGCCATGTCGCCCAGCTCAGCAGGCAAGAACGGCTTTCCTGCGACCTCGTTCATCAGATGAAGGACCGCAGCCGCATCCGAGCTTCCCCCGCCAAGGCCTGCCTCAGCCGGTATCCTTTTCACAATCCTGATGACCGCTCCGAACAAGGCTTGCATTCCCTCTTTCGCCGAAAGAGCTCCAAGGAATGCCTGGGCCGCCCTGTATGCGAGGTTTCCAGCGCCTTCAGGCACCAGGAAGTCCCCCTCGGAGAACAGCCTGATGCCATCGGTCGCGGATATCTTCTCAAGGAACACCTCGTCAGAGAGGGAAATCGTCTGCACTACGCTCTCGATGTCGTGGAAGCCATCCGGCCTTCTTGACAGTATGTCGAGAGTGATGTTCACCTTGGCCCTTGCAAGGCACTTCAATGCGCCCATGGGCTACTGGTCCCCGCTCCTGCGCTTATGCGCGAATGCCGCGGCAAGCACCAGAAGAAGCCCCGCCAGAGGATAGTAGTAGGGCAGATACCTCTTCCCCGTCGTGCCTCCGCCCACCAGATAGACGTAAAGGAACACCATCGCCGTAAGCGCCAGTATCGTCCCCATGAAGAACATCACCGTAGCTGCCGTCCTGCTAACCTTCATGCTATCTCAGCCCCACTTTCAGGATGCCGGGTATAAGAAGGGCGTACTGCTGGAAGAACAGCCAGACGCACATGAATACCAGCTGCATCAGCGAATCCAGCCACCATTCCGACCTTCCGAGCCTCATAAGGAGGAACGCGCCTGCTGCCGCCGCAAGGGACGCTATTATGTGGAAGTCCGCGCCATATATGTCCGGAAGGGAGACGAACAGCGGCGTCGCCTGCAGAAGCATCAGGAACAGGATTATCGCGGCAGCCATGAGTTCCGGCTTGTCCCTCATGCCGTCTTTTATGCCTACCCTCTTGATGAGCCACAGGAAACCCATGCCCAGCATGAGCGCCCCTATGTTCACCATCACGTTCATGCCTGCGTACAGGAAGGAGAGGGCCATTGTGAAGGCCACATGCCTTGCCGGAGACGCCTCGTCGATGCCCATCGTGTAAAGTGGGGTCTTCACCGCCGGGTTCACCTGCGACATAAGGAATGCCTGCCTGGGCCCGTCCCCTGTGAACCTCTCGTATATGACGGCGGCAAGCCCGTCGTCAGTCATAAGGGCGACAGGCCTCATCCCCGCCATAAGGCTGTAGTCGAGCCTGTATGCGGCATCGTCCGCGAACGGCCTTATCGCCCAGGTGTGCGGGCTCCTTTCGGAGTAGTCGTGCCACACAACGAACGGTTCCTCCCCATCGAAGGCCACCCATGGCGCCGTCTGATTCTCGGGGAGCTCCACTATCTTCCCCGACCAGCTCATAAGCCCGTCCTCAAGCTTCGCCATCATGATGTCGGAGGTCCTTATCGCCGTGAGCGATTTGATGTTGATGTCCTGCGGCCATGAGACATAGATGGCACCTGGCTCCCCTGCCGCTATCGCCGGATAGCCGCCGGATGCCGTAGTGAAGCTTCCGAGGGCCTCTGATCTCAGCACTTCCAAGGATTCCGGGTCGAGGGCCGCGGCATAGATGTTGGCCTCCTCGAAGCCGCTTTCCACCCAGACCAGGGCAAGGTCGCCTTCCACCCTCTCATATGCGATTCGCGGGTTGGACATAGCCTTGTCGGCCTGAACGCGAGCAAGGTTTGAGAGCCCCGCAAGGCGGGCAGTCCCGCCTTCGAAGGATACCCGCCCCTTGATTATCTCAAGGGTGCGCCCCCTCCAGTCTGACCATGCGATGGCAAGCGAACCGTCTTCAAGCTCCGCCGCCGTGATGTCCCTTATGGGCCCGCCTGCGGTCTCCAGCAGAGTGTCGCCTATCTCAGCCGTTCCGTCCATTCCGAGCTTCGAGTATCTGATGCTGTAGTTGTCCTGGTCGGGCCTTTCGACCCACAGTATATGGAAGCCGCCCGCCTCCGCTCTGACTACCGTCGGTGTGATATTGTGGGTCTGCTGCCCGGATACGTCCTTCTGCCACAGGAGCTTCGGGCCGTCCTTCGTAAGCTCGAACGCCCTTGCGACCACCCTTAGCCAGTCATACTCGCCGTCTGAATAGGCGATGAGTACAGTCCTTCCGGATATTCCGGCGGAGAATGCCCCTGTAAGCCTGGAGTACTCGCATAGCATCGTCTCCCTGGACCAGCCCTCAGGAGGAATGCCGGGGCCTTCCGGCGTCTCGCCGTCCGCGCCGAGCGCATAAGACGGAACAAGCTGCATCAGCACCACGCTTGCAGCAATCAAGGCAATCATTAGAAGCGTACTGCGATGCCTCATGCCCCTTCCCCCTTTCCGTATCTGGCCTTCCAGTAATCCAGGTCGACCGCCGGCCTTGCTCCGCTCGCCCCCACTATGCGCGCCGCCAGTGCGCACCCGGCCTCGGTCGCACGGCCGATATCTCCTCCTGACAGGTACTCGGCCGCGAATGCGGCGGCGAACGAATCCCCTGCGCCGTTTACGTCTACTGCAACGGCGGGGAATGCGGCCCTTCTGCCGCGCCCGCCCTTCCTGTCTGCATACGCGGCGCCTTCCGCGCCGAGCTTGATGACCACATTTGGGAAGCTCCCAAGGAGGGCATCCAGCATCTTCTGGACATCATCCCCTCCCGTAAGAAGCCCGGCCTCCTCCAAGTTAGGTAGGATCAGGCTCGCACCGCGCACCGCGTCCATGAACCTCTTCACGCCCATACCCCCTATAAGCGAGCATGAGCCGGGGTCCACTGAGATAAATGCACTACCCGCCGCAGCGGCCTCTATCGCCGCCTTCACCGCAGCCCTGGGGCCCGGCTCTATGGCGGTGTAGCCCGAGATATGGACCCAGTCCGCCTTCCTTATCTCATCCAGGGGAAGGTCCGCCGCGGAGAATACCGCGTTCGCCTTCCTGTCGCATATCATCTCCCGGCCTCTGCCCCTCCTGCTTCTTACTACGACAGTCCCTGTCGGAATGACAGGGTCGCGTGCAAGAAGGGGCTTGACGCCCTCTTCCTCGAAGTCGGCCATCGCCGCATAGCCCACGAAATCTGCGCCCACTCGCCCCGATATCGCCGAGTCCAGCCCGAGCCTTGCAGCCCATACTGCGAAGTTCGCCGCGGATCCGCCCCAGTTAAGGGCAGTCCTGCCGGGAGTGTCGGTATCCTTGTTGAGCTCAGAAGGCTCATCTATGTAAATGTCCAGCATCACGTCGCCTATAGATATGACCAATGTCGCCCTCCGATTGTTCTCGATTGTACTTCCCGGTGCAAGACTGATTATCTCTGTTTGTTGTATACCGAGTGCCTTCGATGCCAATAATATACTATACCTGCGGATTTGACAATACCGTCTGTGCTGGTGCGTTTCCCTTAAGTTATAGGTAGCAGCAGGAAACCCTCAGAATCCAAGTTTGTATAACGCCATCGACCGGCATGACGGTAGGAATCCGCTATGCAGGGCAGAAGAGTAGTACCAAGCCAATCCTGATGGTTTAGGAGGTCCTATGAGAAGGGCATCGGCGGTGTTTCTCATCCTGTGGCTGTCCTGTATGTCAGCTGCAGCCTATGTAAACGAGCCCGAGAGAATCGATGGATGGTCGTGGGGTGCTCCTTTTGCGCTTTCAATGCAGTCCCTGGAGTACCATGGCGCCGTGAAGGGGGTCCCGGGAGCCCTGACGTACAGGCGCAAGGATCTCAGATGCAGCTACTTGTTCAGTTCATGGCCGGAAGAGGTCCATGTCTTCCTTGACGGCAAATATGCCGGGATAATACTGGGAGCCAGCAGATACATCTATCTGGCGGCAACCTATGCAAAGATGCTTAAGCTTCATGGAAACCCGGACAAGTCCAACTCATCAGGAAATGAGATCGCCTCTTTGTGGAATGGCCAGGTTACCTCTATACTATTCATGAAACTGACAATAAACGGCAAGCTTAGCGTCCTTGTAATGCTCGGGACTCCGGACTTTCTGGACAGGTATGTCAGCGCCAATGGCATCTTCGGCTGAGCTGCCGAAAAGCAATTGCTATAGGATGAATCGCAGCCACCTCTCATAGGATCCCAAAGGAGGCACCCATGGAGCTCATACTGCAGCTAAGGTCCATCGCCACACCGTTTTTGGACAGCCTGATGTTCTATATAACCCAGCTTGGCTCCACCAAGTTCTACCTGATTGCAGTTCCCGTCATATACTGGTGCATCAACCGGAAGTCAGGTTACTACATCGGGATGTCCGTGCTAGCCGGCGGCGTCGCGACAGACATCGCCAAGGGTATGGTGAACGCCCTTAGGCCGTTTCAGGTGGATTCAACGATCAGTGTGAACGCGGACTTCCTCGAATCTGCGATAGGAAGCGGAATGCCGTCAGGGCACGCCTTCAACTCCATGGCCTTCTGGACTGCGGCGTCGGCGCGGTTCAAAAGGGCATGGCTCTGGACTCTAAGTGCCGCCTTGATCCTCATCATCGGCTTCACAAGGGTATATGCCGGCGTGCATTTCCCCTTGCAGGTCCTCTGGGGCTGGCTGGGAGGCGCGCTCACCTCGGTTACGGTGCTTCTTCTTCTGAGCCTGGCAGAGAAGCGCCTGAAGGGAGGCCTTGCGACGCTCGCCCTTCTCATCTCCGGCGCGTCTCTTCTTGCCTATGCCCTTGTACCTGAGCTTTCAAAGGGCGGGGAGGACTACATCGGACTCATAGGGATAATCGGCGGGATGTCCCTGGGCTACAGGATACACCTCAGGTCCATAAGGACGGAGGCGGAAGGGCCCTTCGTCTCGCAGCTAATCAAGCTTGCGATCGGCTTCGCCGCCTTCCTGGCCCTGAAGGAGGGGGCAGACATGGCCACCTCGGCCTATCCCGGCCTTCTTATGCCGCTTTACTTCCTTCTCGGGCTCTGGCCCACAGCCGGGGCCACCGCCATCTTCAAGGCGTTGAGGCTTGAAAGGAAGGTCTCATCCTGATCCTTATGGCCGGAAATCAGCAGGGGCGATGGGCATGATCAAGGTCATTGTGCATGAAAAAGGCCGCCATATGGCAAGCTTCACGCCTCTGCCATGTGGCGGCCGGATCTTTCCTGG
>CAZNZD010000002.1:0-96558 GCA_964577435.1 uncultured Clostridia bacterium
TTCTCATGCAGGGTTCATGGGGGATGATAGCTTTCAGGTTCGTGATGACGGTGTTCTCGGCTGTTGCCTTCGCCGGGGCGGCGACAGGATGGTTCGGCAAGAGCATCAATATCATAGGAAGGCTCCTTATGCTGGCCATATTCGGGCTGATAATATCGCCGGAGACGATAACTACTTTCATCGGTCTAGGACTTCTTGCGGCGATGTGGTTTCTTAAGGGCCTGTTTGAAGTAAAGCGCGTGGCTCATGCGGGACGCGCTTAAGACGGAGGTTATATATGCCTGATCTAAGAATGCTTGACGGGGCCATTGCAGGTGTCCTTCATCTGGAGGAGCACTCGGACCTCTTCTCGGAGCTTAGGAATTTCCTCACCGAAGGAGGATGGACCGAGGTGGTCATAACCGGATGCGCCGGCTCCCTTGAGAAAGCGGTGGCGAATTACCCCCGTGACATGACGCTTCCTCCCATAGTGGAGCATGTGGTCATGGAAGGGGCATACGAGGTGTGCACCCTGAACGGGAACGTCACCTGGCAAGATGGGAAGCCGAAAGTGCACATACACGGGTCGTTTGCAGAGAAGGGCACGAAGGTCTACGGAGGTGCCATCGGGGACGGCACCAGGATATTCAAATCTGCTGACCTGTTCGTCCTCTGCCATAAGTAAGCCAGCCGGCCCGCCTGCAAAAGGCGGGCCTTATCTATGGAAGAACTTTACAAAGTGCGTCTCATGTGATTTAATGCTGTTGTCGGTCCGCCCTCAGGACCGAATTCCATCTTATTGTCATCGATATGCCGCCAAGGCTTTGTTTACTTAGTTTGAGGGGATGTATACGAAATGACGATCATTACCTGTCGGCACAGATAGCTGAATAAGGTTTCATGGAGGCGGCGAGGCTCCTGCTCATTCATGGGGTCTTTCGTTCCTTCGCTTTCCCGCGGAGGGGACCCTTAACCCTCCTGCTTGAAGATAGAACCGCGACTGTCTACTAAGAAAGGGGTGTCTACAAATGGCTTTGGTAAGAGAGCTGACATTGTTCATCAGAAGGCCCGGCAAGTTCGAGAGCATTAGGTGCGGAGCGTGCGGAAGCGTATGCGACGTAGAAAGAGGGGCGATGGGGCCTACATGCTTCGCCGATGCTGTGGCAAAGAATTCGAGGGAGCATGACAGGTTCGAGTGCCCCCACAGCGGAAAAGCATGGCACGACAAGTGCCTCATATTCCACTCAGCCTGGAAACACATCGATGAATGGGAGCTTAAGGAAGTCGCCCGCGAGGAGCTTCTGGCGCTAGTTAAGGAGAATGCCGGGGTCGATGAGGCTGAGTGGGTAAAGTCCAACTCAGATTGCGAGTGCGGCGGGGTTAGATGGAGGGAGTAGCTGGCTTTCCGGGATATTGACGGGAGGGCGAAAGCCCTCCTTTATTCTTATGGTATATTCCTGCGCTTTTTGGTATTAATTATTTCATATAGATATCGGGATGTAGGAACGTCCTTAGGCAGGAAAGTGCCTCGTTTGTCTTCAGGGAGGAAGAATATGCCGTTCAGCAGGAACGAAAAGCTGGGATATGCAGCATTTCTTGGAGCCTCGCTCATCTGGGGCTTCTCTTTCATGTTCACCAAGAGGGCGCTGGACCACCTCGACGGGCGCCTGTTCGACCTTCTTACATACAGGTTCGTGATCAGCTCCGTAGTCATGCTCATCCTGTGGGCGGCGAGGCTCATCAGGATTGACTTCAGGGGCAAGGACATGAAGGGCCTTCTGGTGATGGCGTTACTCCAGCCCGGCGCCTACTTCATCTTTGAGACAATGGGAATTGACAGGGTGGCGACCTCTGAAGCGGGGTTAATCCTAGCCATGTTCCCCATCGTAACTACCGTCTTCGGGGTAGCCTTCCTTAAGGAGAAGGTCACTTCCAAGCACTGGGGCTTCATCATCTTCTCGGTGATAGGCGTGGTCATAATCAACGGGTTCGGATATAAGCCGGGAAGCAGCACCAACCTGGGAAGGTTCTTCCTGATGATGGCGGTGCTGATAGGGACCACATACAACATGCTTTCAAGGAAGCTTTCCAAGCAGTTCACAGCCGAGGAGAGGACGCTTGCGATGATGATCCTGGGTGCGGTCTTCTTCGGTGCCATCTCACTCATCAACCACATCAAGGCTGGAACGCTCGGCGTGCTAGTGACAAGCCTAGTAGATCCGAGCTTCACTTTCTCGATAGCCTACCTTTCGATAGGCTGTTCGCTGCTGGCGTTCTTCTTCGTGAGCTATTCGGCCACCCATTTAGAGCTTTCCAAGGCCTCAGTGCTGGGAAACACCAACACGCTTGTGTCGGTCCTGGCTGGAGTCCTGATTCTGCAGGAGCCCTTCTACTGGTACCACGTCCTGGGAGGCCTGGTTATTATATCGGGGGTAATAGGAGCGGCGCTTGCTTCAAGGGTCATGGTGACTGAGACGGAGAGGGCGGGCAAATCGGGGTACTGACAGGAAAGAAGCCTATGACCCGCGGCATACCAGCTTCAATCGGACCGAGCATGCTCATTTCAGCCTTATGAAATGCATAAGGGACTGATCGATGTTCCTTAAGCCCACATAGGACCTGCACCAGAGCATCATCCAGTCAGGCTTTCCGGCCTCCTGCATCGGGAATGTAAAAACTGTATCATTGGATCTGGGGGAAAACGAGATGCCGGAATCCCAAGAGGATTCCATGGAATCATCGCTGTGCTGACCCGTCAGGATTCCCATGGAATATTTCAGGCTGCCGATGACGGCCTGCCTTCCGATGCCGCCGAATGCCACGCCCAACTCAATGGCGACAGCCTTCGTGATAGGTTTGGCGAACGAGATACTAACACTAAGGGAATTTCCATCAAGCACAAGCCGCATCTGAGAGATGTCCGCATGAGGGCTCCTTTGCACTATGCTGTTGTCGGCCACGGCTTCCCGGGGCAGGTCAAGGGCCGTCTCCCCCATGCTGACGGGCCACTCATGATCCGGCACTTCGCCGAAGAGCTCGTTTGCCCGGATGAATGAATTCAGAAGGGGGCTCAGGCTGGAAAGCTGGCTTTTGTAACTTCTTAATGCCTTATTCTTCAGGAGGGTCTCGGAAATATCTGCCGGAAAAGCGTACCAGTCTGTGCCCTCAAGGCCTGGGAAACCCTTTGGGGGGACTAGGGAGAAAGCCGGCCTGCGGCTTTATATGGCCGGCCAGTCCGGCCTATGAACCATATAGCTTATCAGCCTGGGACGCTTGACCCCTTCCCGCTTCAAATCAAACTCTGCTATGGCGATCTTCACGAAAGCGTACGTCGACCAATGGTCTATGTGTACGTCATACGGATGCACGGCTACGACTATATTAGGCTTCACGAAGTTGAGTATGTCCTCTACGTCTCTGAGGAGCGCCTCGCCGCTGTGAGGGGCTGAAAGGGTGAACGAGTTCGAGTATGGGGAGAAGGTGCTCCTTGTCCTGATGGACATGAGCGCGTCCTCGGTCTTCCAGTGGAGAGGGGAGAGCAGCCTGTCGATTGCGTGGTCCGGATATCCAAGGAAGATGACGCTTTCTTCGCCAAGGCCCAGGATGCTTAGCGCCTCAAGGGTCTCCTTTTGCCTTAGATAGCCGTACTTGATGAATGTCTCCGGCTTTGCGCTTAGCGTCCTCTCCTGTAGCATAACAGAAGCTTCAGGGTACTCGCCGTTTGTCACAAGGCAGACTGTGACATCAGCTCCTGCGCTCAGCGCCCTTTGTATGTAGACTCCGGCCCCAAGGACCTCGTCGTCCTCATGAGGTGCGAATACGAGGATCCTGTCGCCTGCGGCGGGTTCCTCTAATATGTTAAGATAGCCACCATTGAAACGGGTCTCCCGGTACAGAGAGCTGGAGAGCATAAGCTCACCCAGGACGATAACCAGGGCGGCTATCGCAGCCAGCTCGGCGACGCGCATTAATCCCTTCTTAAGTCTGGCCAGCTTAGCGCGCATGTCTTCTTACCATGGCGATCCATATGCCTGTTTCGTTGGCTATCTCGCCTATCCTTTCGAAGCCGAGCGAATCATAGAGCCTGATCGCCGGGAAGTTGCCCTTCCTGACCTCGAGTCGGATTCTCTCCGCCCCCGCATCATCCAAGGAGGTTATACCCCTAAGCAGAAGTGCCTTTCCTACGCCCTTGCCCTGCGATCCGGGCAAGACGCCTATGCTGAGAATCCGCGAATCACACCGCTCTAATCCCTTCTTGCCGGCGAACAGGTTCCTGATGGCGTTGAGGGATGCTCTAGCTGCTGCAGATGCCGATATCCCGTACCGGCCCGTCATGAAGCGCACGAGAATTGTAATTGCGCTCCCGTTTGCAATCGAGCTCAGCACTATGCGCTTCATCGACAGTGGCGCAATTATGTAACCCTGCACGATGCCGTCAAGGTCGAAGACGAAGAAATGCTGAGGTTGCGCCTTCCTGCAGGCCTCGAACAGGTCCGTTATCGCCTCTATGGGCTTGCGGGCGGGTGAATACCGTTGCACGCTTTCGGGGAATGCTTCGCAGAAGACCATCGCGGCCTTCATGGCATCGCTTATGACGGCGTTTCTGATGTGCCCTTCCATATACACCCACACTGACAGGTTACATATTAGTAAACGAATGCCCCGGGGCGATGCTCACATGATGCCTCAGTCAAAGCGCAGGGGCTCTTACAAAACTATACGGCAGATTGTATCCTTATAGAAAGGGTAAGCATCACATGGCGCATGGTGGGAGGATTCTCAGATGGGATCATCGGTTATAGTAATCGGAGCCGGTTTGTCCGGGCTGGCAGCGGCAAGCCTTCTGGCCAAGAGGGGACTTAAGGTTACTGTAGTGGAGCACGCATTCAAGCCTGGAGGCTCGTGCGGCATCTTTAAAAGAGAAGGCTCCATATTCGACCAGGGCGCCGCGATGATGTACGGCTTCGGCAAAAGGGGCTTCAACTCTCACCGCTTCATCTTCAACTGCCTTGAGGAACCCATAGACGTGATAAGAAACGAAGCGCTCTACGATGTGTACTACCAGGGCCACAGGATAAGGTTCCACAGGGACATCGACAGATACATCGATGAGCTCGCCAAGGTGTTCCCCGATGAGAAGGAGAACCTGAGGCGTTTCTACGCCGATATGAAGGTGCTGTACAACGACGTCATAGCAAACGAGCCCAACTTCACCACGCCCGACAGGACCGACCGCAAGGAGGCCTTAAGGCAGGTGCTAAAACACCCGGTCTCGTTCATCAAATTCCTCACGTACCTTAACAGGAGCACTGAAAGCGTCCTCAGGAAATACTTCAAGGACGAGGCGATGCTGGCCTACTTCAACAAGCTCACGTCGACATACTGCTACACGGATGTCTCCGAGACGCCGGCAGTCATGGCGGCGGTGATGTTCGTGGACAATCATATGGGCGGAAGCTTCTACCCGAAGGGCTCCACGATATTCGTTCCAGGGAAGCTCGAGAAATCGATAGAGGAGCATGGAGGCACCATGCTTTATGAGAAGACCGTTGAAAGGATAATCATTGAGAACAACAGGGCGGCAGGCGTCGTGCTCGAAGGCGGCGCTCAGCTTAAGGCCGATGCCGTGATCTACTCAGGCACGGTCTGGAACCTGTACGGCAAGCTCCTGAAGGATGCGCCTGTGCCTGAATCAAGGAGGAAGTGGGCGCAGGGCCTGAAAGCCTCCTATCCGAGCGTCCTTCTTTACACCATAGTGAAGAAGGATGCCATACCGGAAGGCACCGGCCCCATCACGCTCTTCTCGAACGACGCGGACCGACTTGACGACAGCGAAGTGACGACCTACATTTTCAGCATAGCCGACCCTTCGATCTGCCAGCCCGACTGCCATGTGGTGACGGCTATAGGGCCCACCTATAAGGACTGGCCCTCCTTCTCGGAGCGCTACCAGTCATCCGACGATTACAGGAGGCTCAAAGCCGAGGAGGAGGATAGGCTTCTTGCCCTTCTGGAAAGCAAATTCCCCGGCTTCAGGTCGAAAGTGGTGCACAAGGAGGTATCCACTCCCCTCAGCATCGAGAGGTACACGATGAAAAACCGCGGGAGCGTCGCAGGCCCGCTGCAGTCCATGGGTCAGCACATGTTCAGGAGGCTCCATATCAACTCCGAGTTCTCCGGGCTTTACTATTGCGGCGAATCTACTATCATGGGGACTGGTACGCCTACTGTTACAGTATCCGGCATAAGCGCTGCGAACGCCCTGCTTCACGACCTGGGCATGGAGGAGTTTAAGTACCGCGAGGGGATGAAGGATTACGTGCGCGAGCATGCATCCGGAGGTGCTATCAGCGGGGAGAAAGAAAAGCATGGCGCCGATAAGCTGGCAGGGCTTGCAGGAAGGTGCGAGTACTGCGAGCATCCCGCCTGCATGGCGGAAATCGCACTTGATATCCGCGGCATCAACAGGAAGCTTGCGGTAGGCAATGTCTGTGGGGCATCCAAGCTGGCCAAAGCTTCACCGGAGGACGATCTGGCACTTGAGGCCGCCGAAGGAAGGTGTGTGCTCGGAAGCCGGGGCGAGCCGGTTGCAATCAGAAAGATCATCAGCCAGCTCCGAGATACAGGTAGCCAGGATTGTTTGCGTAAATAAACACATATGATTGAAGGAATCTGCCGAAGGCCCGTACAATTGCTATCTAGCCATAGTATTGCGCAAGGCCTTTTCTTCCTAAGCCCGATTTGGGAACCACAACATGTCTTAAGGCCTTACTGAGGGGAAGGATGCCGATTGAGCAGGTCATTCAGACTTGCGATTATGTTCACGCTGTTATTCATGCTTGCTGGCTGTTCGTCGGGCGCCAAATGGTATTACTGCTCCCATACGGTCAGGGTGACAGACAGCCTGTTCCTTGACCCGGAGAAGATAATTCAGTCCAGCTTGGGCCAATGGGCAACTTACGACATCTCGATAACGAACCTGTCAAGGACACCCAAACTGCTCGCGGAGAGGGAGCGGCAGTTTAAGTTGCTCTTCGAGAACGGGTTCTCCTGTTGGTCCACAATCGTGGAGGAATCGGAATATGATTTCAACTGGAACGAACCGATACCGCCCAGATCTACGGTAAGAGCTGAGGTCTACTTCGAGATACCTGACTACTCGGCACAGCCCGTGGGCGTGAGGTTCGTCATGAAAGATGGCCAGGAGATAGACCCTGACATGGTCGACTGATTCACTATTCTTTGATTAGGCAGGTGCTAGAATGCACAGACGTTTCCGGATGCTGTTGATTACGGCGCTGTTGTTGTCAGTAACAGGCTGTGCACCCAAGCTTGTGGGAATCGAAATTGTTGGTCCTCCAAGGCCGGTGCTTCACGGAGACTGGGGATACCTGAGTGCTATCGGGATCTACGAAGGCTGGGGAAGGATGCCAGTAGCTGCGGTATGGTCCGAAACCGGAGATGCTTGCAAGCACGATATGCAGGCGGCTCACACGACTTCATTTATAGCCGCTCAGCCGGGAACATCGGTGTTCACCGCTACTAGGGGTGCTTTTAGCGACACTTTCGAAGTGACGGTGCTGCCTTCGAAAATCGTCCGCATGGATATCTTCGCGTTGGATGAGATGGAAGCAGGGGAAGCAAAGCTCGTGTACGCCAGAGGGTACGATATCAGGGACAGAATGCTGCTTAAGGATCCCAACTGGAGTGTTACCGATGAGCTGGGTGAGTTCAGCGAAGTTGAGGGATACGAAGGGCATGAATGTGCGATAGAGTTCAAGGCGCTTAAGGGGGGCGTAGGGACAATCTCGGTCGAGAAGGACGGAGTGGTGGCATCAAGGAGGATAATAATCAATCCATATGTGCCCTATCTGGCTTCGATGAGCATACGCCCGGATTACTATGAAGTTCCTCTTGGCAATCTGTTCGGGTTTTACATAGAACCAAGGGACCAGGCTGGCAAGTACTTCACTGTGTCGCCCTCATGGAGCTTGGAAGGAGACATCGGAGATCTGCTTCCATACGGAAATGATGTGCACTTCCTCGCGAAGAAGCTTGGCACAGGAATCCTGCGGGCTTCATATCAAGGATTCCTGGCAACAGCCACTATTGTTGTCAAGCAGAGGGAGTAAGGGTATTCTGCATCGGATGTGACCGGTTATTCAGACTTACGGATTGCAAGTGCTGGTTCTCGACTGCACTCATAAGCCTTGTTCGTAGAATAATGATATAATCCTCAGTAACGATGCGACCTGGCGGTATGCCGGGTCGTTCGGGCGCCGAGGGCAGGAAAGCTTCGCGCCCGGGAGGGATACCATGGCAGCGGACCCAAGGCAGGAGATAGTTACTACAGGACAGTACCTTCTTTCCCATCAGCTTGCATGGGGAAGCACCGGCAACATCAGCGCGCGCTTCGACGACAGCTCATTTTTCATAAGCGCATCAGGCGCGAGCCTCGGTACCCTTACGACCGAGAGCCTCTCTTTGTGCAAGGTCAACGGCGAGATAGTCACCCATAACGTAACCCCGTCGAAAGAGCATAGGGTGCACGCCGCAGTCTATATTAACGACCCCAAGGCGCGGGCCGTGATACACACTTCGCCCCCTTATGTGTCGCTGATTGCGGCAGCCAAGAATTTCGGGGATTTCACCGTGGAGCATTTCATAGAGGCTGCCGTCATGCTGCAGAAGATCGCATGGATACCGTTCATGCTGCCGGGAAGCCCCGAGATAATCGAGGCTGTCGGCAATGCGGCAAAGGAAGCGGATGTGCTGATGATGCAGAACCACGGCATCATGGTGACCGGCGAGAACATGAGGAAGGCGCTCAACAAGGTGGACACGATGGAGTTTCTTTGCCGCATGGTGATCACTGCCAGATCGGCAGGCATGGACCTGAGGGCGCTCTCAAGGGAAGAGCTGGAGATGCTTCTAAGCGATTCACGGGCAAGAAACCTCAATTACGGCTCATAGGCAAGGGCCTTTTCGCTGAAGGGCGCATCGTCGGCGATAAGAAGGGCGGATTCTCAGCAACTCGAACGACTTATTCCAATTCCGGTTGATTCTCGAGGATAGGCGGGGATAAGCTTTGATAAAAGGCACGAAAACCGGAAGGTATCTGCTTTTTTCTGCCCTGGTGATGGCTTATCTCGTCACTTTCTTCTACAGGGTCTCGGCTTCCGTCGTGCTTCCGGCGATATCCTCGGAATGGGGGATGAGCGCGACTCTGACCAGCCTTATTTCCTCCCTATATTTCTATGCATATGCCGCGATGCAGCCGCTAAGCGGCGTTCTCAACGACAGGCTCGGACCGTCCAGGGTCGCTTCGTACGGCTTGATCGTCGGAGGTGCGGGCTCAGTCCTGTTCGGCATCGCGAAAAGCCCTGCCCTGCTTGCATTGGGGAGGCTCTTCATAGGATTGGGGCTCGCCCCGATGCTATCCGGCTGCCTCGTCTTTTCGGGTGCCCATTTCGACAGGTCTGAATACCCCAGGAACTCCGGAATCACCTTCTTCATGGGAAACCTGGGCGCCGTCATAGCGGTGGCGCCTCTTGGAGCCGTCCTGGACCTTTGGGGCAGGCAGAGGGTTTTCATCTATATGGCGGGGCTTGCGGCATCGCTTTCCCTTGCCGTGTCCCTGCTCAGGAGGAACGACAGGCTTGCAGAGGAGGGCGCGTCCGAACGTTTGAGGATCGGCGAGGCTTTCAGTCGCATAGGCGCATCCGCCAGGCTGATTATGAAGTCTAAGGGACTCTTCGCGGCGGCTTACATCTGGGCTGCGAGCCTTGGCCCGCTTCTTGCGCTTCAGGGGCTTTGGGCTGTGTCCTGGTGCTCCGCGGCATATCCGGGCGACATCGGGGCGGCGAGGCTCTGGGCGACCATGATAGGCGTGGGGCTTATGGCCGGAAACAGTGCAGGAGCCGTTTTCAGATTGTCCGAAGCGGCGAGGATGAGGGCCCTTAAGACCGTCGTCGCACTGCTGGGGGCATTCTGGGTCATCCAGGTCGCCGGCATGGCGGTCGGCCTGGCCTTCTTCTGGACGGCAGCCGCGAACTTCATGATCGGCTTCTTCACGGGGCTTTGCAACACATACCTCTCGGCAGCGATAAACGACAAGGCGCCGAAAGGCTGGGGCGGCTCGGTGTTCGGGCTTGCCAACACGGCGGCATTCGCGCTTACCATCATAGCCCAGACTGGAGCCGGCATCGTTATCGACGCAGTATCGGAAGGCGTCACCTACAGCGCGGCCTCCTTCGCGATAGCCTTTGCGATAGTAGGTTCGGCGGCGTTGTCCTCGGTGCTCTTCATAGGAAGGCTGGATTCCTAGGCTTCGGCGAACAAAGCCGCAAATGCTTCGTTATTGAAGGATGGGGGCATCGAACGTCGAATAATGCCGTATCAAGACCGGAGGTTATGAGATATGAAAATGGGAAGGGTCCTTGCCGCATTCGTGGTCATCCTGCTTGCCATGAGCCTCGCCGGCTGCTATAACGAGTCCTATTTCTTCAGCTTCATGGAGGAGCAGGATACTGAAAACGAGGAAGGCGCATGGCTTCTGACGGATACAGGGGTCAACTCGATCATTGACTACGGCGTCTATCTTAACGGGGACGGGGCGACAGCTCCGCTGATGTTCAGGGGCGATTTCAGGGTGACATTCAACTTCTGGCTTGGAGCGACTGCAGAGAAGCCAGCTTATGTCAGCATGGTACTCTCATCGATACCGGCATCGGAGGATCCGGCCGACCGGGTGGTTGTAAGCATGCAGAATCTTGGCACAGAGGACGAGGGCCTTGTGATTTCAGAGGCCCATGAGCTTGAAGAGGCCGAGCTGTTCGCCTTGGACGAGGAGATTCCCGGCCTGAACAAGGACCACTGGAATAAGGCGATTCTTGAGAAGAAGGGCTCAAGCTTCAAACTGACCATCAACGGCAGGAAGGCTGCGACCTTCGATATAGCGCTTTACGCCGCAGAGTACTTCACATTGAACTTCTACTCGGAATCGGACCTGGAACAGGATCCGGAGGATCCCAAGCTCGGGTTCATCATCAAGGACGTGAAGGTGGACTACTCCGAAGGCAATGCGGAGGAGCTTCCTACCGGCTAAGCCAGACAGCAGCAACAGGGCCATTTCTTCGAGCCACCCGCATGCCGGGTGGCTCGTTCTTTTAATCACAATGAAACAATTTTCATGAAGGGGTATTCTCAAAAACATAATGCATCGGTAAAATGAAGATAATATATCTTGTATACATGTTATATATCGGTCTTCGGAACCCGGGCACAAGCTCGAGAAATCGGAGGATACTGCATGGCATACCAGGTAGGAGGCTTGAAGACAGGCTCCATAACCATCGGCTCCGGCTCGCTGAAGCAGGCCGGTGAGATCGCAAAGAAACTTATTGCAGCGGGAAAACCTGCCAAGGCCCTGATCGTCTGCGGGAACGTGATGATAAAGAGCGATACCTATCAGAGGCTCACCGCATATCTCGCAGAGGCGGGCATTGCGGCCGAAAGCTTTTCCGGCGTAGAGCCAGAGCCATCCATCAATACCGCACAGAAGTGCGCCGATGCCATCCATGAGGGAGGCTACGGCCTTGTCATCGGCTTCGGCGGAGGAAGCGCCCTGGACGTCGCGAAAGTCGCCGCAGTCACCGCAGGCAAGGGAAGGGTATATGATTTCGCCGGCATCGGAAAGGTCCACGAGAAGGGGCTTCCGATGCTTTTCATTCCCACCACTTCCGGATCCGGAAGCGAGTCAACCCTAAGCGCGCTGCTTTCCGATACGGAGGCTGGAGGCATCAAGAAGGGATATGTCAGCCCGTTCATGCTGCCGGATGCCTCGATAATCGATGCCGAGACGACCCTTTCGCTTCCGCCAGGGTCCACCGCGGCAACAGGAATAGACGCGCTGATACACGCGCTTGAATCCTTCGTCTCGAGGAAGGCGACGCCCATGTCGGATGCCCTTGCCATAGACGCTATCAGGAGGATCGGAAGAAGCCTCAGGAAGGCATATGCAAACGGTTCCGACCTTAAGGCGCGCGAGGACATGGCTGCGGCAAGCGCCATGGCCGGCATATGCATAGGAAATTCCGGCCTGGGCCTTGTGCATGCGATGGCGCTTCCGATGGGAGGCCTATACAACATCATCCATGGCATATCGAATGCGGTCCTGCTCCCGTTCGTCCTCGACTTCAACCTGATGGCGGCCCCGGAGAAATATGCGGCTGCCGCAGAAGCGCTCGGCGAGGACATCAGCGGGCTAAGCGCGATAGAGCAGGCAAGGCTCATAGTACCAGCTGTAATGGACCTCATGGATGACATAGACATACCCGCCTCCGCAAAGGAGCTGGGAGTTCCGGAGGATGCACTGGACGAGCTGTCCAAGCATGCATTCGGAAACAGGCGCCTCGTGGACGTAAACCCGAGGCAGCCGTCAATCGAGCAGATCAGGGTCCTGTTCCAGCAAGGCTGGGAAGGCCGTTGATTTGATAAGAAAACTAACTAGGAGGGAAAAAGGAATGAAGAGGATCCTGGCTAACATCGCAAGGCTTACCCTCGCCCTGGTGCTGATCTTCGCAATAGGCGTAGGCAGCATCTCCGCAGAAGCCACCAAGACGTTCATCAACCTGGGCGGAAGCAGCCCGGGCGGCGTCTTCTACTATGTGTTCGGCGTGCTGGCCACTCTGCTTACCGAGAAGATGCCCGACGTCATCGCAACCAACGTCGCCACCGGCGCCTCGGTCGACAACCTCAAGAGGCTCATGAAGGGCGAACTCGACTTCGGCATCTCCCATGCCTCCAATATATGGGAATCGCTTAACGGCGAAGGCAACTTCGTCGGACAGAAGAACACTCAGCTCAGGGCAATCGGCAAGGTTTATGGAAGCGCCCACTACTTCGTAGCGCTCAGGAAGAGCGGCATAAAGACCATGTCAGACCTCAACGGCAAGAAGGTCGCCATCGGCACCGCCGGATCCGGCGCCGCCTATAACTCTGAGCTCACCTTCAAGGCGCTCGGCCTTAAGGTCGACACCCAGTATATGGCGTTTGCTGACGCTGGCCGCGACGTGAAGGAAGGAAGGATCGCTGCCCTCGGACAGAGCGGCGCGCCCTCCGGAGCCGTCACCGAGCTTGCAGAGACCGCCGACATGATCGTCATCCCCATGACCGACGCTGAAATCGGAAAGATCGTAGCATCCCAGAAGGCTCCCTACTTCAGCAAGGGCTTCATCGATCCCAGCGTATACAAGGGCATGACCGAGCCCGTACCGACATTCTTCGTCAATATCTACTGGTACGCCCACGAGCGCGTGACCACGGAGATGGTATACAACGTCCTTAAGACAATGTATGAGCCCACCAACCGCAAGTACCTCGAGGAAGGCTACACGCTCTGGAAGGAAATGGAGCCCAGCCTCGTCGAGATGAAGGCTCTCGGCATCCCGCTTCACCCCGGCGCAGAGAAGTTCTACAGGGAAATGGGAGTAAAGATACCGTAAGAGGGGCATACTGGTTTACCGTGCCCCGGGCCTCTAGGGGTTCCGGGGCACATCATCGAATCCTAGATGCCGACCGCGTCTTGCAGGAGGAAGGATCATGAGCGATAGAGAGAACAAGAAGATAGAAGAGAAGATGGAAGCAATAGAGAAGAAATTCGAGCCGCGCACCAGGAAACTGGCGGGCACGCCCCTATTCATTTTCACACTTGCATCGGCGCTTTTCGCAGGGTTCTACCTTTACACGGCGGGTTTCGGCATCGTCTCGACTGAGACGCACAGGGGAGTCTACCTCCTGTTCACATTCCTGCTAGGCTTCATGATGTATCCTGCCTTCAAGCGCTCCAAGGAGCACGTGACGGTCTGGGACTACATAATCATAGTGGCAGCTATAGCATCCATGATCTATTGGATGGTGTCGTACGCGACCTATGCAAGGTATCGCATAAGCGAACCCAGCCAGTTCGACTTCTGGTTCGGCGTCATCGCGATAGTGCTGAGCCTCGAGATAACCAGGCGTGCCATCGGCAACATCCTGGTTGTCCTCGGAGTGCTGTTCCTTGTCCAGCTTTTCTTCGGAAGATACCTGCCCGGCATACTTGCCCATCCCGGCTTCTCCTGGACGAGGATCGTCGAGTTCGTATACTCTGACATGCAGGGAATCTTCGGCAGTGTGGCGGACACCTTCGCGACATATATCTTCCCATACATAATATTCGGCGCCTTCCTTCAGAAGTCGGGCGCCGGGGCCTTCTTCATCGACCTCGCAAGCTCGCTGACAGGCGGATGGGTCGGAGGACCCGCGCAGGTTGCAGTACTTTCGAGCGCGCTGTTCGGCTCGATATCGGGAAGCTCGGTCGCAAACGTCGTCGGCACAGGGACATTCACCATACCCGTCATGAAGAGAGTCGGGTACAAGGGTGAGGAGGCGGGCGCCATCGAGGCTGTCGCATCGACCGGCGGCCAGTTCATGCCCCCCGTAATGGGAGCGGGCGTGTTCCTTCTTGCCGCCTTCACCGAGACTCCTTACTTCAGGATTGCGCTCATTAACATAATCCCCGCGCTTCTGTACTTCGTTTCGGTGGCATTCCATGTACACATGCAGGCGCTTAAGAGCGGCGCGATGGGCCTTCCCAAGAATCAGATACCGAACTTCAAGAAGACGCTTAAGAACGGCTGGCACTTCATGATACCGCTCATACTGGTCTTCTACTTCATGTTCATGGGATATTCGCCCAGCATGGGCGCGTTCGTCGGGTGCGTCTCCTCGGTCGTGTTCAGCTGGGTCCGCAAGGACACCAGGATGGGCTTCAAGCAGCTCTACGAGACGCTCGCCATCGCGGGCAAGAACTCGATTTCCACTGGAGCAACAGTAGGTACCCTGGGCCTCATCATGGGCGGCATCGTCCTTGGCGGCCTCGGCCCGAAGTTCTCGGCGCTTCTAATCCAGGTCTCGAACGGCAACCTGCTGTTTATGACGGCGCTTGTCACGATAGTGGCAATCATCCTGGGCATGGGCCTCACGACGACGTCGTCCTACCTGGTGCTTTCCATAGTCGCCGCGCCTGCGCTGATCATGATGAAGGTGAACCCGGTCATAGCGCACCTGGTGTGCTTCTACACGGCGACGATATCCAACATCACGCCCCCCGTATGCATAGCGGCCTTCGCGGCAGCTGCCATAGCTGAGGCGGATCCGATGAAGACGGGCATCAACGCCCTTAAGTACGGCGTCTTCCTTGTAGTCCTGCCCTTCACCTTCATTTTCTTCCCGGAGATACTGCTCTTCGGAACAGCCTTTGAGACGGTTTACCTGGTAGCTTCGTATCTGCTTGCCATCCCGCTGTTTGCAATCGGCTCGATCGGGTACATGTACGGGGATATTAACTGGCTTGAAAGGATCTGGGTGATAGGGGCGTCCCTGCTTCTGTTCACGCCGGGCGGGATTACCGATGCGATAGGCATCGCGATGGCCGTTGCATTCGTGCTGTACCGCAAGAAGGTCGGAAACGGCGGCATCAAGGCGCTGAGGGCGGCTGCAAGATAATGCGGACGAGAAGCCTCTAGCCGCACAGGAAACATATGAACATAAGGAGGACACACCATTGAAGAGGTTACTTAGGCTTGATATGGGCAGCCTTGCCGCCAGATACGAGGAAGTGCCGGAGAAGTGGAGGCTGCTTTGGGGCAGGGGCCTTACGTCCAGGATTGTCGCAGATGAGGTAGACCCCACTTGCGACGCTCTTGGCCACAAGAACAAGCTGGCTCTGTCCGCAGGCCCTCTTGCCGGCCTGCCCGCATCCAGCACCGCGAGGATCTCAGTGGGCACCAAGAGCCCGCTGACCGGCGGCATCAAGGAGGCCAACGGTGGAGGCACCACTGCCTGGAAGATGGGAAGGCTCGGCCTCAAGGCCGTGATAGTCGAAGGCATCCCCGCGTCCAAGGGCACCTACATCGCAGTGGTCAACAAGGACGGGGCACAGATCATAGAGGCTCCCGAGCTCGGCATGAAGGGGCTTTACGAGGCATCCGACATGCTAAAGCAGAAGTACGGCAAGAACATAGGCCTTGCGATAATCGGCCCAGCCGGCGAGATGTTGCTGACAGCGTCAGGAATCTCCCATATGGACAAGGACGGGATTCCGAGCAGGTTCACAGCTCGCGGAGGCGTCGGCGCCGTAATGGGCTCCAAGTGCCTGAAGGCAATAGTGTTCGACGACGCCGGCTGCAAGAGGCCTGAATCGGAAAGGCCCGAGGAGTTTACTGCAGCCCTGAAGAACTACAACCAGGCTGTGCTTGAGGCCCCCTCCACGGCGGGCTTCAGGAAGATGGGGACGGCGAATCTCGTCAGGGTAATAAACGGGATGGGCGGCCTTCCCACGAAGAATTTCAGCAGGGGCACTTTCGAGAAGTTCGAGGAGCTGTCAGCAGAGAAGCTTCGCGCGACGATTGAGGAAAGGGGCGGCGACCCGGAGCATGCCTGCATGCCGGGGTGCGTAATAGCCTGCTCCAACGTATACGTGGATAAGGAAGGAAAGCCAATAGTATCGCCCATCGAGTACGAGACCATCGGCCTTGTGGGCTCCAACTGCATGATCGACAACCTCGACGACGTTGCGCGCTTGAACCGCGAGATGAACGACCTGGGCCTCGACACCATTGACCTTGGAGGCGCCATCGGAATAGCCATGGAGGCAGGCCTCATACCATGGGGCGATGCCGAAGCGGCGCTTAGCCTCCTCCAGGAGGTAAGGAAGGGCACAGTCACAGGGAGGGTGATCGGATCCGGCGGGGCGATGACGGCGAAGGTGCTAGGAGTCCGCCGCGCGCCGGTATCCAAGGGCCAGGTGTTCGCGGCATATGATCCCAGGGCCGTGAAGGGCCTCGGAGTCACATATGCGACCTCCGTGATGGGCGCTGACCACACAGCCGGACAGACGGTGCGCGCGCAGGTGGACCACAGGTCGTGGGAGAACCAGGTGAACACATCAAGAAACGCCCAGGTAGGCGCCGCCGTATATGACACGCTGGGACTCTGCAACTTCATAGGCGGGGCGATGAAGGGTTCCCTGGACCTCATCACGGCGATGATAAACGCCCATGAGGGGCTGGACATGAAGAACGAGGACTTCCAGAAGATCGGCCGCGAGACTTTGAAGGCCGAAGTCACGTTCAACATAGGCGCAGGACTTCCCCCGAGCGTCAACGGCCTGCCCGAATGGATAACGGAGGAAGTGCTCCCTGATACTGGCACTAATTTCGATGTGCCTGTAGAGGATATGAAATCCATCTTCGATGATATACTGAAGGCATAATGCGGAAGCGGGGCGGGCGCGACCATGCCCGCCCCGGCCAATAGCCAGCAGATGCATCAGGACAGTGCGGAGGGACAATGGTTAAGTCTAACGGGGACACCCTTAAGAATCACGCCTACAACGTGATACGCGCGAAGATAATGAACTGCGAGCTGGAGCCGGGTGCCCCGATTTCAGAGCACGAGCTAATAGAGGAGCTCGGCATAAGCAGGACCCCGATAAGAGAGGCGCTCAGCAGGCTTGAGGCCGAGCATCTGGTCTCGATATTCCCCAAGAGGGGCATCTTCGTGACTGAAGTCTCGCTTAAAGACGTCATGGATATATACATGCTCCGGGAGACCATAGAGCCTATAGCTGCAAGGCTGGCGACCGCGGCGATCGACAGAGATAAGCTTCTGGACCTTAAGAGAAGGTACTACGACGTCGAATCGCATCACGACCTGCAGACCTACATCGACGCGGACCTTGAGTTCCACAGGCTCGTTGCGGTTTCTACAGGCAACTTGTACCTGGAGCAGATACTGACGAACCTCTATGCCCAGAACTCCAGGACGAGGATAATCTCCAAAGTCCGGAACAAGGCTCACGAAGCGGAGGCATGGGCTGAGGTCAAGGCGATAATAAACGCCTTGATGGAGGGAGACCCCGAACTTTCCGAGGACCTTATGAAGAGGCATGTGCACAACGGAAACCTCGCTGCGCTGGCAGCCCTCGGCATAATGGCTTCAGGCGGCGATAGAAGGACCGGTTAGGGTTAATAGGTTGTTCCCGATGCCGGAGCCGGTTACGGAGGCGAAAGATGGGAGCAGGGGCTGCTGGCCGGGGAAGGGGCAAAGGGCCGGGTTGGCTGGGTTACGCGTTCCTTCTGTTCACGGGAGTCACTTTCGGCACTCTTGAGGTGTTCTCTAAGCTGATGCCCCACGTCGCCCCTATGCAGCTGAATTTCCTCAGGTTTCTTATAGGCGGGCTCGTGATCCTGCCGTTCGGGATAATCGAACTGAGAAGAAGGAAGACTGAGGTCCTGGCTAGGGACCTGCTGACGATAGCTTTGCTTGGGACGCTTCTGGTCGCGGTATCGATGAGCCTCCTGCAGTTCAGCGTGACTAAGGTGCCAGCCTCGCTTGTCGCCTTCATCTTCTCGGCCAATCCGATGATCATTGCGCTGCTTGCATCGTTCATACTGGCGGAGAGGCCTAAGCCACACACCATCCTCTTCATTCTTCTCGGGATGGTGGGGATGGCCTTCATCATCAGGCCCTTCGGGACGGGGTTCGACCCGGATGTCCTATATCCGCTTCTTTCGGTTACGCTCTTCGGCCTGTACATAGTGCTGGCCAGAAGGCTATCAAGGAGGATGGGAAGCCTGTTCGTCACCTCCTCCGCGATACTCTCGGGGGTAGCGGTCCTCGGCGTGTATGCCACAGCCTCGGGGGTGAGCCTTCTTGGCGGGCTGACGGCGAAGGACATGGGATACTTGGCTTATCTCGGGGTGATAGTATCCGGCCTCGCATACGTCTCCTATTTCAAGGGGATGGACCTGACAAGCACGAACACAGGAAGCGTTGTGTTCTTCCTTAAGGCGATGACAGCCGCCGTGCTCTCCTCGTTGCTGCTGGACGAGAAGCTGGAGCTGCCGGTTATCATAGGCGCCGTTTTTATAGCCGCTGGCATCGCCGTCATGGTTTATGGCGGCGTGAGGGATACCTTGCAGGCTAGAATCGATAAGTGATCATCCCGTAATAGGGGTTTTCGCGGATAGACCATACTACTAGGAGGTGGAGAAATGCCGATCATCGACGTGCACATCCTTGAGGGAAAGACGTTGGACCAGAAGAGGAAGCTCGTAAAGGGAATCACCGACGTATGCGTTGCAGAGCTGGGCGTTAAGCCGGAGCAGGTGCGCATAATCTACTCTGAGATGAAAAACGAGGACTTCTCATTGGCCGGAAAGCTTAAGTGCGACAGCTAGCCTGAAGCAAGAGCGAAGCCGGGGCGAGAGCCCCGGCTTTTCTTATTCCACGCGGTCGTAGTGAACCTCCACCTGATAATAGGACCTTATATGGCGAAAACCGCAGGCGATCGCGGTCCTGAAGGAGGCAGTATTGTCGGAATAGCAGTTCCAGCCCACTTTCTGCATCCCGAGGGCATTGCATTCCGAGAGGAACCTGTCCGTAAGGGCTTTGGCGATTCCGCGCCCCCTGTGATCCTCCATGACCTCAATGCCTATCTCACAGCCGACAGAGCACAGATACTCGCTAAGGCACCATCCGGCAAGCGCGCCTTCGTAAAGCGCCGCGACTCCGAGAAACCCGCCAGACCTCTTGGTCATGCTGTCGAAGCGGTAGGCGCACTCGGACCTGAGCAGGTCCATATCCGAAATCGCCTCGTCTTTCAACAGGGCATCGTCAACATCGGCGAAACGATAACCTCCGGCGAGAGGGTGTGCCGCCGATTCGCTTGGCAGTACGGCCTCCAGGTACTCCCTGCCCCGCACTGTATGCGCTATCCCGTCCAGCATTCCCGGTAGGGCCTCGCCTATGGAGCGATCAAACGCCCTTACAATCGCCCTGTCATGTGCATGGCCCTCGAGCTTCCGCAGGGAGACCTCTTTCCTTACGAACCTACCCAGGAAGTCTGCATCCTCCGGCCCCTTGATGGATCCGGCAAGGTAGAGCTTGTTCTCATACCTGATAGCACCGAAGCGCGGGCTGTCTGCGTCGTCCACCCAGGCGTCGCAGTCTTTTATGCCCTCGAGCACAGCTACGAGGCGAACTATGCCGGAGCACTCGCCGAGCAGCCCGATGACCTGCCTTATCGTCTTCCTTCGGAAATGCATCTTTCGCCTCCGCGCCTGAAACGGGCCTTGGCGTCCACGCCTCATACGGCGCTTTTTGCCATTATGAACCGGCCGGGGGCTTTTTTCAACTATTCGACAGGACGGCGGGCCAGCTCAAGCATCCCGCCGTTGCAGGTCAACTTCCAACTACTTATCTGACCGGCATCTCGGGTTTCTCAAGCTCGCCATAGGCCTTAAGAAGTATGCCTATCTGCCCTGAGAGCCTCTCCATCCGCTTCATCCAGGAATCCAGCTGGACCATGCCCTCTTCGCTTAACATGTAGACGCGCCTTGCCGGACCTGTGCCGCTCGTGTCCCACTCGGAGTATGTGAAGCCCATCATGTCCATTCTTCTCAAGGTGCGGTAGACCGCCGCCTGATCCATCTCCGTATCTGCGACTGAAAGCCTGGATGCCTCCTGGGCTATCTGATAGCCGTGCGCCTTTCCGAGCTTTGCAAGGGCGATGGCTACTACAGGCACCATGAACCTGAACATCTTACCGAGCCCCTGGCCCTCCATGCCCCCCGCCATGCCGCCCTCGATGCCGCGCATCCTGCCCAATCCGAACCCGCCTCTTCCACCGTGCATGATATCACTCCTTTAAGTGTCATTAACACTTATATACTACAAGCATGAAGATGTGTCAATAGGAGAAAGTAAAGCGATGGCGTTGACAGGAAAGCCCTGCTGTGCGATTTTCATATTGAGGTGATCGCATGATCGAGATAAAGGGGAGGGTTCCCCTCGAGAAGTACTCCGGCTTCGTACCAGTCTCCTCGGACACGCAGGTCAGGCAGCTCTTCGACATCCTCGGCATCCCCGAGGAGCTCAGAGGATACATACTTGCCATCAGAAACGGCAAGATAATCCAGCATAGCGACATTGTCGCGGACGGAAGCGCACTGGATCTGATCATCATCCCCGAGGGAGGTTGATCCTTCACCGCAGCCGGAAAAACGTGTAGAATGTGCCGCTGAAAAGGCGGCACATTCCTTATATATGAAGGAATATGTCAACAAATGAAGAAACATACTCCAACGGGCTTGCAGCCCGGAAAAGGAGTGAGGCATATGGCAATGAGGATGACCAAATTCCTCGCGGCGGCCATACTTCTAGTGATGCTCACCGGCGCGGCCGCCGGAGCGCCCGTTCCTGTTACGCCCCTGATCAACCTTCCACCCGCGGCGCTTACCACGAAGATCACGAACCTTGCCCTTTCCAACCTAGTGACGATGGGTGATGTCGAGGGGACCACCTTCGGCGCTTCAAGAAACCAGATGGTGGCGTTGGACGCTGATGGCAAGGTCACGAGGACCATAGCCATCCCTGTCGAGCAGCCCGCAGGCATCTCGGCATACACTGCAGGCAAAGCCATAGTAGGCGACGCCGGGACGGGCTCAGTGTTCTCGGTAGACATAAGGTCAGGCCAGGCGTCAAGGATCCTGGACCTGGCATCTACGCAGGCCGGAAACCTGATCGCGGGGGATATCCTGAAGAGCGGCAGGCTTTCGAGCGTAGCTTTCGACGGCAAGTATGTATATGTAGCGATATCCGCGGGCTACTCAAGCTCCATATTCGCTGTCGACCCTGCGACCAACAGGGCGCTCATGCAGACCTGGTCGCCGGGCGATGAGCCCACAGCGATGCAGTTCACCGGAGGGAACCTCTATGTTCTAGACGGCGAGAACGGACAGCTGAGGCTCTATGATTCTGCATTCAAGCTTAGCTTGCAGTCCATCGACCTTGCAGTTCCCGACGCAAAGGGCATCATCATTCGGGGAAACGAGGTAAGGGTGCTTTCGCCCACTGAGAGGAGCATCACCCTTATAAAGCCGGACCTTAATCTTCTCAAGCTGCAGCTGGTGGAGCCCGTCTGGAGGCCTATAGAAATCATAACTGGGCCCATACTTACGCTTGCCAGGCACTACGCGCTTCTTATCTGCGGTGACGTCGCGGAAAGCGGTTATGACGAGTTCTGGAACGACACGGTCTGGATGTACAAGACGCTGCTTGACGCGGGATACACTGAGAGCAACATCTATGTCCTCTACGGATGGGGCAGCGATTACGTCTCTGCCAATCCAAACTACAAGCACCCTAGCAAAGTCACAGACTTTCCGGCTACGGTTGTTTGGGTGAACAAGGTACTAAACGGTCTCAAAAACGGAGACTCCTCCATCGGGGTCAGCAAGCTCACTGCAAATGACAGCTTGTTCGTCTGGGTGTTCGACCATGGAGGAGGGGGTAATCCCGCATACTTCTGCCTCAGAGACGGCGTCTATTACGACACCGACTTCGCCAACAGCCTGAATCCGCTACCCTACAGCAAGAGGGCGATCTTCATGCAGCAGTGCAGGAGCGGAGGCTTCCTTGACAATATGCAGAACGACAGGAGCTTCGTTTCGACGGCCTGCCTCTGGAGCGAGAATGCGCACAGGGCCGATGCTGAGAATGAGGCCTATGGCGGCAAGGTCTATCACCACGGCGAGTACAACTACTACATCATCAGCGCCCTGGCAGGAAAGACAGCGACCGGTGCGTTCGTGAACGCCGACAGCAACGGGGACGGCAAGCTTAGCGCCAGGGAGATGCACACATTCATGGGCGCAAGGGAGAACCAGCCCGAGACCCCGCAGATATGGGACAACTTCGGCATAGGCAGCAGCTTTGCGGTCAAGTGAGAAGGATATAGATAAGCCGGACTCAGAAGAGCCCGGCCAAGGGAAATAGGATGCGGCAGGTCAGTTCCTGCCGCATTCCTTCTTGTTCTCGTACATGAGCGCATCTATCCTTCTTAGGAACTGGTCTGCCGTCATGTCCGACCCCGGCTTGTATATCGACCAGCCGTAGCTTAATACTAGAGGGAAGGGAAACCTTCCAAGCTTGTTGAAGTCGTCGAAGCTGGCCTTTATCCTGTCCACGGTCCTGGCAAGGGCCTCCTCGGAGGTCATCTTGGGCGCGATGACCAGGAACTCGTCGCCTCCGTAGCGTGCGATGAAGTCATCCGACCTCAGGCTTCTTTTCATGATGTCCGCAGTGACTCTGAGGGCCTCATCCCCGGTGCTGTGGCCGTAATTGTCGTTTATCGCCTTGAAACCGTCTATGTCCATGAAGATGCCGCTGAAGCCACCGTCTTTGGGAGCCGACCTGATCTGGGAGTTGAGGAAGGAATCGATATCCCGCCTGTTGGACACCCCCGTCAGATAATCGGAGCCAAGCTCCGTCTCCTGAAGGTTCAAGTAGGTGAAAAGGAGCATGAGCGTCACTCCGGCCCACATCGACGGCATGCCATAGAGGAATGCCTGCATTATACCCCCCACGGTGGGCGGCACATTGAAGAGAAGAAGCGTATAGTATGCCCGTCTCGAGAATTTCCGCCTGTTCAGATAGGTTATGCACAGGGAATAGAAGATGTACAATGCGAACATCACGGCTATCAGCACGAATCCAGGGCCTCTTTCATACACGTTGGCGCTGTCCACGCTGAACATGAAGCCGGTATAGGTGGTGGCAAGGGTCGGTATCACCTGAACGAGGGCCGGTATGACGAGGATCGCGTTTAGAGTCCTGTTCCATGCGGTATCCCCGAAGATCTTAGAGTGCAGATAGACGATCCAGAGATAGAAGGCGAAGGCACCGGAAACATAATAGGCGAGGTTGAAGGCGTAGTTAAGAAGATAGCAATACGCACTGGGCCTCTTGTCTACCGCCCAGGCAAGCGCCTCGAAGATTATTACGAGCATGGTGACGTGGATCACCCTGATGAAGGGCCTTTGCTTACGCGACCTCAGCTCGTTCTGATTCCTGATTCCTGTGAGTATCGCCCCCAGTATCATCAGGGAAAAGAGGCTCATGCTCACCTGAAGAACCGTATACATCGGAACCCTCCGGAGAAAGAATTGCTTGCCTTATGAATACCTTACTACATCCTGCACCCAATTACCTGCACATACTTGCGCTGCCCATGGATTATAATACGAGTATCGTAGTGAGGTGATCTGATGGGAAACCCGGCAAGGGACGGTTCGAAGGCGAACCTCTTCAAAGGAGCTGCCATCCTCGCGGCTGCGAGCCTTTTCGCAAGGGTGTTGGGGGCAGTATACCGCATACCTCTGGCCAATATGCTCGGAGACGAGGGTATGGGCCTGTTCGAGATGGCAAATCCGATCTATTTCTTCCTCCTGTCCATATCGGTATCGGGCATACCCCTTGCCATATCTAAGCTGATAGCAGAGAAGAAGGCGAGGGAGGACGGCTTAGGGGCAAGCAGGGTAGTGAAGGTTGCAGCAGTCATGATGGCTGCAGCAGGGCTTGCCGCAAGCCTTGCGCTGTTCATCCTCGCACCCTATATCGCCGATAAGGTGTTCCATGATCCCAGGTCCGTGCTTCCGCTAAGGGCTATCTCCCCAGCGCTCGCCTTCATGACGGTCATGTCCGCCATGAGGGGCTACTTCCAGGGCATGCAGAGGATGGGCCCATCGGCCATCTCCCAGATGATAGAGCAGGTGGCAAGGGTCGCTTTCATGCTTCTGATGGCCATGCTGCTGCTTCCTAAGGGCATAGAATACGGCGCCGCCGGCGCCGCAAGCGGTGCGGCTGTGGGCGCACTGATGGGCATGGGGTTCCTGCTTCTGGCCTATTACCTGCTGAGAAGGCGGCCTGATTACCGTATACCCAGGGGCAGCGCCAAGGCAGAGCCGGTGGGGCATATTGCCTCCAGGATACTTCAGCTTGCCGTCCCGGTATCCATAACCGGTTCACTGGCTTCGATCAAGAGCGTCATCGACGCCGCGATAGTGCCTGGAAGGCTCGCCGCGGCCGGATTCGCCCAAAGCGAGGCTACCGCGCTTTACGGCCAGTTCAACGGCATGGCCTACCCGATCGTCTACTTCCCTACATCCATAACGGCGGGAATCGCGTCTGCCGCCGTGCCCTCCATATCGGAATGCCATGCCAAATCAGACGCGGCGGGAATCCGCGAGAGGGCGATATATGTCCTGAAGCTGACCAGCATCATAGCCATCCCTGCCACGGCAGGGCTTCTCGTCCTCGCGTCGCCCATCACGGCGCTGCTGTACGGAAGGCCTGATGTAGGCCCGATACTAGCCACTTTATCGGCGGCGAGCGCCCTTTTGTGCCTTCAGCAGACAAGCGCGTCCATATTAAGCGGGATGGGATACGTCGCCGACCCGCTTGTGAGCGCGCTAATCGGTGTGCTTGCGAAGATCGCCCTCGAGTTCTGGCTGACCTCCATGCCCGGCCTTAATGTGAAGGGGGCGGCGATAAGCACTGTAGTCGGCTCTCTTATAACCGTGGTGATAAACCTGGTGAGGGTGGAGATTAGGCTAGGCATCAAGGTGGGCTACGCCAAGGCATTCTCAGGGCCCGTCGCCGCTTCCGTCATAATGGGCGCCGCGGTGTTTGCGTTCAGGGAGCTTGCCGTAAGGGTGATGCCGGAAGGGCGGCTCATCACCATAGCCGCCGTTGGGGTAGGAGGCATCGTATATACCGCTTGCGTGCTTCTTATGGGGATCATGACCCCGGAGGAGCTGGAGGCTATACCGTTTTTAGGAAAGCATGCCGCAAGGATTTCGTCCAAGCTAGGGGCAAGGAGGGGCAGATGATGCTCAACGAGCTCGCAAGAAGGCTCAATGACACAGCCGTAAGGCACGGATGGTGGGATGAGGACAAGCCGTTTCCTGAGGTGATTGCCCTCTGCCACAGCGAGCTTTCCGAGGCCCTGGAGGAGTACAGGGCTCACAGAGGGCTGGACGAGGTGTACCTAAACGGCGGCAAGCCGGAGGGCATTCCGGTGGAGCTTGCCGACTGCATCATCAGGATCCTGGACTTCTGCGGAAGGCATGGCATCGACATAGACAAGGCGCTGGAGGAGAAGGCGGCATACAACGAATCAAGGCCCTTCAGGCACGGCGGAAAGAGGATCTGATCAGCAGTATAAATAAACTATGGGTGAGAAGGCGCCCGGCCAGAAGATGATGGCCGCGGCGCCTTAAAGCTGTTTGAATCCCCTTACCCTAAGCAGGAACAGCGAGGCTGACATTATGAGAAGCCCCGTGACGGCGGGGAAATAGAACACAAGGTCGGTGTTGGCCCGCGCCACCAGGCTGAAGAGGGCAAGGCTTATGGGGGAAAGAAGCGAAGTGATGAAGTGGGTGAAGGCGGTCATCTTCCCCCTCATGTTGTCGGGGGTGTGCGACAGCAGCAGTACGCCCGCGTTTATAGTTATGATCACCATCATGAAGCCGGAGACCACGCTGATAGTGTAGAACCACCAGAGGGTTGGAATCAGTATCCATGAGATGAGCGCGAAGCCTATCCCGATTCCGGCAAGGACGATCATGGGGGAGCGCCTTTTCGGGTTCTTCATCGAAGCCATCATCACGGAACCAGTTATGCTCCCTATGCTTAGGAAGGTCATCACCAGCCCAAGCTCGGTTGCGGTCTTTCCCAGCCGGTCTTTTATGATATATGGCACTGTGACGCTCGAAAGGGGTGCAAGGGCGAAGTTCATGAGGCCGAAGACAAGCAGTATCCCGATGATCGTGGGAGTGCCGAAGGTGAAGTCGATCGCCTTCTTAAGCGCCTTCCAGCCATCCTCCTCATCGTCCAGCGGCATATAATCGCACCTGATGAACACCTCGGATACTCCTGACAGCATGAGCGCTATCGCATTCACTAGAAAGGCTGTCGCATATCCGAAACTTGAAACAAGCAACCCTCCGATGACGGGGCCGAAGATGCCGACCATCCCGCCGAAAGCCTGCGTCACGCTCTGAGCCTTCTGAAGGTTCTCCACCCCTACCAGCTGAGGTATGAGGGCGGAGCAGGCGGGGCTGAAGAAGGAGGATATTATGCCGATGAGGACGCTTGACAGGACTACATGCCAGACCTGAAGCCTGCCGGTGAAGGCGAGTATAGCTATCGTGCCGATGACCGCCGCCCTGCAGAAGTCCATGCTGTAGACAATCTTCCTCCTGTCCAGCCTGTCGGCGAGGACGCCGAGGTAGGGACCCAGTATCAGGGCGGGTATCATGGCGGCCATAGTCAGAAGCCCGGTGGTTCCGGGCGAGCCCGTGACGTTATAGAGCCACCAGATGAGCGCCACCTGGTGAATGCTGTCTCCGCAAAGCGATGTGAAATACCCAATGGCAAGCAGAGCGAAATTCCTGTTTATAAGCGGATTGAAGCGCAAAACATCCACTCCTCAAGAGACCGGAAGGCCGGCGTTGCCGCAAGCCCACCCGTACCGCCCTTATTATTCCTTACTGCATAATTCTATCAGAGCTCCCTGTATCCCTTTATGGCGAGCATGCCTAAAGTTATGGAAAGTATAAGAATCCCGCTGACGACTGGATAATAGAATATGAGCCGCTCGTCGGACTTGGCCGCAAGGCTGAAAAGGGACAGGCCAATAGGCGCCATGAACTGGGTGACCGAGTTCATGAACGCGCTTAGCTTCCCCATCATCCGGTCGGGCGTGACCTGCACGAAGATCACGCCGGCGTTGATGTTTATAAGAGATGCCGCAAAGCCGACAGCCGCATTTATGGCATACAGCCAAATGAGATGGGGAAGGAGTACCCATGAGGCAAGGAAGCCGCCCATGACGACTGCACCGGCCGTAATCAGGCGCGAGCGCCTCCTCGGGTTCTTGATCACGCCCATCAGAAGCGAGCCTGCTATGCCCCCGACGCTTATCGCCGTCATGGATAAGCCAAGCTCCCCTGAGCCAGCCCCCAGCCTTGCCTTGATGAGGTATGGAAGCGTGAGAGAGCCGAAGTGGGAGACAGAGAAGTTCATCATCGCGAAAACGAGCAGGATCCCCATTATCGTAGGCATCCCGAGGGCGAAGCGCATCGCCTCGGCCATCTCCGCGAAATGGCCCCTCTTGGAGTCATGAGCAGCCTGCTTATACCGTATGAACATCTCGGAGAGGGCAGACAGCGCGAATGAGATCGCGTTTATCAGGAACACAGCCGAATAGCCGACGGCCGCGACAAGCGCGCCGCCCAAGGCAGGGCCGATTATCCCGACCAGGCCCATCATGGTCTGCAGCGCGCCCTGCGCATTCTGAAGCTTGTCCATGCCGACCAGTCCTGGTATCATCGCGCTCACTGCGGGGCTGAACAATGACGAGCACGCGCTCACTAGCACGCTTGAGGCCACAAGATGCCAGGTCTCAAGCTTGCCGGCAAACGACAGGATCGCGACTACCGCGATGACAGCGCCTCTTGCATAGTCCATCATGTAGACTATCTTGCGCCTGTCCCACCTGTCGGCCAGCACCCCCATATAGGGCGAAAGGAGGATGGAGGGGATCATGGATGCAAGGGACAGGAGGCCCGTGGTAGATGGCGAACCCGTCACGTTGTATATCCACCATATGAGCGCCACCCTATGGATGCCGTCTCCGATGGCTGAGACGAACTGCCCTATCGAAAGGAGGGCGAAATCCCTATTGATTAGGGGGTTGACCGCCATGGCTATCCTCCTTCGCGGGTTTTTACAGCCTTATCAGGCTTCGCTTCCTTCCGGCAAACGTCGCCGCCCAGGCGAAACCCGCCGACTTCGCGTATTCGGTCAGGTCGCCGAAACCATAGCCCACATGCTCCGGGAAATGCGCATCCGAAGCGAGGCTGATATGGCATCCGGCATCGAAGGCGGCTTTAAGAAGCCCTCTGCTCGGATAGTATTCGCCTACAGGCTTCCTCAACCCTGCCGAGGAGACCTCAAGGCACGTGTCCGATGCCGAAGCTGCCTCTGCAAGAGCCCTATGCCATCCCTGAAGCTCATCATCGAAGCCCGGGCCCGGCCTAATGCCGAACACCTTGATGACGTCAGGGTGGCCGAAGATGTCGAACATCCCTGTGGATACTGCCTTTATCGCGGTTTTGAAGTACGACCTCCAGACGTCCTCGACGGACATGCCCTCCCACGCCTCGGACTTCCAGTCGAACACCCACCCCTCGAGCCAGTGCACGGAACCTATGCAGTAGTCGAACGGGTTTGAATCAAGGTATGCCCGAAGCTCTTTCTCAGTCTCGGGTATGTAGTCGGCCTCGACGCCGGCCTTTGCGCCGGACGCCTTCACCGCTTCGATGTATTTACCGGTCGGCCAGCCTAGAAGGGGGATTCCCTCCGGCATCGGCCTTCCTAGAAGCGCCGGCCCCATGTCAAGGTTGTGCAGATGCTCGGATATTCCGTAGTCGCTAAGGCCGGCCCGCCTTGCCGCCTCGGCGTAAAGCCCAAGGTAGGAGGGCTCAGGCGAACCGTTCTCTATGTGCATATGGTAGTCCGCAGCCAAAACAATGCCCCCGATCGGAGTAGAATCGCCGCCAGGCTTCGTTTCTTATATTATGATTAAGATATCATAGCTTGAGGGGCTATGCCTCCCCGGCTCCATGCATTTTCCGAGAGATAGTTTACAGGGCATCTTCCTTGGAAGCTCGCCAGGCGAGTTTGCCCATAAACCTGTTCAGAGGAATTGGGATGGTCAATCATTAGCAAGTGTGATTGCAGGAAGGAAGGCAATGCATAGAGTGACAAAGGCGAAAGAGGCGACAAGGAAAGTGGCCTTCCTGCTGTTTATGGCCGTAATAGCTACAGTATTCACATTCGCTGGCAACCGCATGGTATCGGTAAGGGAAGAGCGCGCCTCGGACATAGACTTCGTGTCAGCAAGGGTGCTGTCCGTCGAGAAGGTAACAGACAATTCCCCGCTCGATGTATTCAGCCCTACTCCGGACGCAAGCAAGAGGGTCTATTTCACGGCCAGGTTCAGTGCGGGGGACATGTTGGGGACGCAGTTTAACGGGACCCAGGACATAGACTATGTGCTAGCCAACCCTCCTAGGCAGGTTAAACCGGGGGATAAGATCGTCGTGACCTTCTTCATGGGCGCAGACAGCGAGGAATACGGCTGGATTTACGTTGAGCACGACAGGAGCCTGGCCCTCATTGCGCTTGTCGGGCTTTTCTTCCTTCTCATCATTGCGATCGGAAGGATGAAAGGGGCTGCGACCATACTTGCGCTTGCTTCCTCCGCCGCCGCGATATTCCTGGTCTACCTGCCTGCGATACTAAACGGCAGGAACATATATGCCGCTACTGTCTCGATCTCGGCGTATGTGATATTCATCAGCCTGGTTACGATAAACGGGTTCAACAGAAAAACTTTGTGCGCAATTCTGGGAAACGCGGGCGGTGTCGCAGTGGCGGCGCTTCTTGCCCTTGCGATTAACAAGGCCCTCGGCATAACCGGCTTCGTCAACGAGGACTTCACCATGCTCATCTACTTGGACAGGGCGACTCCCCTGGACCTCAGGGCGCTCGTCTGGGCCGGCATAGTCATAGGCTCGCTGGGTGCGGTGATGGACGTGGCCATGACCATAGCATCCTCTATGAACGAACTTTCCGAGCACATGGCGGAGAAGAGCTTCAGGCGGCTTCTGGCATCCGGCATGAACATCGGACGGGACGCGATAGGCACGATGACAAATACACTGATACTTGCCTACATCGGCAGCGCCCTGGCCATGGTTCTGCTTCTTGCCGAATATAATAAGAACCTGCTGTTCCTGTTCAATATGGAGATGATAACAGTTGAGGTGGTGCAGGCTGTCGTAGGCACCATGGGCATACTATTCGCAGTGCCGTCCACCGCCGTTTTTGCAGCTTACATCTACAACAGGAGAAAGCAGGAAGGACCGTAGTGCGCCCTTGCTAAGGATTAATGACAAACTGGGCGGCTTCAGGATGACGCCCGGACCTAAGGGGGAGACATAGATGAGACGCATTTCAGCGATACTGGTAGCCGTGCTGCTTGCTGTCGCCGTGCCTGCACTTCATGCATCGGCAGAACCGGCGGCAAAGCCCGACAGCCTCAGCCGTTCCCTTCTCGGGTTCTTCACCGAGATGGAGCAGATGAGCGCGCCTGGCTGGCTTGTACCCGGCCTGAGGGTAGTGTACAAGGTAAGAAACGAGGACTACGCCGACCCCGAGAACAGCAGCGAAGGCTACCTGATATATGATGTGGTCGACGTCAAGGGAAGCTACATCGCAAGCACGATGGGCACATCGCACGATACGGACGGTAAACCTACGGGGCTGATGTTCGGAAGCGTGCTGATGGACGTTCCGACCGTAGGCAGGTTCTGGATAACGCCGGAGCTCTTCGACGAGACAAAGGTGGCGAAGGACAAGTACGCCCTTTTCTACAACACCAAGATAAAGGTCCAGGGGCAGGAGTACGACGCCATGTTCATAGCCTTCGAATCGCAGACGGCAAGCAGGACGGCGGCCTATGACAAGGAGTCCGGGCTGTTGCTTGCCATAGAGATGAGCGTGACCGATTCGGAGGGCAAGCCCAAGGAGGGGTCTACCATAGAGTTCCTGGGAACTAGGCTTTCGTTCCCCGCATGGTACGAGGAAAACCTTACAGGGTTGTCGACCGGCACCACTCTCAGCTACAAGGCCGTTTACAAGATGAGCGGCAGCACAGAGGAGCAGGGCATGGTCCTTAAGGTCATCGAGAACAACGGGACATGGGCGCTCATTGAAAGGACGAGCCTCAGCTCCAAAGGAGAGCTTTCGTCATTCCAGCTGCTGTCATCCTCGGCAAGCGGGGATGTGTATGTGCTGTGGCTTCCAGTTAAGCTGCTGGGCGAGATGAAAGAGGGAGATACTGCATTCGAGGAGGATTTGACGGGTTCCTCGGTGAAAGTAATGGGCATAGCTGAAGACCCTGATTTCGGCGCCGTCAGGAAGCTCCTTTTCATCGACAACGCCGTGCACACTGAGTGCGCGTTCAGCTTGAAGACGGGCTATATGGTGAGGATGCATCAGCTGCCGATAGCGAAGGGGATTCCGGAAGTGGAGTTCACCCTCTCTTCGGTCAAGTAAGGATTTCCATGCCTGCCAAGGCAGGCGGATTTGGGGGTATCTCATGAGGAACAGAGCAATTGTAGCGATACTGATAACAGCTGCGGTGATGATGTCATCCGCCTTCTCGGCGGCGGCCGCGCCGCCGCCCGAACCGATCCCGGGAACGCATACGGCGCTTGTGCTCGAGCAGCTGCCCGAACTGGCGGGCTACTCAATCGAACCGTGGATAATGACGGGTTACAGGCTCCTGTATAACGTCTATGTATACGACAAGGAAGACAATGTTACCAATGAGCAGCTCATTGTGATGGATACGATCGGCATAGGGGAAAGCTACCTTCTTACCCAGGTATACTCCGCGGAGCTCGATGAAGAGGGCAACATGGCCTCGTTCGAGCATACCGGATACAGAATCGACCATGCAGGGATAGGGGAGTTCTGGATCAGCCTGGAGCCCTTCGCCGACGAGAACTCCTCAGTAGTGAAATCCGGGCTGTTCACCCTCGAGAAGTATGATTGGAAGGGCGAGCCCGAGGACGCCTGGTATACATACCTGACCGACGAGGAGGGTAACACGGATTACGAGTACTACTACAGCAGCCTTGACGGGCTTCTTCTGAGCCTCGACGTGTATGAATACGACGAAGAGGACAACTACGCGGGCGGAGTCGCCTACAAGTTTGACGCATATTACTCATACGAGGCTCCATGGCTGGACTTCGGGCTCATGGAGATGCCCGAGGGGCTGGTTATGGACTACGACTTGCTGGTGAAGTTCCCGGACAGAGAAGAAGCGAAGGGCGTCATGACCTTCACCGTCGAGGAGAACCACTACTCCTGGGCATACGTGACGCAGGAGCTCGTCTCCGAGGACCTCGGAAACAGCACGGGCGCCAAGGTGATGTCTGAGATGTGCACGGACGGGCTTTTACTCTGGCTTCCCAGGGGCGTGATAAGAGAAGGCGACGAGGGCTCATCATACTTCGATGAGGCTGTGACAGGCTCCTACGTCTATGTAGGGGGGCTTTCCGAGGTAGAGGGGCTTGGGACTGCCAGGATGCTGTCCTTCGTCAATGGGTACTTCCAGGCAGATTCATACTTCAGCCAGGAGACTGGAGCACTGCTTAGGTATCATCAGCTCCCCAATGATACGCAGGACTTCGAGCTCATACTCACCCTCAAGGGCATAATGTAGCATAACTGCCGGAAACGATTGAGAGGGCAGGCCGGTTGAAGGCCTGCCCTCTCTCATGCAGCTTCTCTCATCTTGCCAGCAGCTCATCGACCTTCGCCTTGACGCGAAGCTCGGCCTGTCTGGCAGCTGTGCGGTCCTTTCTCAGCTCGAAGCCGATCACAGAGCCGGGGCCCGCGTTAGGAGGCAGGGAAGACTGCGGCCATTTAACCGAGAGCGTAGGGTCTTCCATGCTCACGAGGCTTGCCATCCCCTCATCTATCGAGTCCACCATGAACCTTAGCTTCATTGCCTCTTCTCCCCCTCAAGGATTGCATATCTTGCAGGGACGCTTGCCTTTGCTTACGGCATCCTCCCTGCTGGCGTACGTGACAAGGTTCGCTTTAGCTATGGAAGCCACCGCTTCGCAGTCCGAGATGTGGAAGACGGAGGAGCTCAGGCTTCCTACGTAAGTGGGCTTGGCCGCTGCAGGCTTGGCTATGGATACCGGCAATGAAGCTGCCTGCCTGCCTGCCTTCTGGCCATTCTCGGCCGAAGCCCACCAGCTTCTGCCGTCGCTGCTCACAGTGATGCTTCCGTTCAGGTCGGTCCTCATGACCTGCACACCTGCGTCCGAGAGCCTTTTAAGCGTATCCTGCTGCGGATAGCCATAGTCGTTCCCTTTGCCGGCGAAGATGACACCCAGCTCAGCGGATGCGGCCCTTAAGAAGTCGGACGAGCTTGAGTGCCGGCTTCCATGATGCCCCACCTTAAGAAGCTCCACCGGTGTAATCTTACCGGACCTCAGCAGGGCAGATTCGGTATCTACGCCGCAGTCCGCCATGAACAGCGCGTCGAAGTCCCCGTACTTAAGGTAGAAGGCTGCCGATGCGTTGTTCAGGTCCTGCGGGATGTCCTTGCCCGGCCATATGAAGATGATGCTGACATTGGCCCCTAGCTTGAAGGAAGATCCTTCCCGAATAAGCATGAATTTGGCTTTCGAAGCCTTAACGGCATCAAGGTAGTACTCGTAAGATGACGTAGGGTGCACCCTGCCTATGTCGTAAGCGGTTCCTACATCATAACGGCGGTAGACCTCAGAGAGGCCTCCTACATGGTCAGAGTGAGGATGTGTGGCGATTACACAGTCGAGCCGGAGAAGCCCTGATGCGTCTATTGCCTCGATGACAGCCGATACGTTCCTGTACTCGCCCGCGTCGATTAGCATGTACTTCCCGTCCGGCGACTTGATGAGGGTGGAGTCGCCCTGACCGACGTCGATGAAGGTTATCTCAAGAAGCCCGTTCTCTCCCGATGCCATCAGTGTGCCGAATGACACAGCAGCCAGAATCAGTATGCAAACCGCACACGCAGCTATCCTTCCGGACCGGTTCCTTCTTGCATAAGGCTTGCTAGTCAAGCGGCAACACCCTTTCATGCCATCATTATACCAGTGGACAGGGCCTTACATGTCGTCAAGGAGGTCGCCGACCTTAAGCTCCAGCCGGGCATGCCTCTCTGAAGCAGGGCTCTGAGTAGATGCTGCGCCTAATATCACGGAGGTGCCAGCCTGCGAAGCCTGTCCCAGCGCAGCCTCTGGGATGAAGAAGCAAAGGCCATCCTCAGAGCACAGGGCTGCGATCCCCTCCTCGACCCTGTCGACTGTGAATACCTGTCCGGAAGGGGCTGCCGACGAGCTGACGCTTGTTCGCGGGATAAAGAAGGCTAAGCACAGGAGGACGGCGAATAATGCAATGATAATCCGGTTGATGGCAAACACCTCCTCATCCATGGTAATACGATGATAAGGTCTGGCAGCCTATCTGCGCATCATGCCGATTTGTTATGAATGGGCGAGTATGTTAGATTATTCGTACCGGAGGATAATGATGATCGACATTCATATACACATCTTGCAGGGCTTGGACGACGGCGCGATGGATATGCCTGAAGCCCTGATGATGCTGGCCAGGGCGCAGACCGCAGGCATCACGGACGTCATAGCGACGCCGCATTCATGGGCGGTGGACAACAGCGCGATTATCGGTAAGGCAACCTCGGCGCTTAACGCCGAGGCATTATCGGCTGGGCTGTCTGTCCGCGTGCATGCAGGATGCGAGTTCAATGTCATGCGGGGCGAGGCGATAAGAAGGCTCGGCGGCAGGCTATCGGAGCTTACCCTTGCGGGAAGCAGGTATCTTCTGACCGAATTTTCCGGCACTGTGCCCGAGAGGACCTTTCTTTCAAGCATAGAGGAGATATCGGCGCTCGGGCTCGTTCCCGTCGTGGCACATCCGGAGCGGTATGCGCTCATGTGGGGCGACCTGACCGCGATGAGGGCGGCAAAGGAGCTGGGGGCGCTTGGACAGGTATCCATGGGGGACCTGCTGGGAAGAAACGGTGCCCAGTCCATGGAGGCGGCCTTCGCTATGATCTCGGAAGGGCTCTGTCAATTCTGCGCGACTGACGCACATACGCCGGACAAGCTTGAGCTGTACATGCAAGCATGCTCAGTGGTTGAGGGCCGCCTTGGCAAGGAGGCACGCCACAGGCTGTTCAGGGCAAACCCGGAGGTTGTTCTGGCAGACTTGGGGCCGGAGAGCATCTTAGCAGCCATCTGACCAGTTCATCCCTCTGATTGGAGGTGAGTGGATTGACAAGGCAAGGGCGGGACAGGATCCTCCTGGCTGTACTGGTGCTGGCAGCGGTAGTCGGCATGGCGGTGTCGTACGGTATTTCCAGGGACAGGGACTGGCGCAGATACGAGGAGACCTTCGATGCCAGGTCGGCCGAGCTGGCTGAGTCTCTTAGCAAAGAGCTGGAATCATATGCGTTGGCGATAACCTCCGTAAGAAGTTTCATCGAGGGCTCCGAGAAGGTGACAGATGCCGAGTTCGCCATATTCGCAGGAGCGCTTATCAGAAACAAGCCCGAGCTAATATCAATAGATTACATCTTAGCGATGAACTCAGGGCAAAGGCTCGTCTGGGAGCTTGCCAACGGCTTGTCCGTATCCGACCTGGACGAATCGGGCAGACTGAAGAAGGCCCCGCTGCGTCCAGGCTATATGGTCCTGGAGCTTGGCTTCCCGGAGGACGTAAGCGCCACCTTCAAAGGGCTCGACATCTCCGCTTTCCCGATAATCAAGGATGCACTGGAGGAAACAGCCTCATCAGGTGCCGAGGTCGCACTCTGCGACTTTGCCATCATTGATCCTAGCGGGGACAACAGCAGAGGATGCATAATCGCGGTTCCTGTGCAGCAAATCCAGGATAGATTGAAATCAGGCGAAAACGCGCCTCCAGAAGGCTTCCTCTTAGCAGCGCTCGATACGGAAATGGTGCTGGCGAAGCTCGCAAGAAGCTCCGAAGAATCAGGGATGCTTGTCAAGGTGGAGAGCATGGATGGGGAAGAGGCGCACCTGATAATGGATTTCGCAGGGGAGCCATTAAGGCGCAGGTGCCTCTTGCTGCCAGATTACCCTCGAAACGAGGTTACTGTGGAGAAGCTGGGGTTATCCCTTAAGGCAAGCTTCGCAGCCACTCCCATGTTCCAGAGAGACAACCTCAGCTATATGTACTTGGTGACTTTCCCGGTAGGCCTGCTTCTGACCGCAGTCGGTGTACTGGCGATTCTTCTGGTCGGAAAAGAGAAGCTGCAGCTTGTGAACATGGTCGAACAAAGGGTGACGGAGCTTAGGAGCAGCGAGGCAAGATACAAGGAGATGTTCCTGAGCTCATACGACCCAATACTCCTTATTGACTCCCAAGGGTTGATCGAGATGGCAAACCCTGCGTGTGCTGCCCTTACCGGCAAGGCATCAGGAGGGCTCGCGGGGATGAGGTTCGAGGAGCTCCTTTCTCCTGAAGCGAAGCTTGCGGGAATCGACCTGGTCCAAAGGGTGACGGAGGGAACGGCGCTGCGGTTTGAACACAGGGTGGTAAATGCCTCAGGCGGGATGACTGAAGTGGATGGCACCTATTCTTCCCTCCCTGAAGGCAAGATACAGGCGATCTGGCGCATCCTCCCTTCGGATAGAAGAGATCAATGAAAAAGCGGCCTCCAGGCAGAACCTTGGATGCCGCTTGATTGTCATGGTGGGGCAAACAGGACTTGAACCTGTGACCCCCTACATGTGACGCAGGTGCTCTGCCAGCTGAGCTATTGCCCCATGACGGCGCCCTGTTCCTGTGAGAGGCGCCATGTATATTCTCCATCAACCGGCGTTTCCGGTCAATGGTTTCTGGCTGGCACTCCCAACGGGATTCGAACCCGTGTTATCGCCTTGAAAGGGCGGTGTCCTAGACCCCTAGACCATGGGAGCGCGGTTTAGCTTTACAATAATATCATTTTGGGTTCTTCCATTTCAATACCGTTGAAGCTCTTGCAGGAACTTCGTTAGTCCCGTATGCATGCAGCCCCTTCCGGCGTTTTCAGGTGCAAATCTGTGCGAAATGGCACATAATATAAGAGTAGGAAGTCATTTCATCAGGCAGGTCGTTCTCACAACACATATAGGAGGGATAAGAGTGAGGAAAGTACTAGTACTGGCACTTATGGCTGTCATGCTCATAAGCATGGTGGCGACCTCGGCGCCGGCGAAGATCGAAACCGAACTCAACGTTATCACACCCGTCGCATTGTTCGTCTCCGACGCCGCCCTGCAGGGCTTCGTCAAGTGGGCGAAGGCGAAGTACGGCGTAGACGTGAAGATCTCCAATACCTCCAAGGGCACCCAGGTGGCGGCGGGAATGATCCGCGAATGGGGCGTCAATCCTCAGGCAGACATCATCTGGGGCGGAGAGACCGTCATATATGATGGCCTTGCGGCAGACGGCTTCCTCATCAAGCACGAGGTGCCCCAGGCATACCTGGACAAGATACCCACCTCGATGGGATCTCCCAAACCCCTTCCGCTTAAGGACCCCAAGGGCTATTGGACCGGAACGGCGCTTGAGCCCTACGGCATAGTCTACAACGAGGGCCTCCTAATCAGAAGGCTCAGGTCGACCGCGCCTGAGACATGGGACGATTTGGTCAGCAACCCCAAGCACAAGGGGCAGATCGCACAGTGCACGCCCGATAACTCGAGCTCGAGCCATGCGACATACGAAGTGATGCTCCAGATGCTCGGCGAGACCAAGGGCTGGGAATGGCTATCCAAGCTCGGCGCATATACCGGGCAGTTCGTGGCCCGTTCTAAGGACGTCCCCTCCGTGGTAGCCAAGGGCGAGTACGCGCTCGGCTTCGCGGTACCCAGCTATATGGCTTTCGAGGAGTTCCTCAACGGCTATGACATCAAGTTCGTGGCCCCTGCAGGCTGCTATGTGACCCCAGAGCCCATCGCCGTGATCAAGAACGCGAAGAATCCCAACACCGCAAAGGCGTTCATCGAGTACCTTCTGACCGAAGAAGGCCAGAGGCTCTTCATCGACCGCGGCCTGTTCCCCATCATGCCTTCGATGAAGGTCGAGGGGGCGAAGGGCTCGACAGCCGAGCTTGCCGTCCAGTTCTACGGCGGGCGCAGGTCCTACTTCGATGGCACCGTAGCCAACACCTATGACAACATACTCGCCGATGGCAGGTATGATTCCGTGAACAAGTACTTCCGCGACAACATCTTCGCCAAGATCGACGAGCTCAAGAAGAAGTACAACTAGCCTGGCACCATCACCGGCATGCGGGCGGGCTTAGCTGCCCGTCCGCATTTTAACGATTGAGTATCTTTGAGGTGAAGCACATGCAGATAAGACTTGCGGGCGTAACCAAGCGCTTCAATAAGTTCGAGGCCCTCAGCAGGGTTGACCTTGAGATCAAAGACGGCGAGCTTTTCACTCTCCTGGGCCCTTCGGGCTGCGGAAAGACCACGACATTGAGGCTTATCGCCGGCTTTTACATACCCGACGAGGGGAAGATCTACTTCGGCGGCAACGAGGTGCAGGACATCCCCACCTCCAAGCGCAACATAGGGATGGTCTTCCAGAACTATGCGCTCTGGCCGCATATGACGGTATTCAGGAACGTGGCCTACGGGCTCCAGTTCAAGCGCATACCGAAGGCCGACTGGCCGAAGCTTGTGAACGAGGCTTTGGACAAGGTGGGCCTGGTGGGCTACGAGAGCAGGTACCCCGGCCAGCTGTCAGGCGGCCAGCAGCAGAGGGTCGCCCTGGCAAGGGCGCTAGCCCTTAACCCGGACGTGCTGCTTCTGGATGAACCCCTTTCGAACCTGGACGCGAAGATCAGGGGCTCCGTCAGGGCGGAGATTAGGAAGCTGCAGCAGGCTCTGGGCATAACGACTGTGTACGTGACCCACGACCAGGAGGAGGCCCTTACCCTTTCGGACAGGATAGGCATCATGAACGAAGGGAAGATAGTCCAGATCGGAAACCCACACGAGCTATATGAGAAGCCGGTCTCAAGGTTCGTCGCCGACTTCATTGGAACCAACAACCTGGTTCCCGGTGTTGTGAAGGCTGATGCGGCAGGCTGGCTTAGCGTTGAGACGCCGGCAGGGGTGATAACGGGGAGGAGCAACTGCGACTGCAGGAGCGGCGACAAGTGCACCGTTTCCTTCCGCCCGGAGAATGTGAGGGTGATCAGGGCAGGGGAGCAGACGCCCGACGACAACCTCATCGACGGCAAGGTAAGCTTCGCGAGCTATATGGGAAACACCCTCAGGTACGAGGTAGAGCAGAAGGGCGGCATCATCATCAAGGCGGACATCAAGAACCCTCTCGGGCATAAGGAAATGCCGTGGGGGACTGATGTCAAGGTGGCATTCGACAGGGCATCGGCCCTGATCATCCCGGACTAGGTCCCGGCCGAAAATTTAAGGGCAGGTGATGCTTGATGGATAAGGGAAGCTCAGCCGGGATGATAAAGTTCAGAAGATGGATGAAGGCCTCCAACCCTTGGGTATGGCCCATATACTTGTTCCTGGCATTCTTCGTGATATTCCCGCTGATAAAGCTCTTCGTGGACTCGTTCTCGACGGCAGACATTCCTCTGTCGCCCCTTAGAGAGGCGATTATGACCGTGGACCTGGCTGACGAGAAGCTGGCCATAGGAGACGCGTCCGCGACGGCTGATGCCATGGAGGACCTCCTAGTCCAGATAGAAAGGTCCAAGGTGGCCATAACGAGGACGGCTGACGCCCTTCTGCACGGCGCAGGGGACCAGCAGGAGAAGATCGACGGCTGGAAGGCGGCCCTTGCTGAAGTAGAGGCCAAGGAGCTCGAGATAAAAGCGGCGATGGGGACAGATGCTGCAATAGACCGGGCCCATGAGCTGAAGCAGATACTGGCATCGGCGCTTGAGCTTCCAAGCAAGGCGTTCTCGGTGAAGTACTTCATAGACGTGTTCAAGGACAAGGTCTACACGAAGGCGCTCATCAACTCGCTTACGCTTGGCTTCGCGTCTGTGATCACCTCATCTGTAATCGGCTTCGCTGTGGCGTACCTCCTTGTAAGATACGACTTTCCTGGCAGGAAGCTCTTCAACTTCCTGACCATGATACCGATAGTGATGCCGCCTCTTGTGGGCGTCCTGGGCTTCATCTTCATACTGGGAAGGGGAGGCACCGTAAACGAGCTCTTCTACCTTCTTGCCATTAAGCTGGAGACGGTCTGGCCGGCCCTTTCGAACTGGCTGTTCGACAACCTTCCGTTCAACTTCGTGTATGGCTGGCACGGACTTCTCATGGTGGAGACGCTCCACCTGTTTCCGCTTATCACGCTGAACGTGGTAGATTCCCTCAGCAAGATAGACGCATCCCTTGAGGAAGCTGCCGAGAGCATGGGCTCGGTGGGCTTCAAAAGGCTGTTCGATGTGACGATACCGCTGACCGTGCCCGGTTTCGTGACCGGCGCGCTCCTTGTGTTCATCTGGGCGTTTGCGGACTTTGCGACGCCGCATGTGGTGGGGCTGAACAACTTCATCGCCCCGCTCGCGTTCATGGACATACAGCAGTTCATCGACAGGAACCTGTTCAAGATGGGAATAACAGTCGGCGCAGTGATGGTCCTGTGGTCGATAATCTTCCTGGTGATAGCGAAGAAGTACGTGTCAATGAAGGACTACAGCACCTTATCATACAGGCCGGTCGAAAGAAGGAAGCTCAGCAGGGGCTGGTCTGCCCTCGCCCTCATATTCCTCATCGGCCTCATGCTCTTCGCCTTCATACCATACCTAGGGGTAGGCCTCGCATCATTTGCCAGAGGATGGGCCATGACGCCTCTTCCTACTACGTGGACGCTTCATCACTATACCAGGGTCATCTTCGACGCGCCGGGCTACATCATCAACACGTTCCTGTATTGCACCCTAGCGGTGGTGCTGTGCATCCTGATCGGCCTTCCCATCGCATGGATCATGGCTAGGACGAAGATGCGCTCAAGGGGCATCCTGGACATACTTACGACCCTTGTCCTGGCCCTTCCGGGCACCGCCCTAGGCATAGCATACATAAGGGCCTTCAACTCGCCCATACTGATAAGGCAGCCGCTGGCCAACATATGGATAATCATCCCGATCGTCCTTGCGGTGAGGAGGCTTCCTTATACGGTAAGGTCCTCGTACAGCTCGCTCATCGTTGTCCACAGGTCGATGGAGGAGGCCGCCGAATCCGTGGGCGCCAGCATGATGAAGACGTTCAAGGACGTGACCATGCCCTTAATCTGGAAGGGAGTGCTGGCAGGCGCCCTCTTCTCATTCATGACTTCGATACAGGAGAGCGCGGCGACGATACTGTTGTCCATACCTGGATGGGAGACCATGACTGTGGGCATCTTCAACTTCTACACCGGAGGCACGCACGGAGATGCCGCTGCTCTGGGGTTCATCCTCATCATCGTGGGTATCGCCACCCTGTATGTCGTCAACAGGCTGAGCAGTTCCAAGGCAGGAGGGTTCTTCGGTTGATGCCCTGACCGCAAGGAGGATATCGTGCGCAGAGGGGGCGGGTTTCCGCCCTCTTCTGCTTTTTCCGGAAGGGAGGGCGGATAATACAGCAGCCTGCCCGGAAGCCCGGCAGAGGAGGTCTGATCAGATATCCCGCACAAGGGGCAAAAAGAAAGCGGGGCACCCGGAAGGATGCCCCGCAAGTCGGCTGTTGGACTACTTGATTGCCATCATCAGGTCGTAGTTGTAAGCCAGGGTCCTCTTCTTGATGCTGAACAGGTCGATTATCCACCAGATTCCGAAGCCGCCGCCGGTCACTACCTTTATGACGCCCATCACGGTGTCATCGAGGAAGAAGCGGTCGATGCCTACGAGGGCCCATATTAGCATCTGGTCGGGATCCCTGTAGTCTTCGTTAATAGCCGCGGTGAATGAGGTCTCGCTGAGTCCGGCCAGCTTTGTCTTGACGCTTTCAAGGACCGACGCGTCGAACCAGTCGCCCTTGGCGGCCACGAACGCGTTGATGTTCTCGGTCCTGGTTGCCGCTGCGACTGAGAGGGGGAATACGAGCAGCATCGCGGCCAGCACCATGAAGGTTACTGTCTTCTTCATCTAATCGCCTCCCAATATAATGGCTATAAGCATATATTACCCCTTAGGCCCTCAGATTCCTTCAAGCCTCCAACTAAATGATAAAAAAAGGGGAGCGGTCGAAACCGCTCCCTTACAGCCGGGATTGTGAGGATTACTTCTTCCTGCTCTGAATCGCATGCATGGCAAGCGCGACTGCTATGACAGAGTATGAGATGAGCTGCCTGAACCATTCGCCGATCTGCGGCTCTCCGAATAGCTTCTGGCCTGCTAGAGGGGACACCACGAACAGAGTGTGGAACAGGAGCACCCCGATTATGGCATTCCATATCCCTGCCCGTTTGACAGACGCCCCGCCCACCAGAAGCGCCGCCACGGAGAACATGCCTACCTGCTCGTGGGCATTGAAGGTGTTCAGCGAACCGAGGTTCTGCAGGAAGATGAGCTGTCCCCAGGCTGCAAGCACGGTGGAGTAGATCACTGCGATGATCCTAACCCTGTCGACCTTTATGCCTGATACCTCGGCGATGGCCATATCCTGTCCGATCGCCCGGAAGTTTTGCCCCATCTTGGTCTTCATGAGGAAGACTATCACTATGCAAAGCAGGGCTGACATGAAGAAGGCTCCGAGAGGCACCCTCCAGGGTCCAAAGGTATCGGTCCAGATTATGCCGTTCCAGTTGAACAGGCGGGCAAAGACATTGTCCAGAGAATAGTAGATATTCGAGAGGTCTATCGTGTTTCTGAGGCCCACGCCGTTGCTGAGCATGACAGCCTGGGATACGGGCGAGCTCATGTTGACAGGTATCAGAGTCCCGATAAGCATCAGGAACAGGAGCTGATAGACACCGTTTGCGAAGAAGCCCATGATCATGCCCGTTATCATCTCGCGGCCCTTCGCCCTGTTGAAGACGCTGCCGACTATATAGCCGAACAACACGGATATCGGTACTGATATGGCCATTGCGCTTACAAAACCGAACAGCCCCTTAAGCTGCATGAAGGTTATGATGATGAGGGCGATCTGGCCTGACATCGCCCCGACTACTATGCCAAAGTTGAGCCCTATGCCCGCGCTTACGGGAATTAGGAGTGAAAGGACGATGAACAGGTTCCGGCCGAGGCGGGATAGCAGCTCTCCTATCAGGTAGTTAATGTCGAGGTCCGATGCGATTATGCTTGCCACGCAGAGCACGGTGAAGAATATCGGCACGCCCGACTGGGCGAGCACCTGCATTAGCCTGCTCTGCTTCTTAACGGCGGGGACAGCCTCCAATCTGTTGTCTGCCATGCCGCTACCTCCCCCCCGTAGCCCTTGTGAGGGCGTACAGTATCATGCCGTTGCTAATAAGCACCCTGGCTATCTCGCTTATCTCCGAGCCCTCCATGACGGCCTGCGTAACCGGAGGGGCTATGGTAAGCAGCGTCTGGAACAGGAAGGCGCCGATGATGACGTTCGCCACGTTCGCCTTCCTGAGCGAGGCCCCGCCTATCAGGATTGCCGCGATGGCAGGGAATGCGGCCGTCTGCGGCGCCGTATAGAGCTGCATGAAGCCGTAGCTCTGCGCGAATGTGATGATTCCGACGGCACCCAGCACAGTGGAGAGTATCACGCCGACCATCTTCATCCTCTTCACGCTTATTCCTGATGAGACCGCATATGCCGGGTTCGACCCGGTCGCCTTCATCGCAAGGCCGGTCTTCGACCTGAGGAACAGGTATATCCCCAGGCAGAGCATCAGCCAGAACAGAAGGAGCCCTGTAGGCACGATGATGTCGCCTATCCTGAACGACAGGAAGTTGTTGAGCACCTTTCCGAAGGTATCGGTAAGGCTTATCGTGTACCTGAGCCCCTTGCCGCCCACCGCGAAGATGAGCTTCGGGTTTCTGATGGGAGCCAGCATCCAGAATATGCTCATCCCGAAGACCGCGGCGTATGCCAGGTAGGTGCCGACCATCATCTCCTCGCCGCGCACCTTGTCTAGCACCTGGTGGTACAGATAGCCGACCACGGTCGCTATGGGTACGGAGATAAGTATCGCAACGGAGAAGCCTGCCCAGCCTGAGATATTCATATTTATGGTTAGTATGCCGCCTAGAAGGCCGCAGAGTATGCCCAGCGGCAGGCCGAAGTTCATTCCCACTCCGCAAACGACCGCGGGAAGCATCGACAGGATGAGTATCCCGTTCATGCCCACCCTTACAAGGGAATCGCTAATAAGCCCCTGGACTGCAAGGCCCTTGACTGCAGCGACGGCGAAGAGGAAAAGGACGAAGGCCAGTATGATTATCCTGGCAATGCCGAATTCCCTCAGCGCGGTCCTTAAGCTGAACCTTGCCGGTGCCGGGCACTTCTCTCCGGTGTCCGTCCGCCTCATGCCTTCGCCACCTCCTTATGCTTCAGCGTCTCTCCTGCCATCATAAGGCCGAAATCAAGGTCGGGGGCGTCCGGGGAGAGTATTCCGGCTATCCTGCCCTCGTATACGATCACTATCCTGTCGCAGATCTTCCTCAGCTCGGCTAGCTCGGAGGAAGTCATTATCACAGTCATGCCGAAGTCCCTGTTGAACTTGACCAGCTGGTCCAATACGAGCTCCTTCGCGCCTACGTCTATGCCCCTTGTTGGCTCGGACACCCACATAAGTTCGGGCTCGAGGGCGAAGGCGCGGGCCAGGCAGACTTTCTGCTGGTTTCCTCCGGACAGCCTCCTGACAGGCTGGGTGGGGCCCGTGCACCTTATGTCAAGCTCGTCTATCATGCTGTCGGCATACTTCCTTATGGCGGCGTTGTCAGCCAGCTTCAGCGCCTTAAGAAGGCCCGTCGCAAGGAACTTGTTCTGAACCTGCATGGAGGTCATGACCATGTTTATCTCAGTGGCGTCGTCCAGAAGAAGGCCCGTGCCGCGCCTGTCCTCCGAGACGAAGGCCATCTTCGCCGAGAGGGCCTCATACGGGCTGTTGAGCCTCACCGGAGAGTTATCCTTCTCCACGCTTCCTGTGGAGGGGAAGAGACCCATCACACCGTTGGCTATCCCAACCTTGCCGTGGCCTGCGAGGCCTCCTATCCCAAGGATCTCGCCGCGGCGCACGTTCAGGTCTATGCCTTTGACTGCCTCTCCGGTCATGTCCACCTTCAGGTTCTTAATCGAAAGCACTATGTCTTTATCGCTGGGTTCCTTCTTCCTGGGGGGGAGGGCGGTCTTCTCGATCGACCTGCCGACCATTATCTCGGCGATCCTCTCTACCTTCGCGTCCTTCCTCGGCATCGAGGCCACCACGGCGCCGTCTCTCAGTATGGTTATGTTGTCGGCGACCGCCAGCACCTCATCGAGCCTGTGGGTGATGAAGAGCATCGCGATGCCTGCCTGAGACAGCTTGCGCATCGCATCGAGAAGCTTGTCGGCCTCGCTTTCTGTGAGCACTGCAGTCGGCTCGTCAAGCACCAGGAGCTTCACATTCTTCTTGTCTATCTCCCTGGCGATCTCGATGAACTGCTTGTATCCTACAGGAAGGCCTGCCACAACCGCCCAGTCGTCGATGGTGAGGCCGAGCCTGCTTATCGCGTCCTGCGAGTCGCGCCTCATGCGCTTGATGTCGAGCGTCTCGAAGTCCTTTCCGAATACCGCGCTGACCGGGTTCTTTGACGTCAGCTCCCTGTTCAGCTTTATATTCTCGGTAGCGGTGAATCCCGGAAGAAGCATGAACTCCTGGTGTACCATGCCTATCCCCAGCTCCATCGCATGCCTGGGGGATTCCATCTTTACCGGCTGTCCCTCGAACACCACCTGGCCTTCGAAACCGCCGGTATCCTTTATAACCGGCATACCGAAGAGGATGTTCATCAGTGTAGACTTGCCAGCCCCGTTCTCCCCTACGAGCGCGTGGATCTCGCCGGGCCTTACGGAGAGGCTCACGTCGTGCAGAACGGCGGTCCCGAAGAAGGATTTGCCTATTGCCTGCAGCTGCAGGACGAACTCTTCAGGCATTTTCGGGTCTCCTCTCAAGAGTCTTTAATGCAGGAAGCCGGGCTTTGTACCCGGCTGCCTGCCATTTATGCTCGGATTTCGCGTTTTCTTGAGCTCATCGGCCCTGGTTTACTTGCCGAAAGTCTTGCTGTTGACGAGGTACACGAATGCGTTTCCGGCTTTCCTTTCGAACAGGGCGAGCTTCTGGCCGGCTACTTCCTCTATGACAGCCTGGATCGCCTTGTTGTCCTTGAGGCTTACCTTGCCCTCGAGCACCCTCTTGGCGAGCTCGATGTTGGCAGTGGTCTGGAGGTAGGGGCCGGGTACGGGCCAGGTCGCCATGCGGCCGGCCATGCCGGCTGCTACGATCTTCGCCTCGATGGCTGCGAATATCTTGGTGTAGTTGCCCTTCATGTCGTCGGTGACCTCAAGTCCGATGGCGCCGGCATAGCCGTGCGTCGGGCTCGGGCAGCACTGCTCGGGATAGAGGGCCTTGGTCTGCATTACGGCCTTGATAAGGGGTTCCTGCATGCCGCAGTTGGTCGAGAAGAACGCGGTGTCCTTGCCGTACTTGGCAACCTGACGCGGGACGTCCTCGAGTATGAACTGCTGGGCTGCGGGCAGGCCGCCTTCTGCCATCGGGTCGGGGGCGGTCACGAACACGAAGTTGATCCCGAGCTTCTTGCACTCGTCGATCATGATGTCACGACGGTTGGAAAGCTCCTGCATCGCCATGTGGCGCGGGAACGAGTAGTGTATGAACGTCTTTGCGCCCATTGACTTTGCGATCTGAGGGATGGTCCTGCCGCGGGTGGCATCGTCCGGCTTGAAGCCGAAGTCGACAGCCGCGCCGACGAGCGCGAAGTCCTCATGCGGCTCTCCTACGAAGAACAGCATGTCGGGGCGTAGCTCTTTCACCTTCTTGATCGCAGCGAGGGTGCCGGGAACTGCCTGGTTGATCACTATGGCCTTTACGTTCCTGTCGGCTGCAAGGCTGGTTATCTGGGAGATGTAGGTCTCCTGCTCAGCCATGAAGTTGTCAGGATAGGTCTTGTGCACGAGCAGGTCGGGGTACTTCTTGATCATGGCCTCGGCTCCGCGATATTCGTCCTCACCCTGGGAAACCGTTCCGGTGATGACGCCGATCTTGAAGCTTGCCGCGCTGACCATCATGCTGAATGCGAGTACCAAGAGGATGGAGGCTACGAGGATCTTCTTCATTAAGTGCACTCCCTTCGGTTTATTGGTATGACTAATAATCGCAATCCAGAGACTGCTCGACTTCGCCGCCTATTATACGCTCAGGTGCATTTATACATCGATTGAGATAAGAGTAACAAAATCGGGGTGCGTTATCAATCAGGATACAGATAAAGGGGTATAAATACATAAGGCGGATATTGCATTTCATGAAGGACAAGTTCAGAATCTGAATTGCAGCAACTTTGCTGCATATCATCGTCATGCATGCACAAGTGCGGAATACTGTCAAAGGAAGGTTAGCGGAAGTGGCTTACGAAGACAAGGTGCTAAATTGCAGGGAGTGCGGGAAGGATTTCGTCTTCACCGCAGGAGAGCAGGAATTCTACGCTCAGAGGGGCTTCGAGAACGAGCCCACAAGATGCCCGGAGTGCCGCAAGAACAGGAAGCTTCAGGCCAGCGGCCAGATTCCCAGGAAGCTCTACGACGCGGTCTGCACGCAATGCGGAGCTCCGTGCAAGGTGCCATTCCAGCCCAGCGGCGACAAGCCCGTCTACTGCAGCGAGTGTTTCGCATCATACAGGGCTAACCGCCAGTAGGGCAGGGGGCATGCAGAAAAGAGGAAAGCCCCTTGACGGGGCCTTCCTAAAGTCGTTCTTAAACCAGTATTTGCCTTACCGCGTTGTCTATAACGGAATCTATCTGATCCTGCCTTGCCTTTCCTGACCAGTTGACTATCCCGGCGTTTGATGGCGATGCGCCTTTCTCCTTCAGAAGGGAGCTCATCTGCGAGACGGCCCTGTTTCCTCCGAGCCAGGCGAACGGCAGTTGCTGGGTCGCAAAGACCGCGGCCCTTTTCTCGTTTAACCCTTTTAGCTGCGGGATGAACTTTGCCATCCCCAGGGCGAGCGAGAATGCCTGCACGGGGGAACCGAATACCAGGGCGTCATAGCCGCTTAGCTCCGGCATGCTTTCATAGGTTACTTCCTTGGCGGACGGGTTGGGCTTTCCTACCGGCTTCACCCTTTCCAGCACCGTCACGTTTCCTGCCGCTGTCAGCCTGTCGACAATACCCTGCGCCACCGATAAGGTGTTGCCTGTCTCGGAGTAGACCACAATGCCGATTCTCATGATGTTACGCCCCTTCGATATAGAATTGTCATTTCGTGCCCAGGCCGCGGATTATCGCGATGCCCGCGCTTGCGCCTATCCTTGAAGCCCCCGCCCTAATCATCGCAAGGGCTGCTTCCGTGTCCCTTATGCCCCCGGACGCCTTCACGCCAATCCCAGGGCCTACCACAGCCCTCATGAGAGCTATGTCGGATGCCGTCGCGCCTGCCGTGGAGAAGCCGGTGGATGTCTTCACGAAGTCGGCCCCCGCGGCCTTTGCCATGAGGCAGGCCTTCACCTTCTCGTCGTCGGTCAGAAGGCAGGTCTCGATTATCACCTTCGTAAGGGTGCTAATGCCCGCCGCGCGCACAACAGCTGCGATGTCGTCGTATACCAGCCCGTAGTCCGCGGACTTAAGGGCTCCGACGTTGATCACCATATCCACCTCGCCGGCGCCGTTTGCGATGGCATCCTTGACCTCCTGGGCTTTTACGTGCGATGTGTTCGCGCCGAGAGGAAAGCCGATCACCGTGCATACTGCCACATCCGTGCCGTCAAGCCTATGGGCGCACCGCTTGACATAAGCCGGGTTCACGCACACCGAGAAGAAGCCGTTCTCATCAGCCTCGTCGCACAGCTTGTCCACCATGGCCGAGGAGGCATCCGGCTTAAGAATCGTGTGGTCTATGTAGGCGGCAAGCTTCTCCGGAGTGAGGCCGGACAGGTCCGGCTCAGTAAGCTTTGCGGAAGCGATGCAGGCGGAGAAGTCCACCGCTGGCAGGGATTTCTTCAGCTCCTCCAGGTTCTGCTCAATCCTGTATGTCATCTTTACCTCCGTAAGGTTATTTGCCCTTTGGACATATTTATATTCTATCACCGGGCAGCTGGCCCGGGGTGAAAACCGGACGGTCAGGTGAGGCGCCGCAATCAGCCGACCTTGCGCCACCAGGGCTCATAAGTAGTGCACACAGGGCCGAAGACGGATGAGTAGAGCGCATTGGCCCCATCGGAGTAACCGCCGACGAAGGCCCTCACAGCTCCCATCCTGGACAGCCGGATAAGGCCATCCGTCAGAACCGCCCTTCCCAGTCCAATCCTCTGCTTGGAGGGGACCGTGGCGACCGGTTCGAAATAGGCGGTGCGGGTGACATCGTCGAACCATATGGTGCAGAAAGACGCTATGGAGCCGTCAGGCGCCACGGCGACCAGGTCCAGGTCCCTCCTGTAAAGGGGCGCGGTCTGGATGTTGCGGTACCAGGTCGTATCGTCCCTATTCTCTATGCCCGCCGCGATATCTCCGCCGTGAAAGCCAAGGCCCGAGGCATAGCACCTTTCCAGAAGCTCGAGGCCGTCGCCCAGAGGCCTGACGCAGTAGCCGGGAGGAAGGGGGGAGGGCACAGGCCCGACGGGAAGGTCCTTGACCCACTGCCTCTCAGCAGCGCCCTTCCTTACGTAGCCCTTCTCCTTCAGCAGGCAGATGCGCGCCATGTTGTCTGAAGGGGTCCAGATGCAAAGTTGCTTGCCATTGCCCTGGATGTCCGCGGAAAGCGACCTTTCGGCGTGGCAAATCATCTCCTGCTCGAGCTTTTCGTCATCGTAACCCTGCCTGAGCATTATATGAGCTTCTCCGGGGCCGCCATCCGGGAGTACGATTCCGATTATCCTCCCGCCGTCCTCCCAGATGGAGGCCACCTGCTCCAGCGTGACCTTCGCGCAGTTGATCATCGTATGCCACCTGGCATAATCAAGGCGGGCCACATGCCAGCATCTCTCAGTCAGGCCGTTTTCGACCATGGCATCACGCAGGAATTCCCGCATGCGCCAGAAATCGTCCTCGCAGCTATACGCCCTCATAGTGATAGCCATACCGCACCTCCGGAAACCTATTCACGCCTTGCCGGGATCATGAACTCGCAAGGGACGCCCACCTGGCACTTGCCGCAACCATATCTGGGCCTGAAGGACTCAAGCGTCATATCAAGAAACGCTGAGCACTTCTCGTGGTCCTTGCCGCCGGCAAGCGTTATCGCCCCTGCTGGGCAGTTGGCAGCACATCTCCCGCACATCGAGCAGTACTCCGTCAAGCCTGAGTAGGGCCTCGCGTCTGCCTCAAGCTCCTCCTCCGTGATGATGCTTGCAAGCCTTCCTGCGCTGCCTGATGCAGTGATTAGCCCCTTCGACAGGCCGAAAGTGCCCAGCCCGCAGATGAACGCGGCATGCCTTTCCGACCAGCAGCTTGTATAGGTAACCCCTGGGTGATGGGGGGCTTTGCATGACGTCTTCGACCAGAAGCGGGCATCGAGCGAAGGGACAGAGCACCTGTGGCCGGAAGCCATGAGCTCCGAGGCAAGGTCTGACATGACCCTGCTTATAAGGGCCTGGCCTTCGATTCTCGCATACAGCCAGCCCGCGGACGGCATGGCCATATCCCTGCTATTGCTCATGCGGATGCCTTCAGAGAAAGGAAAGAAGAATGACACCACGGATTTCGCCCCGGGCAGCCATTCCTCAGGGCCCATATGGTGAGGCCCTATCACGCCGCGCTTCTTCAAGGCCTCGAAAAGGCCGTCAGATGCAGAGGCGACTGCCATAAGCGGCTCATCGAAGATGCGCGCCCCGGCAGCCTCTAAGTACAGGCCCCGGTCTGAAGGCGCCACATTGCCGCCTGATGCCTTAAGCAGCTCCGATATTCTTCTATGGATATGCTTCCTTTCCATTTCTCCCACCTGTCGCCGAAAGTAATCACCTGATCCCTATCAGAAGGGCCTGGCACCAGACAGCCAGCCGTTGGCCTCCCAATGGTTCCTGTCAGTCAGGTTCCAGTCGTTCTTCCTCATCATACCCCTCATTATGCTGAAGAAGAAGCTCCTGAACAACGGGTTGGATATGCTTTCCCTCCTCCTGTACGAGAGCACTATCCTTCTTGAGAGCCTTGCGGCCGACTTCTCGATGGCACTCTTCCTGCCCTCCTTCACATCATCCCAGCTCATCGCCGACACGGGCGACTTCAGGGAGTACACTCTCTTTGCGCCCCAGAAGGTGAGGCTGTCACGCATGGCCTTGGTGGACTGGCCCAAGCCTGCTCCGGCAGTGGTCGAAACGGTAAGGCCGACCTTCCGGAACATGAGGGGGTTCGGCCTGTGGCTCATCCACATGAAGCAGAGGTGGTCTAGAAGTGCCTTCATCTGAGCGGACACATTCATCGCATACACCGGGGAGGTGAGCACGATAAGGTCGGCTTCCAGTATGGAATCGAGGATCGGCTTTACCGACCCGGCGTGGGGGCATCTTTCCTCGCCCTTTGCGATGCAGGAGAAGCATCCCAGGCAGAAATGGGGCATGTCCCTGGGCAGGAAGAACTCGGTAAGGCTTACCTCCTCAAGCTTTCTTATCTCGCCGATTACGGCATCTGCGCTATGCCATGTGCTTCCATGCCTGAGGTTTCCGTTGATCACTGTCACCTTCATCTTGACGCGCCCTCCTGCTCTGGCCCGGAATCCGGCTTCGGCTGCCTTCCATAGGCCCTGCCGAAGTGCTCTATGTGCCTGATGAACATCTGCCTGGCCTCAGGGAGGCTTGCCTCATCGTTGTCGTACTTGTAGAAGATGAGGAATATGGGGGAGAAGAAAGCCATCGCCACCATATACGGGTCTGCTTCCATCATGAAGCCCTCCTTCATGAAGGCTGCGAACAACCCTGCCTGGAACTCGAGGGCATCCTCGAAGGACACTTTCCTGAACAGCCTTCCTAACTCAGGGTTCCTGTACTGCTCTATTGTCAGCAGCCTTCTCATCTTCACGCTTATGTCATCCGTGAAGTAGTGGTCGAACACCCGGGATGTCACCTCGGCGAAACGCTCAGCACTCATGCCGGCGTACATGTCCACTGTGCGCTCGTCCACGACGAAGCGCCCGTCATCTCCGGCGATCTGAACTTTACGGAACATCTCGGTGCCCCTTTCCCCGTACTCGGCCAGCAGGCAGTCGAAGATGTCCTGCTTGTTCTTGAAGTGGTTATAGAGGGAGCTCTCCTTGATTCCGACGGCCGAGGCGATGTCCCGAACTGAAACGGGGTCGAAGCCGTATGAGGAGAACAGGGTAAGTGCCTCCATAAGTATCCTTTCCCTTGTAGTCATAGCGCACCTCACAGAAGGATCGTCATCCTTGAGATCTCAATCACGAGCACCTGTGCTAGGAACAGGGCTGCAATGCTATAAAAAGCGGCCTTCCTGAAGGCATCCTTCCTTATCAGCAGGCTCAGCAGCCCGACAAGAAGCACCAGCCCTCCTGCGACTGAGCAGATGTTGGACTGCATGCAAGTCATCGAGAAGAGCGCATCCTCGCCGGCGTAGCCGTCCCTCATTGCCGATAGGAAGCTAACGCCGAGCCCAAGTACTATGAATAACGCGATTGCCCTGCCCCAGCTGAGCCTGGAAGATGCCGCTGTGATCCTGATTGCTGCGAACGAGAGAAGGCCGAGCACAGCCACCGTGGTGAATATGCTGTAGGCATCGCCGAATAGTAGTCTCATCATTTCTTATGCCTCCCGATTAACAGTGGTTAGCTATAATTTAACTAACGAATGTTAGTTAGTCAATAGGCTCCGACATAAAAGTTACATCCCCTTCTCATGCCAAAACTGCGCTTATATAGTATAATTACATTTGCTATTTCCAATTGCGCCACTAGCTCAGTGGTAGAGCACCTGACTTTTAATCAGGGTGTCCTGCGTTCGATCCGCAGGTGGCGCACCAAATTACATAGAGATAGAGGGCCGGATGCAATCGCGCATCGGCCCTCTTTTCATGCTTCGTGCCATATCGACGCTACAGATTACAGATAGGCTTAACACTTACCCCGAATATACGAATTGGTGCAGATGAGTAAGCTTTGCCGCCTTCATGCCCGGTGGTGGCTCCTCCATGCGTCATTGCTCAGCGTCCTTACTAACCTCGAACTCGCCGGGCACGTATCTTCCGGTCTTCATATGCTGGCGGACGCACTCGGTCAGCAGGTACTCTATCTGCCCGTTGACTGAGCGGAAGTCAGCTTCAGCCCAGGCTGCTATCTGCTCATACAATCGGGCTGAGAGGCGGAGTGGGACCTGTTTCTTCCCGCCGTCCATGTCAATACAAGCTGCCGCTGTTCACGACGGGCTGGGCATCCCTGTTCCCACACAGCACGACCAGGAGATTGGATACCATGGCCGCTTTACGCTCGTCATCCAACTCTACTATGTGATTTGCGCTGAGCTTCTGAAGCGCCAGCTCCACCATGCCGACGGCACCGTCGACTATCATCTTGCGTGCATCGATTATCGCGCTTGCCTGCTGGCGCTGCAGCATGACGACGGCGATCTCCGGGGCATATGCCAGATAGGTGATGCGCGCCTCCAATATTTCCAGCCCCGCATCCTGGACCTTGGAATGGATCTCCGCGCGGATACGCTCGGCAACAACGGCGCTTGAGCCGCGAAGGCTTCCCTCGTCGGGCTCGCCGTCACCTGTAGTGTCCACGTTGGGGGCCACATCATAAGGATATATGCGCACAATGTTTCTTAGGGCGCTGTCGCACTGGAGCGACAGGTATTCCTTGTAATTGTCCACATTGAAGACAGCTTTTGCAGTATCCACGACGCGCCACATGACCGCGATACCGATCTCCACTGGATTGCCGAGGGTATCATTCACCTTCTGCCTGCTGTTATTGAGAGTCATCACCTTAAGGGAGATGCTCTTGTTGCCAAGGGCCTCAAGCGCTTCGGCGCCTTCCGCACCGGGGCGTCCGGACTTACGCTGCTGGCCGTTGTCCACATCCCCGCTTTGTCCGAGCTTGGTCTTCGCTGCAGGGTTTATAGCCGCGCTGAAGGGATGGACGAAGAAAAACCCAGGTTCCTTTAGGGTGCCGGCATACTTGCCGAAGAGAGTAAGCACCAAAGCCTCGTTGGGCCTTACGATCTTCAGGCCCAGGAATGGTATAAAGCCCACCATCAGCCAAAGAATTCCGATGGCAAGCGCCAGAGCTCCGATGCCCCTTCCCTCCTCTAGAAGGATGCCGCCATAGATGGACAAGGGAATCGCCAAAACATAGAGCGCTATTCCGACAAGCAATACCGGCATACCCTGCCGGGCCTTAAGTATCTTCTCCTGCATCTAAATCGCCTCCTGATACCAAAATGATATCACAGATATATCTTAACGCAAGGGGTTTTTCGAAGCACCCAACTTTTTACAGACGACGTAGATGAAGGGTAGAATGACCGGGCTCCGGCACTGAATCGGTGTTATGGTAGCTCCCCAAGACGGCGCGCAGGAAGGTGGGAGGGAAACAGCTTATGTAAGGCACAATATGCTGGCATCGACATAATTTCCTCACAATTGGCGGATAGAATCGCATTAGGAATGATGCGGGAGGTATGGACTTGTCTGGGAACCTGATCAATAGGGAATTGAGAATAGAGGGCATGGTCTGTTCCGGATGCGAGAACAGGATCGAGAAGAGGATTGCCGCCATGACCGGGGTGAGCAATGTGGCCGCCAGCTACAAGTCAGGAGTGGCAAAGGTCACATATGATCCTGACACGGTAGACTTATCCGATATCATCTCCGAGGTGTCAGCCCTGGGCTACAAGGCGTCGGAGCAGAAGCCTGCAGGGAAAGGCAACGCCGGGCTGACTAAGACCATCGGCGCAGCCCTCGTGATACTAGCGACGTACTTCGTCCTCGACAGGCTGGGCGCTTTCGCGCTTTTCAACTCATTTCCGCTGGCCAAGCAGGGCATGGGCTATGGGATGCTGTTTGTCATCGGCCTTATGACTTCGGTACATTGCATCGCGATGTGCGGAGGCATCAACCTTTCTCAGAGCATCAGCATGGATAATAAGCCGGAACCTAAAACCAAAGGGGTGGCGATTGAAGCCTTCAGGCCGCCTTTCCTTTACAACTTGGGTCGCGTCATATCGTACACGGTCATAGGCGGAATCGTCGGCGCTCTTGGCTCCGTAGTGAGCTTCACAGGGTATACCAGGGGTGTTGTGCAGGTCGTAGCAGGCCTTTTCATGGTGATTATGGGTTTGAACATGATGGGTATCCTTCCGTCGCTCTCCAGGCTTGTGCCTGCGCTGCCGAAGGCATTGGGAGTGAAGGTGGGCAGATACCAGTCGGGAAGGAGCCCGCTCATCGTCGGGCTGCTAAACGGGCTAATGCCGTGTGGACCGCTCCAGGCGATGCAGCTATATGCGCTATCTACGGGAAATCCGGTGAGCGGGGCGCTTTCGATGTTCTTCTTCAGCCTCGGCACGGTTCCACTAATGTTCGGATTGGGGGCAGTAAGTTCAATGTTAAGCAGGAGATTCAAGGGTGGCCTTATGGTTGCGGGTGCGGTTCTGGTTGTGTTCCTGGGCGTAGTCATGTTCGGCAACGGCCTGAGCCTTTCAGGCGTGCAGGCTCCGGCGCTGGCGGCGGACAAACCAGCAGGAAGCGTGGCTCAGATAGTAAATGAGGTGCAGATAGTGAGCTCTAAGGTGCTGGCAAGCAGCTATGAGCCGATAATCGTCCAGAAGGGCATACCCGTACGCTGGACCCTCAAGGCCGATAAGGCGAGCATAAACGGATGCAACAACAGGATAATCATCCCGTCGCTCAAGAAGGAGAAGAAGATAGAGGCGGGAGACAACGTAGTGGAGTTCACACCCCAGCAAAGTGGAGTGATACCCTTCAGCTGCTGGATGGGGATGATCAAAAGCAGGATAACTGTCGTGGACGACATCGGCGCCCTTTCTGGGGGCGCGCAGAAGAGCATATCGACGGAGGCCGCCCCTGAGGAAACAGATACTTCTCTTCCGGCGGTCCCGAGCTGCTGCCTGTAGGCGTACCGCTCAAGATCGCCCCGAAGGGAAGCAAAAACTCGGACGCCACGTTATATCATAGAGGGAGAAGGAAAGGGGCGTATTGGCCTCTTTCCGGATTCATCTGAGGTAGACGGAGGTTCGGAATGGAGAACCAGTCGGGCAGGATACTTATAGTCGAGGACGAAGCCAAGCTGGCGGAAGCCCTGAAAGCCTATCTGCAGAGCAAGGGCTTCGAGGTCCTAATCGCAGAGGACGGGCTTCAGGCCCTGGCCATATTCGACAGGGAGGACATCACACTCATCCTGCTGGACCTGATGCTGCCTGGCATGTCGGGCGAGGACGTGTGCGCCAGCATAAGGCGCAGGTCCAGGGTTCCGATCATCATGCTTACGGCCAAGGCGGACGAATCAGACGTTGTCGGCGGCCTGGGTCTGGGAGCCGACGACTACGTCTCTAAGCCTTTCAGCCTGAAAGCCCTTTCGGCGAGGATGGAGGCGGTCCTCCGAAGGTCCAGGGCAACGGCCTCCCCCCTTTGCAGCAGGATATCGTTCAACGGCGGTGACCTCGAGATCGACCTCGAGAGAAGGTCAGTAAGGAAAGCCCGCGCGGACGTCAGGCTCACGCCGAACGAGTACAGGATACTGACGACGCTTGTAAGCCAGCCGAAGAGGACATTCACGAGAGACGAGCTCATTGCGGGAGCCTTCGAGGACGAGTTCGAAGGATACGACCGGGCGGTTGACACACATATAAAGAACATCAGGCAGAAGATCGGCGACGATCCCAGGAAGCCCACCTACATAGTGACAGTCCATGGAATCGGATACCGCTTCGAGGGTGAGTGACATGAAGTACAGCCTGAAGCACAAGCTTGCGCTGGCCATAGCCTTGGTGGCCCTTATCAGCGTCGCTGTCGCGACCATGCTCTCAAGCTACATAATCAGAGACGAGTTCAACGGCTATATAGTTAGGCAGCAGGAGCAGAGGACGCAGGGCCTTGTCACAAGCCTGGAAATGCAGTACAGGGCGAACGGAGGCGCATGGGACGCCGGGTTCGTCCATGCGCTGGGCATGGCTGCGCTCGACGACGGCTACATAATACGGGTCGAAGACGCCACAGGTGTTACGGTCTGGGATGCCCAGTCCCACGACACCAGCCTCTGTGAGGACATAATGAGAAGCATCTCCGAAAGGATGGGCAGCGAGTTTCCGCGCATCGACGGCTCGTTCGAATCCCATGAGATCATCCTTGGAAGCGGGGAGGGATCCTTCGGCAAGCTGATAATCGGCTATTACGAACCGTTCTTCCTGGATGAGAACGACTTCGGGTTCATCCGGATGCTCAATGGCGTTACAGTCGGGGCAGGGGCGCTTGCAATCGCCCTGGCATCGGTCGCCGGCCTGCTTCTTGCTGCTAACATCAGCAGGCCGCTGCATAAGGCGGCGGAGGCCTCACGTCAGATCTCCGGGGGTAACTACAAGGTGAAGCTAGACGAGCGCGCCGACACGACGGAAATCGGCATGCTTGTGAAGTCGATTAATCAGCTGGCCTCCTCGCTTGACAGGCAGGATGACATCAGAAGGCGGCTCGTGGAGGATGTATCTCACGAGATCCGCACGCCGGTGGCGATACTCCAGACCCACATCGAATCGATGGTCGAGGGCATTTGGCAGCCGACTTCCGAGCACCTGCAGAGCTGTTATGAGGAGGTGCTTCGCATCGGCCAGCTAATGGGCGATATCGAGGGGCTCAAGAAGGCCGGCGTCGGAGGCACAGCCCTGGAGAAGACGGAGTTTCGCATAATGGCCGCCTTGAAAAGAGCAGTCGAGGGTTTCGAGATGGAAATCCGCAGGAAAGGGCTCAATGTGGGCATCAGCGGGGACGATGTCACTGTGGTGGCCGATGAGGGCAGGATCTCGCAGGTCATAGTGAACCTTATGTCCAATGCGGTCAAGTACACCGAGGAAGGCGGGTCCATCGGCATTCAAGTCACGGGCTCAGACGACACTGTCAAGGTGAGCGTGACCGACGACGGGGCAGGCATCCCTGAAGACGAGCTGCCCTTCATCTTCGAGCGGTTCTACCGCGCCGACAAGTCCCGAAACCGCAAGACCGGAGGCTCCGGCCTGGGCCTTGCCATAGTGAAAAGCATAGTTGAGGAGCATGACGGCACGGTAAGCGCAGAAAGCGGGCCTGGCCAGGGCACGAAGTTCGAAGTGACGCTGCCTAGGCAGCTATGATTGGGCATCCCGGCCAGAAACTTCAGGGACGCATCTTTGCAGCCCTGCTTCATATCATAGCGGCTGAGAGATCAGGGACATCGCAGCCGCAGGTATTACGCCCCTGAACCGTCGGTGGATCTGCCATGGTTCGACTATATGTCAGCAGCGCATTTCCCGACTTGTTGTTACTAAGGACCGTCGGAAGTGCCATACAGGAATTTACCACGCGAAAAGGAGTCATGCTTGTCAAAGTAGAAGATATATATTTTATTAGTCCAGATTCCATCTTGGTTACAAAGGGGTTTAATCTGGCAAGCTTGGTTAGAGGTGCTTTACATGGAAAGCAGGGCCTCCGAGATCATAAAGGCAGTCTTGGAATCGACGGGCAGGGACATCTCCCCGTTCGACCCTTCTTTTCTGGAAGTGGCTGCTGGCAAGAGGATGGAGAAGCTGTCTGCGAAGGATGCGGACAGCTACACCTTGCTGCTCAGTGCGGATGCAAAGGAGGCAGTAGCATACTCCGAATCCCTTGGCAACTCTTACAGCGAGTTCTTCAGGAACAGCCTTACGTTCTCGGTGCTTGAAAGGCATGTCATCCCAGCGTTGCTATCGCGCAAGAGCGAATCGGGGGGCGGCGAGATAAGGGTCTGGTCTGCCGGTTGTGCCGCGGGACAGGAGCCGTATTCGCTAGCTATCCTGCTTGCCGAGCTGGGGCTTGGCTGCGACACTGAGCCGCGCGTCAGAATCTTTGCAACAGACAGCAATCCAGACCAGGTTGAGATGGCCAAAGCAGCCCTCTATGATGCCAGGAACCTTAGAAACGTAAGATTGAGCCACGTAAAGAAATATTTCACCAAGACTGGGGACAGATACAAGCTTAACGGAGCCATCAGGCAGATGGTCGAGTTCTCGGTGCTGGACCTGCTGGATGACAAGCATGCGTTCCCGGCAAGCAGCATCTATGGGAGCTTCGACATCATCACCTGCTGCAATGTCCTTTACTACTACTCGACGGATTCTCAGAACAAGATAATAAACCGGCTCTTCAAGGCCCTGGGCAAGGGAGGCTGCATCGTAACCGACGAGGTGGAGAAGAGCGTAATCGATAGATTCAGAAGACTAAGGCCGCTTGAGTGGACATCGCCAGTATTCTGCCCGTCAGGTTGGGAGGATGAGCGCAAATGAAGATAAGATCTCAGTATATTCTTTATTTCGTTATACTATTCGCCCTCGTGCTGGCGCTCGGCGCCTTCTCTCTGTACCAGAATGAGAGCATCTGGCTACAGGCACAGGGGCTTTACAACCATCCGTTCACGGTCAGCCGAACCCTTGCTACCATCAGCGAGGACGTACTGGCGATGCACCGCGCAGTGAAGGATTTCACCATAACGGAGAGTCAGCCATTCCGGCAGGAGCTCACCCATGAGATAGAACGGTCTGACGACGAAGTTATAGAGGCTATAGAGGTCCTGTATGACAGATACCTCGGGCCGAAGGCCGACGTGGACGACCTGCATGAGTCCTTCATATCCTGGAGGGCGATCAGGAAGGAGATAACCAGCCTGGCCGACTCAGGAGAGCGGCAGGAGGCCATCGTCTCCACCCTTCCGAGCGGAAACGGCGGCGCGAAGGTGGACGAGCTTATGGGGATTCTCAACAGGATCCAGAGTTTTGCAGATAACAAGGCCGAAGAGTTCATAGGCGAGGCCGAGCAGAATAGGGATTCCCTCAGGCGGTCGCTGATCGCCTATCTTATAGCAGCTATTCTGCTGCTCGCCCTCATAGTCTACCTTCTTATCAGAAACACCCTAGTGCCGCTTCAATCGATGACAGAAACAGCCCGCAAGTTAGGTGAAGGAAACTACTCGGTAAGGTCCCCATACAGCTCGAAAAGCGAGCTTGGGGAGCTGTCGAGGACGCTGAACATAATGGCAGGAAACATTGAGGGCGACATAGCCCTCAAAGATGCGGCATCTGGCCTGATCGCTGAGGTCGTAGCCTCCGATGAGCCGTCCGAGTTCTTCAAGGATTGCGCAAAGGCCCTGGCCAGGGCGACCGGATCGCAAATCGCGGCGCTTTTCGTTCTTAACGTCGCATCCGGGGAGTTCGAGCACAAATCCTCGGTAGGATATCTTCCTGAAGGCAGGCTTGCATTCAAGGCGTCCCAGCTTGAAGGCGAGCTTGGGTTCGCCATGCTGGACAGGGCTGTAAAGCATGTGAAGCTGCCCGCGGGGGATGCGCCTTTCATCTATCGGTCTGCGGTGGGCGACATCAGGCCCTCGGAGCTTTTGAACATCCCGCTCATATCCGGCGAGGAGGAACTCGGGTTCATAACGCTTGCAAGGACGGATAGCTACGACGAAGGGGACCTGAAGTTGCTTTCGGCGGTCCAGGACGTGCTCGCATCAAAGCTCTCCAGCATATTGTCGGCCATCAGGGCGAGGGAGTTCGCCGACATGCTCAAGAGGAGCAACTACGAGCTCGAGATCCAGGCAAGGGAGATCGAGACGCAGTCTAACGAGCTTATCCGGCAGAACACCGAGCTTGAGACCCAGAAGGTGAAGCTCGATGAGGCCAATAGGCATAAGAGCGTCTTCCTATCCAACATGAGCCATGAGCTGAGGACGCCGCTAAACTCCATAATATCGCTTTCATCCGTGCTCTCCAGGCGCTTCAAGGACCATCTGCCTAAGCAGGAGGCGGAGTACATGGAGACCATAGAGAGAAACGGCAAGCATCTTCTTAGCGTGATCAACGACGTACTGGACTTGTCCAGGATTGAGGCAGGCAAGGAGGTCGTCCAGCTTGAGAAGGTGGACCTTAACTTCCTTGCCGAAGAGGCCGTCAAAATGCTTGAGCCCCAGGCAAGGGAGAAACAGGTGCCGCTTGTCTGCGAGACGGATAGGGGCCTGCCGCTTGCTACCGCTGACGAGACGAAGGTAAGGCACATTCTAATAAACCTCATCGGAAACGCGATCAAGTTCACCGAGAAGGGGATAATCCGGGTGATGACCTTCGAGGACGGGGACGACCTGTGCGTCGGAGTCACGGACACCGGAATAGGCATCCCGGAAGAGCATCTTGAGGACATATTCGACGAGTTCAAGCAGGCAGACGAGAGCAACACCCGCAAGCGCGGCGGCACAGGCCTGGGCCTTGCGATATCCAGGAAGTACGCCGAGCTGATGGGAGCTGCGATAACGGTCAGAAGCAAGGTCGGCGCAGGTTCCTCATTCACACTCAGAATCTCAAAGGGTGGCAGTACGGATGCTGTCATTGCGGAAGGCAAGAAGCTTGAGAGAGGTAAAAACCATCTCGACCGCAGGGGAATGAGGCTGCTTCTTGTAGAGGACAGCGAACCTGCCATAGTCCAGATGCAGGACATACTCAGCGAGGCGGGCTTCGTCACTGAGGTCGCACGTGACGGAAGGCAGGCACTTGAGAGGATTGCGGCCGCAATGCCGGACGGGATCATCCTCGACCTGATGATGCCGGAAGTCGACGGTTTCGAGGTTCTAAGGCAGGTGAGGGGCATTGAGGAGACCGCGGGGCTGCCTGTCCTTATCCTGACAGCGAAGCAAGTCTCCAAGCAGGAGCTCAGCTTCCTGAAGGGGAACAACATAAGCCAGCTCATCGAAAAGGGCGATGTATCCAAGGACGAGCTTCTGACCGCTTTGGACAGGATGCTTGCACACAAGGGGAAGTAGCGAGACGAACCACCTTCAAGGAGGTCGACCGGTGAACAGATACAAGCTTCTTGCCATAGACGACAACGCCGACAACCTGCTCTCGCTGAGGGCAGTGCTTGAGGATTTCCTGCCGGACATAGCCTTCCTGACCGCAACCGACTGGGAAAGCGGAATAGAGACAGCCTTGCAGGAGGTGCCGGACGCCATACTCCTGGACATCGTCATGCCAGGGATGGATGGATATGAGGTCTGCAGGAGGCTTAAAGCCGAGGAGAAGCTAAAGGGGGTGCCTATAACCTTCCTTACGGCCTGGAAGACCAGCCCCGATGTGCACAAGCTGGCGATTGAGGCCGGCGCTGAGGGCTTCCTTACGAAGCCGTTCGACGAAGGCGAGCTGATTTCTCAGATCAAGGCCATGTTCAGGCATAGCTCGGCCGCCAAAGAGGAGAAGCTCGAAAAGGAGAGGCTCAGCGACGAGGTGATCAAGGCGACCGCGGAGCTTAGGCGCGAGCTGGCCGAAAGGCGTGAAGCCGAGATCAGGCTGCAGCTATCGAACGAAAGGCTCATGAGAAGCCAGCAGACGATGTCCGGCCTGCTGATCAAGCTTCGTAAGGAGAACGAGGCCCGGATCGAAAGCGAGAGGCACTTCAGGGACCTGGCGGATAACGGGATGGCGTTGGTGTGGACCTCCGGACTTGACATGAAGTGCGACTACTTCAACAGGCCATGGCTGGAGTTCACTGGAAGGAAACTGGAGCAGGAGATGGGGGATGGCTGGATTACCGGGGTGCATCCCGATGACGCGGAGGAATGTGGAAGCACCTACAGGAAAGCCTTCGATGGCAGGGAGAAGTTCAGCATGACCTACAGGCTCCGAAGGCACGACGGGGCTTATCGGTGGCTGGTCGACGAGGGCACGCCGAGGTATGACGCCGGAGGGGAGTTCATCGGCTATATCGGGCATTGCCTGGATATCACTGACGAGCTGGAGGCAAGGGAGATAGCCCAGAAGAGCGAGGAGAAGTTCCGCCTGTTGGTCGAAAGCGCCCCTGTAGGCATCTTCATCCAGACTGAAAGGCGTTTCAGCTACCTGAATCAGAACGCGCTCAGGATGTTCGGGGCGGAGTCAGAGGACCAATTGATCGGTACGCCGATACTAGACAGGTTCCATCCAGATTATCACAAGACGGTGAACGAGAGGATCCATGAGCTCAACAATAAGAAGCATGATGTGCCTAACATCCAGGAGATGTGCCTTACTGTCGATGGCGAGCCGTTCTTCGTGGAAGTATCGGCAGTCCCCATCAACTTCGATGGCAAGGACGGGGCGCTGGTCTTCTTCAATGACATCTCAGCAAGGAAAAGGGCGGAGGCCCTACTTGAGGAGGAGAGGCTCAAGCTTGTCAGCATGACCAATATGCTCAATACACTGCTTGACAGCATACCAGACGGCATCCTTCTGCTTGACAGGGAAGGCAGGATCGAATGGGCCAACACGGCGGCCAGGAACCTGGTAGCGGACGGAAGGCAGCTCGCTGAAGGCGGCAACTGCAACAGCTTCCTTTTCGGTTCGGATGGGCCTTGCGATGAATGCCCGCTAGAGGGAGTCTTCGACAGGGGAGAGCAGGTCAACTGGGAACGCCTTCTGGATAACGGGTCCTCCTGGGACATAAGGATAGTGCCGATCGCCGATGCCACGGGCAGCTACCACCGGGCAATCGAGATCATCCGGGACGTGACAAAGCAGAGGAAAACGGAGGAGCAGCTGAGGCAATCTCAGAAGATGGAATCGGTAGGAAGGCTCGCTGGAGGCGTGGCACACGATTTCAACAACCTGATAACGGCAATATTAGGCAACTGCGAGATGGCGATGATGGACCTTGCCGAAGGCGACGCGGTCAGGGAATACCTCCGTGATATCCGCAAAGCCGGGGAGAACGCCTCAGGCCTTACAAGGCAGCTTCTGGCATTCAGCAGGAGACAGGTGCTTCAGCCCGAGGTGATGAGCCTGAACCAGGTGATCGAGGAGAACCGCAGGATGCTCTCCCGGCTCATGAGAGAGAACATCAGCTATGAGGAGAAGCTTGAAAGCGGGCTCTGCCCCATAGAGGCAGACAAGAGCCAGGTGGAGCAGGTCCTGATGAACCTCGTCATCAATGCGTCCGATGCCATGCCGGACGGCGGCACGCTCACCGTCGAGACTTTCGGCACCGACATAACCCCGGGGCAAATCGCAGCGCAAGGCGAGATGGAACCCGGAAGGTATGCAGTCCTTGCGGTAAGCGATACCGGTATCGGCATGAGCGAGAGCACCATGAAGCAGATCTTCGAACCTTTCTTCACAACCAAGGACAAGGAGAAGGGGACCGGCCTCGGGCTTTCCACCGTCTATGGAATAGTGAACCAGAGCAGGGGCTACATCTCGGTGTACAGCGAGATAGGCAAGGGCAGCACTTTCAAGGTCTACCTGAGATGTGTGGACAAGCAGGTAGCCACGGAAACCGGCAGGCAGACTGAAGCCCTTTCCGGAAACGAGCGGATCCTTCTGGTGGAAAACGACGTCGGCGTCAGGACCATCATCGCAAAGCAGCTGAGGCAGTTCGGATATAAGGTGACGGAAGCGCCGGACGGCGAGGAGGGTTTGAGGATCTTCAAGGTTGATGCTGACGGCTTCGACCTGATACTGACTGATGTGGTCATGCCCAGGCTCGGGGGAAGGCAGATGGCCGAGGAGGCGGCAAAGCTTCGGCCCGGCCAGAAAGTCCTGTACATGTCGGGGTACACCGAAAACAGCATTGTCCATAACGGCGTGCTTGAGGCGGGAGTGCAGTTCATCGGGAAGCCTTTCACCGCGGAGGGGCTTGCAAGGAAAGTAAGGTCGATCCTGGACTGGGCATGATTTCTTGAAAGGCGCAGATATTGGCCGGACCAAGTCACAATCTCGATCAAGGGGGAGTCCAAGGTGAGGATTGAGGATTTCGTGCACGATAAGGAACCTGTCAGAATCGACGACGGCATATTCTGGGTAGGATACGCCGACGAGAACAGGGGCCTGCACTGCAACCCATACCTTGTCGTCGAAGGCAGCGAGGCCGTGCTCATCGATGGAGGCAACCGGGACGACTTCAGCAATGTGATGTTGAAGATACTGAGGACCGGCCTTGACCCGTCGCAGATAACAAGGCTCATCTACCAGCACTACGACCCCGATCTATGCGGAAGCCTTCCGCAGCTTGAAAGCATAATCGACAGCGATTCCCTGAGGATAATCTCGCATGAGGAGAACAACGTCTTCATCCATTACTACTCCTCGAGGACGGCAAAGCTCGACTACCGCGGGATGGGAAGCCATTTCGACTTTGCCACAGGCAGGAGGCTGGAATTCTACGCCACTCCCTTCTGCCATCATTCGGGAAGTTTCGTTACTCTGGATACTAAGACAAGGACCCTGTTCTCAAGTGATCTCTTCGGCAGCTTCGACAATACATGGTCGCTCATTCTGGAGCTGACGGACCGGTGCAGGCAGTGCGAGGACATCAGCGCATGCCCGAATAGCAAGGAAAGATGCCCCTTGTCAGGCATAATCAGCTTCCATCAAAGGATTATGACTTCGAACAAGGCCCTTTCCTATTCGCTCGATGTCATCGAGCGCCTTGATGCCGACAGGATAGCCCCTCAGCACGGAAGCGTGATCGCGACCAAGGAAGATGTAAAGGCCGTGATACGCCACCTTAGGGCGATCAAGGACGTCGGCATAGACCTTCTGATGGCGGGGGAGCCAAGATGAACTGCCATGACGTCAAGCTGAAGGATGCCTTAAGGGAGGACTCTGGGTCAAGCGCCGGCATGCTGTCGTATGCCCTCGAAAGCTTCGCCAGGGAGATCGACTATGCAAACCAGAACGAGCTGATGAAGAAGCTCATCTTGGAGCATTCCCTCATTGCCAGGAGCCTCGAGCTACTTAACGATAGGCTCACTACGAGCAGGCAGATGCTTGCCGAGGCGCAGAAGATAGCCCTTCTGGGCCGCTGGGACATAGACCTTGCCCAAGGAAGCATTACATGGTCGAAGTCCATGTACGACATACTTGAGCTGGACAGGTCCGTGCCTGAGTCCTCGGAGCTCTTCTTCTCCTTCGTCCACCCTGAGGACCTAGAGGAGGTAAAGAGACTTTATAAGGAGATGTTCTCGCCAAAGGAGCCGTGGACGACGAGATACCGCCTGCTTCTGAGGGACGGGAAGGTGAAGTGGGTCCACCTTAGGTTCTTTACGGCCCAGGATCAGTCCGGGAGGATAAGCAAGCTGTATGGCACCATACAGGATATAACCGAGATGAAGAAGGTCGAAGACGAGCTGGAAAGGTATAGCCATCAGCTGGAGCAGCTGGTTGAGGCGAAAGTCCAGGAGGTCACGGCCTCGCAGATGGCGACCATCTATGCGCTTATCAAGCTCTCGGAATCCAGGGACGACGAGACGGGGGCCCATATCGAGCGGACTGCGAGCTTCTGCCGACTGCTTGCCGAAAGGGCAAGGACCCTTCCTGAGTACGCGGGGGAGATCGACGACCATTTTACTGAGACAATCTATAAAGCTAGCCCCCTGCACGACATAGGGAAGGTCGGCATACCGGACAGCATCCTGCTTAAACCCGGCAAGCTGACAGTTGAGGAGTTCGCCGTGATGAAGACTCACGTGCAGATAGGCTACGAAACCCTCGCCAAAGTCGGCCAGCAGTATGACAGGAACGAGTTTCTGAAGATGGGAATGGATATCGCCCTGAATCATCACGAGAAGTGGGACGGCAGCGGTTACGGCAGGGGGCTAAAAGGCAGCAGCATACCTTTGTCTGCAAGGATAATGGCGCTTTCGGACGTCTATGATGCGCTTCGCTCAAAAAGGGTTTACAAGGAGGCGTTCTCTCATGAGAAGAGCTTGCAGATAATGAGCTCAAGCAGGGGAAGCCACTTCGACCCGCTGCTTGTCGATATCTTCCTCCGGCATCATGAGGAATTGATGGCCCTGTACGAATCCATCAAGTGATTCATAAGACAGTGAAGGCCCCTGTAGACCGCAGATCCCGCTTGCCATGACCGACCATTGCCGGAGCGCTGATCCTGACGGATAAGCGCTGCTATAGGCATCTGGTACATTTGGCGTGATATTATACCATATTGCGATAACCCCGCAGCCTTGCGGGATCTCTCTAAGATCAGCAACCCGCTTCAGGCATCGCTGAAGTCATATGCCCCGGACTTGACTTAGATGGCATCATACTCGCGCGTAGTTATTGCGCATATCACCACATTTATAAGTATATGGGCATCCGATTGAGATGCGCGCAGCAGCTCGCCGTCGTTCAAGCTGGAAGCTATTTACAGAATATGATTGAAGTTTTTAAATAAACAGGTTATCAGATAGGTTCAGATATTGAAAGTACTTGCTTTCTTAGCATTCGGGAATAAAATGTAGGAGTTAGGAAAGAAGATGTTCTCTATGTCTGTCACGGGCTTCTTAAGGAAGAGCTTAAGAGCGAAGATCCTGCTGGGCTACATGATAATCATCGGTGTGCTCATGATGGCAGGCTTATGGGTGATCCTTAGCACCTTGGCCATCGACAGGGCTGTTGAAGCCATCACCATAGACAGCTATAAAAGCCTTGCCGCCGTCCATGCGATGCTGAACTCGCTTGACGAGTTGAGCATGGCTCAGTCCAGGATGATGATAGATTCCGAATCGCAGGGGATCGATCAAGTCTACATGAAGGTCGATAGATCCTTCAGAGGCAGCCTTTCGACAGCGCAAGGAAATATCACGTATCCCGGGGAGAGGGAAGCCCTGCAGGAGATCTCCGCTCAGTACGACAGCTTCATGCGCAGCGTGCTAAGAATCAGCACTTTGATGCAGGTAGTCAGCTCCGCCGAGGCGGTTGCCGAATACTCTGCCGTCACTGCCACATATTCTAAGATCACAGCCGCGCTGGAGGACCTATATTCCATCAACAACGAGTATATGGTCAAGTCCACGAACAATGCCAAGGAGATCGCAGCCAGGGCGATCTCCTCGATTGTGCTTGTCAGCATCGCTGGACTGGGTATCGCGCTTTATCTGGGGGTTACTGTTTCCAACATCATCATCAAGCCGACCATGCTCCTGACTGAAAGCGCCAGGAAAGTGGCACAAGGAGAGCTTGGGATAATAGCCAGCGTCGGGTCCGAAGATGAGATCGGCATGCTGGCCAATGAATTCAACGCCATGACCGGGAAGCTTAAGGAGTATGAGGAAGCAAATATTGACAGACTGGTAACCGAGCAGAGGAAGTCGGAGGCAATAATCGGCTCTATCGCGGACCCGATAATAGTCCTGGATAAGGGCATGAGATGCCTCAGGATCAACCAGGCAGCCCAGTCTGTCTTCGGGCAGAGCCAGGAGGAAGCCCTGGGAAAGCACGTCCTTGAGCTGATAGATAGCCGCATCGCCCTGGAAGCCGCCCAAAAGTGCCTTGAGCATAACAGGGTGCTGTCATTCAGCGGCACAGACAGGATCATCGAGCTTCCTGACGGGGAGAAAAGGAAGTACTACAGGATTGAGGCCGCCCCCTTCGAGGACATCGGGGCAAAAGCCCAAGGTGTAATCCTCTATCTCGCCGATGTTACCTACTTCAAAGAGGTAGACAAGCTGAAAACCGATTTTGTCTCTACCGCATCGCACGAGTTCAGGACTCCCCTTGCATCGATGGTTATGGCTTCGGAACTGCTGCTAGAAGAGAAAGCCGGAATACTGACCGATAAGCAGAGAAGGCTTACGCAAATCATAAGGGAAGACTGCGCCAGGCTGCAGGAGCTGGTAAGCGAGCTGCTGGATATTTCAAAGCTCGAATCGGGGAGGATGGACTTCAACATGAAGGCCGTGAAGCTGGAGAATGCGTTCTCTTCATCTGCGTTCTCGCTCCTGCCCCTGTTCAAGGACAAGGGCGTGGAGCTGATAATCGATGATTCCTCCGCGATGCCGGCTGTCTATGCGGACCCGAAGAAGCTGCCGATAGTGCTTGGAAACTTGCTTTCAAACGCACTTAGGTATACTGACGCGGGCGGAAGCGTGAGAATCAGCACGGAGGATCTGGGCGATTCAGTGCGCATAAGCATAACCGACACGGGTATCGGCATCCCTGAGAACCTTCAGTCGAGGGTGTTCGAGAGGTTCTTCCAGATGAAAGGGGACGCCAGCCACCAAACAGGCGGGGCAGGGCTGGGATTGGCCCTGGTCAAAGAGACGGTGGAGGCCATGGGCGGGGGAGTGGAGCTAAGAAGCAAGCAGGGTGAAGGATCGCAGTTCAGTTTCACGCTGAGGAAAGCTTCAGAACATGATAAGGATGCCGGTATCAGGCCATGAAGAAGATACTTGTCGTCGAGGACTCGAGAAATATTGCTGCGATGATATCGCTTTGCCTGGAAGAGCAGGGATACGCGGTCCTTTTGAGCGAAGACGGCATCGAAGCTGTCCGCTCTGCCTTCGAAGATGCTCCGGACCTCGTGCTTCTGGACCTTGTATTGCCCAGGATGAGCGGACTGACCGTTCTAAGGGCGCTGCGGGACAATCCTATGACTTCAGGTATGCCTGTTATAGTAATCAGCGCACGTGCGCAGAAGGAAGACATCCAGGAAGCATACAGCCTTGGGGCAGATGATTATCTGGTGAAACCTTTTACGCCTTCGGAGCTGACCGAGCGAATATCTAGCCTCTTAAGGAGGGATATGGATGAGAATCCTAATAGTTGACGATGATGCGAACATAAGGGCGATGATAAGGGAATGCCTTGATGAACCAGGCAATATAATTGTCGAGGCCTCGTCGGGGGAAGAGGCTGTGGCCGAGGTCGAAGCCGCATCGGCTCCCTTCGATGTAGCGCTGCTCGACATGAAGATGCCAGGCATGGGCGGATTGCAGGCTCTAAGGCAGATGAAACGCCTGAGGCCGGACCAACAGGTCGTGATGATCACAGCTTACGGGACGGTAGAGACGGCGGTTGAGGCATTGAAGCTGGGAGCAGTGGATTACCTTAGGAAGCCTTTCACCACCAAGGATCTGAGGGAGATCGTCAAGCAGGTCTCCTCCAGGCCCGATTTCAAGGACATTGTCGGCCAGGGGGAGTCGGTAAGCAAGAAGACTGAGCGCAAGGACCTGATCTCCGCGGTGAAGAGCCTGCTTGTCTACGGAAAAGCCGAGGAAGCTATGGCGCTTCTGCAGAGGATGGTGGGGGAGAACCCTGATGACCCAGAGGCATACAATCTTCTCGGGCTGCTCATGGAGGTCAAGGGGGACGTCCTGTCGGCCCAGAGGATGTACAGGGCTGCGCTCAGCCTGAATCCGAACTATGAGCCCGCAAGGGAGAACCTGGCGAACACGACCGAGATGAGGTACCGCAATCAGAACACATTGAAGATCAGGTGAGCTGGGCATCAGCCTGGACAGGGGTGGTTTTAATGTATATCGTCATCGCGGGATGTGGCAGGCTGGGATCCTTCCTTGCTGCATCCCTATCCGGGAAGGGCCATGATGTTGCTGTGATCGACAGCGATTCAGGGAATTTCTCCAGCTTGACCTCAGGGTTCGATGGGATAACCGTAACCGGCGTCCCGATCGATGAGGACATATTAAGAAAGGCCGGAATCGAGAAGGCGGATATCATGGCCGCCGTGACTCAGGATGATAATCTCAACATCATGGCGGCCCAGATAGCCGAGAAGATCTTCAAAGTGGGGAAGGTGCTTGTCCGGATAGGAGACCCGCAGAAAGAGGAGTTCTTCGCCAAGAATTACGGATTGAGCACAGTATCGCTGATAATCCTGGGCTCGGACTATATAGAAAGGGTGATTGGGACCTCCCCAGTAAGAAACGGCGAGGTGAACGCCAGATGAATATCGTCATTGTCGGTGGAGGCAAGGTCGGCTACTACCTTGTAAAGACCCTATCCGAATCCGGGAATCACAGCATAACGCTTCTTGAGAAGGACCCGGAGCGCTGCATGGACATCGCGGAGGAGCTGGACTGCCTGGTCATCCGGGCAGACGGGACGGATATCGATGCGCTTGCCCAGGCCAGGGCTAGTGATGCCGATGTCCTGGTGGCGGTATCGGGCCAGGACCAAGATAACCTGGTTTCCTGTCAGATAGCCAAGACGAAATATGGGATAGGCAAGACCATAGCCAGGGTGAATAACCCCAAGAACCATGACGTCTTCAAGCTCCTGGGAGTTGACACCACCGTCAGCAGCACGGGAATCATCGCAGAACTCATCGAAGGGGAGCTCTCCGCAGGTGCCACGCAGACGCTTCTTATGTTCGAAGGCGGGGAGCTTGAGCTGATGGAGGCAGAGGTGAAGGAGAAATCCAGATTGGCCGGGAATGCCATCTCCCGCCTTGGCATACCTGCCGATTGCATAGTTATTGCCATCTACAGGGCAGGGCACTTCCTGATACCCACGGGTTCCACTGAGCTTATGCCCTGCGACCGCGTGATGGCTCTGACATTGTCGAGGAACAGGAAGAGCGTGGCCTCCTTTTTCTCAAAGTAGGGGATGAAAATGAGCAAAGGGACTATTAGGAGATATAACTGGTTAGGCGGGCTCATCTCTGAGGCCTCCTATGCTGTGCTTTGCATGCTGATTGGAGCAGCAGCCTGCCTGCTGGCGGCAGCTGCCCTGAAGTGAGGGTTAATGCAGTGACTACGAAGCTTTCTGACATCAGGGTGATCTCATATTATACAGGCAGGGTGATCCAGGGGGTTGCCCTTCTTATGGCGATTCCGATGGCCACTTCGGCCTTGTATGGCGAATGGAGCTGTGCGCTGGATTTCCTAATCGGCGGGCTTGCTTCATGGTGCATAGGCAGGCTGCTGCAGTTTGCTGGCAACCGCGAGGGACAGCTGGGATGGATTCACGGCATGGTGGTATCGTCAATCTCATGGATAATCGCCATGGCCCTAGCAGCGATCCCATATGCGCTGAGCGGGCACTTCCTGAGCTATCTTGATGCTATGTTCGATGCGATGAGCGGCTTCACTACCACAGGATTGGTGCTTGCACAGGATATTGACCACCTCTCGATGGGCATGAACATGTGGAGGCACATCATCACCTTCGTAGGAGGGCAGGGGATGGTGGTGCTGGCCCTGACCTTCCTGTTCAAGACATCGGCGGGCGGATACAAGATGTATGTCGGGGAGGGCAAGGATGAGCGGCTTATGCCCAGCGTCCTCCACACCTCCAAGGAGATCTGGAAGATCAGCCTGATTTACATGTGCATGGGCACAGCGGCCCTATGGCTTGCAGGGCTGTACATAGGACTTGAACCACTAAGGGCGTTCTGGCATGGCCTCTGGATCTTCATGGCAGCATGGAGCACAGGAGGATTCGCCCCCCAGTCTCAGAACATACTCTTCTACCATAGCCTCGTTTACGAGGTAGTTACAGTCATCATCTTCATAATAGGCTCGCTGAACTTCGCCCTGCATTACTCCGTCTGGAGCGGAGACAGGAAGGAAACGTTCAGGAACATCGAGACTGCCTCCATGCTGGCGACGCTGACCATCCTTGGCGCCCTTGCTGCTTACGCATTAGGAAAGACCGGGGCATATACGTCAGCGCTTTCACTTTTCAGGAAGGGATTCTATAACCTGGTCTCGGGGCACACCACGACCGGATTCATGACAATCTACGCGCAGCAGTTCATCAATGAGTGGGGAGACGTAGCGCTGTGGGCGCTTTGCATCGCCATGCTTATCGGAGGAAGCGCCTGCTCGACTGCCGGCGGTTTCAAAGGATTGAGGGTCGGCATCGTCTTTAAGGAACTGATACACGAGGCGCGCAGGCTGATGGCCCCGGAGAGCGCCGTCATAGTGCAGAAATATCGGCATATAAAGGATACTGCGCTGGACGATAAGGTCGTGAAGTCGGCTATGATCGTGATAATCCTGTACATCGCAACTTTCTCATTGGGAACGCTAGGAGGGCTGCTGTCCGGATACAGCGCGCGCGAAGCAATTTTCGAAGCGGCCTCTGTAACGGGCAATGTGGGATTGTCTTGCGGTGTGACTGTCCCGGGGATGCCCGATATGCTGAAGGTCCTTTACATCCTGATCATGTGGGTGGCAAGGCTTGAGTTCATGTCTGTGATCGCTTTGGTAAGCTTCGCGCTGACTGGTTCCAACGGAAGGAGGGCAAAGGCATGAAAGTGACCCTTCTAGCCTTGATCATAATTGTATTCAGCACTTTTGCTGCCTCTGGATCGGAGTTGGTATCCTGCCAACAGCTAGTTAACGAGGCCGGAGCGTGGGATGGCAAGATGGTCTCCATATCAGGGGAAGTCGTAGGTGACATCCTGCATGTCTCTGGTCACGTCTGGCTGAACGTAAACGACGGTACCAATGCGATCGGCGTCTGGGGGGATTCGGGCCTCGTGGAGGAATTCAGGATCGTGCCTGGAAGATACGAAACTATAGGTACGAGACTCAACATAGAGGGGGAGTTTCACCGCACCTGCAGCCTGCATTCAGGCGAGACTGACATTCATCTGACGAAGGCGGCCCTGCTGAAGGATGCGGAGGAAGTGGCTCACCCTGTGAACCGGGGAAGGCTGATAATTGCGTCCTCTCTGTTTGCCTTGAGCATGCTGCTTGCGCTCCCCGGCAGATTAAGAAGGAGGATTAGGCCCCGATAATGCGAAAGGTGTTCCGCCATTACGGAACTGCACTGTGACTGCACTCGAAACGTAAGCCCTCGTACATGCGCCATAAATGGCTGTATGATTAGATAGAGCATTCAGTGCCGATTGCAATCCATCAGTGCCAGGATATTCAGCATGATGATCGCTGCTTAGAATGGGAGGTGTGGTTCAATTGGGAAGACGCCTTGCGTTATACGGTATAGCTGCACTTATACTGGCTGAAGCCGTCCTCGGCGCAGCCGCGCTCGCGACGGGAGCCTCCGCTTCATCTCAAGCGACGGCTCAGGAGGAGGCTACTGTAAGGACCGACCTTCCACCCGACATCCTCGCCTGGCTCTCGTTGATGCCGGAGCTTGCCAATGCGAAAGCCCCTTCATGGCTTAAAGTAGGCACAAAGATCACATACCATGTAATGTCAGCCGCCAGGGAGGGTGACAACAGCCCTGCAGGAGAGAGCATCGTCCAGTACGATGTCGTCTCTAACGACGGTGCCACGGTATTGGCAGCCGCAGCGGTGCACGTAATCGGAAGCGGAGGGTCATTAGCCGCACCACGCGACACCGGCTTCATTGCCGGCGTGCCCGGCGTGGGAGATGCATGGATGGATCCTGCCGCGCTGGCGAAGGCGGAGAAGCATGCAACCAAGGACCTGACAATCACGCACACCTCGACCAACGTCAACGGCGTCGCTACCAAAGCAGTCAGGTTCGAATACATCCAGGGGGCGTCACGCAGCGTGAGCGTATTCGACGAGGCGAAGGGGATGCTTCTGTATAGGATCCAGGCATCGGGCAATATGGATACTGCGAAGCAGAGCAGCATAGTCTCGGAGTTCATGTCAGTAAGGCAGCCTATGGCCGCATGGACCGGAGGGACGACCCCCGCCTGGGCGCAAGCTGGGAAGCTGCTCAGGTATGAGGGCGGCGTTACCGTGAACGTGATGTACGGTTCGCCGGGCACTCAGCTTCCACTAGTGATGCTCTGCACCGTAACCAATTCCTCCCCTGCCGGGGTGCTGGTGAAATGGGAGACCTACATCAGCGGGGCCAAGACTGAGGAACGCTACTCGCTGTACTCCTCGGCGTTGCCCTCGGGCGGCATCTTCCTTCCTTCTGCTGCCCTCAATACGTTGAAAGCGGGCAAGGTACTTGATGCGGACCCGATAACAGGCATGGCGGTATCGGTGGCTCAATCGCTGATAAGCTCTGACGGCATGCAGCTTCTTGCTATTGTTCATGAGGGCAGAAGCTTCAAGCGCGTGTACGGTTATGACAGGCAGACCGGGATGCTCTCCTATTACAGCGAAACCTCCCAAGACGGCACGGCATCAGTCAAGACGGAGCTTAGGCTCAGATAAAGCCGGACCGATGAAGATGCCTTCCGTCAGGAAGATGATTGCTGATAAGCTTGATTTGGGAATTCGATAAGGCGGGGGACATCTTGGTGGGCAGTAGCGACGGCAGGATAACAAGGCGCGCCGAGCGGCGGGATGCAGGGGATCTGACCAGGCTGGCGTCAGCTCTCTGGCCGGATCACGACCTGGCGGAGCTCAGCGCGGAGATGGATGGCATCCTTATGGGCGATGAGGAGGCGGCTTTCATCTGCATGTACGGAGACAAGCCGGCCGGCTTTGCCCATTGCACCCTCAGACGGGACTATGTGGAAGGGTCTGAGGAAAGCCCTACGGCCTACCTGGAGGGCATCTTCGTGGTACCGGAGCATCGGGGCGAGGGCATTGCGTCAGAACTGCTGATGCGTTGCGAGGGCTGGGCTTTGGAGATGGGGTGTGCCGAAATCGCCAGCGATTGCGAGCTGGGAAACCTTGATAGCGAGAGGTTCCACCTCCGCTCGGGCTTCTCTGAGGCTAATCGCGTAATTTGCTTCATCAAGAGGCTCAAAACTTAGAATCTAGCGGGTAAGCGCTGATTGTATGAGCTAAGCAGATGTATCATCGATCGGCTTGGGCGACGGAGGTACTAATGGGAAAGACGTTCATCATAGGATCGAGGGAGCTAGGAAAAGGGGACGACAGGCTGGGCGGCCTGCTGATGGCGAGCATGCTTAGGGTCATGGGGGATTCGGAGGATAAGCCGGAGACAATCATATTCATGAACTCCGGTGTCTATCTGCTATGTGAAGGATCGCAGGTATTGGAACATCTGAAGAGGCTGGAGGGGCAAGGGGTAGAGCTTCTTGCCTGCACGACCTGCCTTGAGTATTTCGACCTTGCCGACAAGCTAATGGCCGGCAAGCCTACGACAATGTTTAAAACGGTCGGAAAGATGATGGAGACGGAGACGGTATTCATCTGAAAGTAGTCAATGAGCAATGACGCCCATCACGCATTTTCCGCCAATCGTGCCTGCACTGAAGAAGTATGCCGCCCCGGTTAAGGGGCGGCTTTCGTGGCAGGGGTTCAAGGGAGGAAACCCATGTCCCTGCCACACTCTAAGGAGGGGACCGAGGATCCTCGACTCGGTCCTTTATGAAGAGCACACCTATATAATAAGTGAATTTTTGCACTAGTGGCCATTTTATTCATGGTTGTTTTTATGTACAACTGAACCTGGCTGTATGAATGCTGAACCGCACAAGTGCACACTCTGGTGATTAGGGCAACAGCATAAAAACACATAGTCTCAGGACGGATGGGGGTTTAGTACCATGTCCGGGCATTCAGGAATCCTGCCCGAAGAACCAGGCGGGACTTCTCTGACCGAATTAGAAGAGAGGGACTACCCCTTTGTCTTGGGTCAGTCCTTTCGGCTATCCTGAAGAGGAAATGAACTCCTCAAAGTTTTCGAAGCGCGCGAGCGGTCCTACCTTCTCGATTTCCGAGACGATGGCATGCTCCGCCCTGCGGCAAGCTGACGCGAAGCCCCTGAGATCGCGCCAATCGAAGCTTCCTAGCACTTCCAAGCCCAGCTGAAAAACCTCTTCATCGAGCACCCGCTGAAGGCAGACGCCGGCAATGAATGCCTTGCGGCAATCAGGAGCGCTGCCTTCGCAGCTTCGCCAGACCTTATTAAAAGTAGAGACAGTCTCCTCATAGAAGCTGACGAGCTCTTCATGATTGATTGGCTCGCCGCCCTTTTGCAGGACTGCCGCTGCAAGAGAACCATGCTCGGGCACATCCAGGTCAACTTCGCCAAGCCTGAGGAACCCCCTGCAGCAGGAAGCCATCTTCTCAGCTGAAGCCTTCAGGCTAGCGCCGTCGGATGCCGCGACTATCCCGTCATAAGCCTCAAGCAGACCCGGAGGAAGGGCATCCATGCGGCTCAGGTCATCAAAGTGGCTTTTAAGCCCTCTTCTGAAGTAGGTCCTGTTCTCATAAGCAACCGCATCTGAAAGGCATAACAGCATCCTGCCTGCAAGCAGCCTGCATGCACCGACTTGCTGCGCTGCTCTCAGTTCGTTCAAGTAAACAATACCTTTACTATACGATGCCAATGCCCTCTCGTGCATGAAACCGGAATTCCGGAGATTGCTGTCCATCTTCTCCCTCAAGCTAAGGAATCGCTTCCCATCGTCAGGAGTCGATGCAAAGGCTATCTCGGAATCGCCCAGAAGCGGGGCCAGGGGCTCACGAAACTCTGAGAGCCCCTCGACCCTCCCCCACCTCATCGGAAAGAGGTCAAATCCGACATTTTCTATGATGAAGGTCCTGCTGAGCCCGAATCCCCGCTCTGTTTTTGGAATGAAGAAGAAGTCGACGTCTGACAGCTCATCCGCCGTCTTGTTCACATATGAGCCGTATACGGCAAGGATGGCGACATCGTCCCTGTACTCCCTGCTCACCTTATCAACGGCCCACTCCAGCACCCTGTCGTTCCTGCTCTTCATGGACGCCCCCCGATTATTAATAGCAACCGACTGCACGGGATATTGCGCGGGCGCGGGTCACTGCTCCTTTGAAGCCGGCTTCTCCCTGATGTTCATGAGCTTCATGGCATATCTTATGGGAAGCGCGGGCAAGGATATCAGCACCGAGCCATCCTCGATCCTCTTGCCCCTTCTGACATAGGAGTTTATGCCTATCGTGCAGTCCTCGCCTATGTGTATGCCAGGGCCTATCCTGCAGCTTGCGCCTATCAGCGTGCCCTTGCCGATTTCGATGTGGTCCAGCACTATCATGCCGTTTTCGAACAAGTGGCAGGTGATGTCAGTGGCACCGCCGATGACGACTCCGTCATGAAGGGTGAGCAGATATACGTCGTGCAGGCTCTTCGTGTTGATGAAGACGTCCCTTCCTATCTTGCACCCGCATATCCTGAGGAACATCTTGTAGATTGCAGTCCCCTGGACGAACGGAAGGAACGTGTTGAGCGCCACGGTATGCAAACCGCCGTTGATCAGCCACCGAACGAAGGTGAGCGATGCCGGAGGATACTTCCCGGGCCTCATTCCCCAGGTTATTAAGCGCTCTATCACCCCGAAGACAATCGCCGCCGCGATGAAGAAGGCATATGCGGCCGCGGGGAGGGTGAAGCAGAAAAGGATGGCCCTAGGGAAGGTGACGCCAGTCAACAGCCAGTTGACTGAGCTATATAGGATATAGAACGAAGGCAGGAGGGAAATGCCCAGCACAACGCAGTAGAAACCGAACGTGACCAACGTTAGGGTCGTGGATATCAGTTCGCTGTGTATAATGTAGTCAAGGAACTTCCTGATTCGGCTCACCCCTTTTCGGGAATATTAGCTAATCTTACTATAACTGCTTGGTAAGGAGATTACATGAAGGGCAATAACCTGGCGAACAAACTTGCTTTCGGCGCCTGCGACATCTACGGCGGCGGCTCGTTCAACATCGTGAACTTCCTTTACCCCGGCTTCCTGGCTTTGACTGTTGGCCTTTCTCCCTATTGGATCAGCTTCGTGATGCTCATCGCGAGGCTTTGGGATGCAATCAGCGACCCTCTCATGGGAAACATCTCGGATGCGACCAAGAGCCGCTTCGGCAAACGGAGGGTGTATCTCATAGTCTCTTCGCCGCTGGTGCTTATCTCCTTCCTTCTCATGTTTTTTCCTTACAGCTTCGATTCTACTGCACTAAGGGTTCTTTGCGCGCTGGGCTCATACCTTCTTTTCTGCACGGTGCAGACCATGGTCATGATACCTTATGTATCCCTCTCGGCAGAGATCAGCGCCGATTACCAGGAGAGGGCGTCGTTCAACGGCTGGCGACTGGGCTTCAGCATCTTCTCCTCAATTCTATGCGTGGCGGTGCCGGGAATGGTTGTCAACGCCTTCGGCGGAAGCAAGGGCTACATCGCCATGGGGCTCATCTTCGGCACGGGGTTCGCCATCGCTGTGCTTGTTACAGGGCTCTTCGCAAGGGAGGAGATAGTATCCCCTCCTGTGAAGAACAGGGACGGCATACGAAGCTACCTGAAGCTTCTGTCGCTTAAGCCGTTTAGAAGGTACCTTGCGATGTTCCTTATGCTCAGCAGCACTATGGTGGTCATGAGCGCGCTTTACTTCTTCTTCGTAGACTTCTACGTCTACAGGGACCTTACTGCTGCCGGGCAGGGCAACATAACCAGGCTGATCTCTGCTGCGCTCATGTTCTCGATGCAGATTGTGGCCCTTCCGTTCTATACGCGGATGATCGGTCTTAAGGGAAAGCCTTATGCCTACCGCTTCGGCGCGGTGGTGTGGATAATCTGCGCGGCGCTTCTGATTCTGGTGAAGCCGGGCACGGACCCGCTTTACGTCTATGCGCTTGCGGCAATCATAGGCTTGGGGATAAGCGGCCCCGGCCTCGTCCCGCACACGATGTTCGGCGACGTGTCCGACTTCGCCGCGCTTGTCTTCGGGGAGAGGAAGGACGGGCTCATCGGCGGCTGCGTCAACTTCACCAACAAATCCGTGCAGGCGATAGTCATCTCGATTGTGATGCTCATCATCGGCAGGTTCGGCTTCATTGAGGCAGAGCCCGGAAAGACGGTGCTGGCACAGCCTGAAAGCGCGCAGAACGCAATAAGGGCGATCATGGTCCTTGCTCCTATGTCCTTCCTGTCTGTGGGCATATGGGTCTCCACGAAGTACAACATCAGCAGGAGGACGCAAAGGGAGATTGCGGACGCGCTAAGAAGCGGCAGCAAGGATGCCGCCGCCGCCCTTATCGCAAGGCTTCAGGCATAGCTTCTGCCAAGTCGAGCCTTTCATGGCGCGCGGCTATAATTAGATCGATGGAAGCGGTGCCAGGAGGCAGCAGAGTGTAAGTTGGAATAAAACCAATAAAAAGCCATGTTCTAAGAGGATTATGGTAATTCCTAGGCGAATCCGTGATTAGCATGCTCTTGGCCCATCAGGGTTACTCAGTATCGCTATCCGGCATGCTACGTGATGAATGGGGATTCGGGAGGTAGGTGTGCAGATGAGGGAGAGGGCTTTGGAAGTGCTCAGGCATTATAACAAGAGCGAGTCGCTGATAAAGCATGCGTTCTCTGTCGAGGCGGTGATGAGGCATTTCGCCTCGAAGGCGGGGGAGGATGTCGAATACTGGGGGGCTGTCGGGCTCCTGCACGATGTCGATTACGAGATGTTTCCCGAAGAGCACTGCAAGAAGGCCCCCGAAATCCTCAGGGAAGCGGGCTATGACGATGTCTTCATCTACTCTGTCATTAGCCATGGGCATGGCATATGTGTATACGCTGAACCCAAGCATCATATGGAAAAGGTGCTTTACGCCGCTGACGAGCTAATAGGCCTCATAGGCGCCGCGGCGCTGATGCGCCCGTCCAGGTCGGTGTCGGACATCGAAGTGAAAAGCGTGAAGAAAAAGTTCAAGGATAAAAGCTTCGCCGCGAGCGTCAATAGGGATATCATATTAAGAGGATGCGAGGCTCTGGGTATGGAACTCGATGAGCTGATCGGGGAGTGCATAATGGGATTGCGCCCGGTAGCCGCCGAGATCGGGCTGTAGAGCGCTTATGCTGGCTAAATGATGCATCAGGCGGGAGCTCGGATGATGAGGGCAAGCAGAGGCAGCAGCTTATGTGATGACCGGACGGGGTGCTTTGAATGATCGACACAAGGACCATATTCGCTTTCCAGGTCCTGATTTTCCTCGTAAGCCTCCTGATTCTGACGCAGGCATGGCTTCAGAACAGGTCAAGATATAAGGGGCTTGGATACTGGGCCCTTCTGATGTGCTTCACCAGCCTCGCGTATCTGCTAATCGCCCTTAGGGGAAGCATCTCCGACATATTCAGCATAATCCTGGGCAACATGCTGCTGCTTCTTGCAGTATCGCTTCTGGTAAGAGGGCTCAAGTTGTTCATGGGGGAGGCCGGAGTTAGCGCCGCTAACGCCTTTCTCCTTGTTTTCTCCTTGCTGGTGATTACCTATTTCACTTACGTCAGCCCGGACATAAGAATCAGGATACTGATGGTCAACGGGGCATACCTGGTCCTATTCGGCCAGGTGATGATGATATTGCAGAGGAACAGGACGATGCGCGCAAACAATGCGATACTCCCCCTAAGGGTAAGCGTCGCAGCAATCATCATCCTGAACCTCATAAGGATAATCGGCCAGTTCATAATCCCTAGCCATTCTCAGAACCTTTTCAGCCAGAATCTGACGGACCAGATCTTCGTCGTCGCCCACACGCTCGCAGTCACATACCTTGTCATGAACCTCACGCTGCTAATCTCAGGAAGGCTGCTTGCCGAGGTGAAAGCGGAGGAGGCGAAGTTCAACAAGCTGTTCCACAATGCGCCTTACGCAGCCGCCATAACCAATGCGAAGACAGGCACGGTCATGGAGATCAACGACGAGATGCTGGAGCTTCTGGGATATAAGCTCGGCGAGGTGCGCGGCAGGGATTCCATCTCGCTCGGGGTCTGGGCAGACCCGGAGCAAAGGTCGCAAGTGATAGCGAAGCTCATGGCAGGCGGAGAAGTCGACGGGCTTGAGATCGATTTCACAGGCAGGGACGGCAAGCTTGTGCATACGCTGTTCTCTGCATCGCTTGTGAGAATTGGTGGGGAAGACCACATAATCTCCAGCATGAAGGACATAAGCGAGATAAGCAGACTCAAGATGAAGCTGGAGGAGATGGCAACGCACGATTTCCTGACGGGCCTTCCCAACAGGGCGTTTTTCTATGACAGCCTCACTAGGGCGCTCGCCCATGCGGCAAGGACCGGTGAGAGGCTTGCCGTGATGATGTTCGACATAAACGGCTTCAAGTCAATAAACGACACCTATGGGCATGATGTCGGGGACAAGGTTCTTATCGCTGTCGCTGACAGGTTAAGAGCTTTCGTAAGGGCGGCCGACTTCGTGGCAAGGCATGGCGGCGACGAGTTCACATTGCTGGTTACGGGCGTTAAGGATGACGCTGACCTTGAGAAGGCGGGAGAAAGGCTCATCGATGCGTTCAGCGAGGATATCGCCATCGACGGCACTTCGTTTCCTATAAGGATAAGCATCGGCGTGGCGAGGTACCCTGAAAATGGAAAGGACTACGACATGCTCCTGAAGAGGGCGGACGAGGCGCTCTTCGCTGTGAAAAGGGAGGGCAAGAACTCCATGAGGTTCGCATCCTGATTCTAGGGAAATTCCAATTGCTAGGTGTTCGGCTGATATGGCGTCCACAGTGGACCGCAATAAAAAGCAGGCTGGATGGCCTGCTTTTTTGATGCATCCCTGCATATGTAGGAAGGATTTCGAGAATATTCGTATAATCAATTATTTAGAATAAGAAAGAAGGGGGCGTACGAAATGAGATATCTCCGCATGCTCGTGATAATGGCGGTGCTGCTTGTGGCGGTATCCAGCTCTGGATGCAAGTTCTGGACATGGGCGTATGATTTCACGGCGCCTGAAGCCAGCCTTGAGGACTGGTATTGCAACTACGGGGGCGATTATGAACTGGATGATGCAGGACTGGCGATGAGGCATGTGACTATCAGCACGCCGGTCTACTTCATAGGGGACTTAACAGCCACAGTCACTTTCGACCTTGATGTGGATGAAGAAAGGAACGCAAGGTTGGAAGTCGGATTATCCGAAGGCATCTTCTGGGAAGCGGTTGATGGAATGTACATCGATATGTGGTGCATCGGAAATCCGGATAGCGAAGGCTGGCTTATTGAGGAATGGGATTCTGACAACTATGTCTATTATGAGGAGCAGGGTCCTATCGGTCCGGTGATTTATGAGGGTGAGAATGTGCTGAAGCTTACCAAGTGCGGGGATTCCTACACATTCTTCCTGAATGGCGCGAAGATGTTCACGATGGTGGCGAAGTTCGCAGACCTTTCAGAGAACTTCCTGAACATCTGGACTGGGCAGGCCGAACTTGGAAACCTAATAGTCAAGAACGTGGAAGTTAAATACGAGGAGATCTCTGAACCCTGGCCTATCCTCAACTGAGAAGAATGAGAAGGCAGAACACCCCCTGCTTCGTTTCTGGGGGTGTTCTCTTTTGCAGTTCAGGCGCCGGAACAGACCTTGAGAATGCCCGAGAAAGGTTTATTATCGAAGTAAAGGACACGCTAACCGGCTTGTTTGGATGTTATTTCCTGCATTCTAGGAGGGATGATCATGAGCCGTCTAGTAAGAATCGCTGCAGTTGCGATGATAATCTGCATGGCAACAATATCATCGGCCCAATCCTTCGCCATCAGCCAACCGGTTTACTTCGGCGTCAAGCACTATACGGGAGATTACTTCGTGTTCACCGCAAGCATGCCCGATGACTTCAGGACGCTGTATGAAGGGTGGACCGCAGGCGTGCTGACCGTGAAGCTTCAGATCGACTACAGGCTGGGTGACGGCGGATGGCACTACAAACCTGAATGGGACGCTGCGAAGTTCGGCCTTCTTAACAGCATCTCCGGCTCTTTCGTTCGCGGTCAGTCCTATGTGGCATCAAGTAGGGCGAGCCTGTCTGCGATGTTTCCGGAGGATACTGCGCTTCTTGCCGGTATAAAGGCTTCAGGCTGGGACTTCCCGGACGTGCCGCTTACCTTCCGCACACGTTTCGTAACGACACTGGACGGCGGCAAAACATACGAATACTCCGATTGGTCGGAGGAGTACACTTACTCGAAGGGCGTGAGCCTTGACCCAGACGCGTTAATCGACCATAAGCCGGCGCTAGTCGCCGCGACGGTGGAGAAGAACACGGCAGGGCAGCCGTCTCTTAAGGTCACTACAGACCGGATACCAGGCGAAGTCCAGCTCCTCAATGCAATGGCAGGCGATGGCATGATGACGGAGATCTGGATGAGGAAAGCAGGAGAAAACGACTTCAAGCTAGTGAACAGCTCATTTCTTAGAGTGGAGTACATACTCATAGGCGTAAACGACTACTTTGACAAGAACCTCCCGAGCTATGAGGCCGAAAGCTACGAGATAAAGATAAGATACGTGCTAAACAACCTTAGCAAGTACCCACAGACCGGGCGCTCCGATACCATCTACAGCCCTTTCTCGGACGTCTTCTCGCATAACATGCCGGCTTGGACGAATGCGTCGAAGTGGGCTGCGACCGAGCTGGAGGAGGCGGACGGCCTTGAGCTTATACCGGAGATACTGAAGGGCAAGGACCTCACAAAGCCGATCACCAGGGAGGAGTTCGCAGAGCTTGCAGTCCTGCTGTTCGAGAAGACCACAGGAGTCGCAAGCACCCCTATCGAACCCAATCCCTTCACTGACACAATGAACCCACAGATACTGAAGGCGGCCAACCTCGGAATAACGAAGGGGACGTCTCCAACGGAGTTCTCGCCGCTCGTGCTCATAAACAGGGAGCAGTGCGCGACCATGCTCTTCAGGGCCCTTAAGGCGATGAGGCCGGAGGGAGACTACAGCATAGAGGGCGTCAAGGACTTCGCCGACCAGGCGGACATCTCAGGCTTTGCCTTCGAAGCCACGAAGTTCATGTCCAAGATCGGAATCATACTTGGGGATAAGCAGGGAAGATTCATGCCGCGAGCTACTACGGATGCGCAGAAAGCCACAGGATACGGCATGGCGACCCGCGAACAGGCGATCGCCATGTCCCTCAGGATCTGCAAGAGCAAATAGAGAGTAGCCGAACCTGCAAGGCGGCCCCCTTCCTTCCGGGAGAGGGCCGTCTTATCGTTTGGCGACAATCAGATTGATAGCGTGCTCCCGGTCGCAAGGTAACCTATCCTGTCTCCCATAATCACCTTCAGGAGGTCATATGCCTCCAAACCGGTGCAATGGCAGGTGAAGAAGGCTGCATTCGTATCAAGTAGATATGAGGCGACAGACTCCACGAATCCGGGGTCCTCGCTTATTCCGGCCGTCTTATTGTACATATGGAAACCGCCGATAACATAATCGGGGAAGCGCCCGTATGTCCTTCTGAACTTCTCCATTATGTTGACGATGCCGTTGTGGGCGCAGCCTGCCAGAAGAACTGATTTGCCCCCCTCTTTGACCATGAGGTTCTGCTCGTGCCCGAAGTCGTCTTCCACTAACTGCCCGCCCCGTTCCATGAGAAGGTCGCAGTTGCCGGAAGGCCTGAATGAGCATCCGCCCGATTCAGCCATTATCTCAATCCTGTCGTCGATTCTGACGCTTCCCTGGACTGTGATTACCCTGCCCTCGTCAAGTAGGCTCGAGTCCAGCCCTATGAAGGCCTTAGTGCCTCCGCCCCTTCTTGCGAAATGAGGCTCGAAGGCCTTGCTGTTGATATAGACCTTTGCCCTGTAGTTCATTTGGAGGAACACTTTGAGCCCGCCTCCATGGTCGGAGTGACCGTGCGATACGAAGGCTGTATCGACTGCGGCAAGGTCCACGCCCATCTTGAAGGCATTCTCGGCGAAGAGCCCGTCGGCTCCCATATCGAACAGGATGCTGCGCCCATCCGTCTCGACGAGGAGGCTTAGGCCGTGCTGGCAGCCCAAGCTGCTGTCCAGAGTCGTGTTTTCCGCAAGGGTCCTGATGATCACCTTAAACCCTCCTAAAAGCCAAGTGAAGAGCATCTGGGACAAGTATAAGGCAGGTTGGCTGCTTGGGCAAAGGAAGAAGGTGCGGGTCGCCCCGCACCTTCCAAGCGCAACCTGATTACGGCCGCTTGATCATTCCTCCGGGCGGCATCATCTGCTCTCCGGGCCTGCCTCCAGGGCCCATCGGCTGGGTTATCGCCCCTGTCTCCGACATATATGTGGTCATTGATGACAGTGTGATCTTCACAAGCTCCTTCGCACCTGAATACAGGGTGTAGGCTGACCCCACCTTAAGAAGGGGGGAGGAGATGGCAACCGAGGAGTACTGCTTGCTCGGGGTGAACTCCACTATCTTGCTGCCGCTTGCGTCCTTGAGCACTATCGCCGTGCCGGCGGCCTGCATGCCCGCGTAGTACATCAGCACGGATGGCTGCGATGAGGAGGAGCCGGGAGCCTGTGCCATCCCTGAGCTGCCGGAAGCCACCAGGGTACCTCCGCTTATAGCGAAGCTTGACTGGTAATCCAGGCTTCCGTTGTTGTTCACCGTGGGCCCGTCGACGAAGACCGTGCCTCCTGTCATCGCGATGCTGCCGTTGGAATCCAGCCCGTCGCCCCCGGCAACGATTTTCAGCTTGCCTCCGTTTATTATCAGCTTGCCTCCGTTAACGTTCACATTGAAGCCGTCATCTGTGGAATTGACATAGGCGCTGCCCTTGTTGATCGTTATTGTAGCCCCCTCCAGGCCCTCATATGAGTTGTCGATGGCAAGCTCCCCGCCGTTTACCGTAAGGCTGTTCTCCGCGTGCGCGCCGTCGTCTCCGCTCCTGGCATTTATGGTACCGCCGTTTATCTCCATATCGTAATTGCTGTGCATGCTGTCGTCATAGGACGATAGGGAGATCTTTCCGCCGTTTATGACCAGCTTCTTCTCCGCCTTGATTCCCTTCATGCTCTCGTCCGTTTCAGTAGCGGCAGAAGCTGCAGCCGGCATCTTGGGTCCGAAGGCCTCGTTGCCGGAGCTGATGCTCTTTCCTGGATATCCGCCCCCTGTGGTGATATTGAAGTCCCCGCCTTCTATCTGAAGAAGGCTGTACGCCTGGATGCCGTCGCCTCCGGCCTTGATCGTGAAAGTGCCTCCATGGATTATGACGTTTCCCTTGCCCTCATCCTCGTCATTGGTGGCGCGGATTCCGTCCTTGCCCGCGTTTATCGTGAAGCTCCCCCCCGCGATGCTTACCCCGTCCTTTCCGACTATGCCATCGGAGACGGCGTCTACCGTTATGGTCCCCGATGTTATCTTAAGGTCATCCTTGCTTGTTATACCGTCGTTGAAGCCGGCGTCCACAGCAAGCTTGCCGTTTCCCGTGATGGTCAGGTCCGCCTTGCTGTAGATGGCGGCTGTTGGCTCCTCGTTGGCGTTCTGGACAACTTCGCTGCCGCCCGTCACTGAGTTTGACGTGCCGTCCGCAAGCAGGATGACCACTTTCTTGCCCTCGTAAACCCATATCGGGGCGCTCGCCTTGGAAGTTATCTGCGCGTTGTTCAGGACCAGGTATATGACTCCGGTGTCCTTCTTCTTGTCCACGTTCACAGTGATGCTGCCGTCTGCGAGCTTTCCGCTTATCACATATATGCCCGAGGCTGTTATGCTTACCGTGCTTCCGCTTGCCGTGACCCCAGTTCCCTTGACCTCGACGGAGCTTCCGTTCAGCGCTATGGTCTTCGTTACAGCGCCCTTCCAGTCGATTGCGTAGTCGTTCGCCGCGTAGACGTCCGATGCTTTTATGGGGGCCGTCTGAGCCACCGCCGCCGCTTCGGAGAGCCCGGCCGCCGCCACAGGTTCAAGGCTTGCGATTATCGCCCCTGTCGCCATTATCGCCGCTGCCATTATCGCGAGAACCATCCTTCTTCTGCTGTCCATGAGATTTCCCCTCTTTCTGTTGAGCCGTGCCTTAAGGCGACCTGCGCCTTCAACATCATAGTAGGGCAGGATTGTTACAGCCTTGTTACGGGCATGTGAACTATTACTGAAGCGCGGGTGATCCGCAGGAAGAGGAGCCGCCAGGCGGCGGGGAAAGAGAAAGGCAGCCTCTAGCTGCCTAAAAGCGATATTGCCGCAGCGGCGCTCATCCCCTGTCGAAGTTGATGACTGCGCGCAGGGAGGAGTCGCGCTTCTTAAGGGCGGATGAGAAGGCGGCAGCGACCTCCGACTTCTTCATGGGATACTCGAACGGCATCATCAGGTCGAATATCAGGTTGCTGTGGGTCTGCCCTCTGACCACCCTGAAGTCGTGGAAGGAGAGCACGGGGTCTATAGATTCGATTATCTGCTGTGTGAGCCTTTTCATCGAGTTCACATACTCGTCATCTATGATGACTGGGTCGAGGTGTATGACAAGGTTGATATTGTGCTCACGCTTGATGTCGATTTCGATGTTGTCTATCAGGTCATGGCTTTTCAGGATGTCCACCTTCGCGTCCACTTCCACGTGTACCGAGGCGAAAGTCCTGTTGGGGCCGTAATCGTGCACCAGCAGGTCGTGGATGTTTATCACCCCGTCGTATCTCATTATAAAGTCGTGTATCATCCCGGCAAGCTCAATACCTGGCCCCTTGCCGAGCATCCTGTCTACTGTCTCCCTAAGCACCCCGAAGCCTGTCCTCATGATGGATAGCGCTACAACTACGCCCATGTAGCCGTCCAGCTGGAACTTTATGAGCGGGCTTAAGATCATCGACAGAAGTACCGCCGAGGTCGCCATTACATCGGAGATGCTGTCGGCCGCGGTGGCCAGCATCATCGTCGAGTCCACTTTCCTGCTCAACGACTTGTTGAAGGTGTACATCCAGTACTTGGCGATTATTGATACCAGAAGCACGATGGCTGTGACCGTGCTGAAGCTTATTGCGCCCGGCTTCAGGATCTTCTGAACGGATGCCTTGCCGAGCTCTAAACCCACCATGAGGATGAGCACTGCGACCAAGGTGGACGCAAGGTATTCGATCCTTGCGTGCCCGTATGGATGGTCCTTGTCCGCAGGCTTCGCCGACATCCTGAAGCTAAGAAGCGAGATGATCGAGTTACCCGCATCCGACAGGTTGTTCACGGCGTCGGCGGTCACCGAGATGATGCCGAACAGGGTACCCACGGTGAACTTGGACGCAAAGAGCATGAGGTTTATCGCGATGCCAACGATGCTTGTCATCTGGCCGTACCTCTGCCGCACCTCCGGCAGGTGGACATCCTCGGGGTTCTTGATAAAAAGCTTGATAAGGATCTCTTTCACTTCTCTTGCCTCTTCTTCATGCGCTCCTTAAGGAGAAATCCTTATGCCGTCCATGGAGCTTCCTGGCGGCACTTCGCTTAGTATCGGTCCGGGGTATTCCAGTCGGGTTCATTTGCGAGGCGCGGGCCCTTCAGCTGCTCTCCTGGCCACCTGCAGGCTTTCTGGAGAACAACCCCTTTATCTCGCGGGCGAGCCCGGCGCTGACGGTCCTTTCGAAAAGCCCGAACACCTCTGAGGCCATCTTCTTCGTGTCCGGCCCCATGTCCTTGATCACTGCCAGCGAATCGCTTGCCGCCTTCCTCCAATTCTTCCTTACGTCTTGTATCGTCTCGAAGCTGGAGGCGTCGGCTATCTCGAACAGCGCGTCCACGAACTTCCTGCGCTCGTCGTCGGAGAGCCCGGAAAGCCATGTTCCTATGGTCTTGTCCAGGAACACCGACTGGCTGTTCAGCCCGTCGGTGAACTCGAGGTCGCCGCCTTTTATCGACCAGGTGAAGGGGTCGTGCTGCAGCAGGCCGACTGCGTTGCTCTTCACCGCCTTGTAGTTGTCGTCGTGCTGAAGCAGTATACCGACTACCGAGTGGGTCGGAAGGCTAGTGTGCACCAGGGGTTCTATCTGCTTGTAAGCCTCATCGGAGTAGATGTCCTCCTTGAAGCCCGGCCCGTCATGGTTGAAGATTCCGGCGATTCTTCCCCTGATCTTGTCTTCGCAGCGCACCGATGCATAGATCGCGAGGTTTCCTCCCTTGGAGTGTCCTCCGACGAACAGCGCGCCGGTATTGGCCTTGCCCGCGGTGTCCAGGTAGGCTGCCGCATCCAGCTGCGCGGGCACCGGGTAGGTGAAGGCCATGTTGAAATCCTCGCGCCAGCCGGTTAGCGTCGTGTCGGTGCCCCTGAATGCTATGTAGGCCTGCTTCTCCGGCAGGACGAAGGTCACGGCGGCAAACTGCTTATGCTCGCCGTCATCCACCTCGTTAACAAAGGACTTAAGCTTAAGGGCCCCGAAGCGAGAGCTGTCCAGAACCGCCTGGAGGAGCTTCTCGTTCTTCTCGGGCAGCATGGTGTCCCGGCACAAAGCCCTTATGCCCTTGTATAGGATCACATCGCGCAGGGACACGGGCTTAGCCTTGTCGCCAGGCCCAGGCACCTCGCCGCCGAAGTCCATGTATGAAAGCTGTGACAGAACGAGGCTGTCGGCCTCGCACAGAGGTTTTATGTCGAAGCCTGCACCGGCCGTGCTTTGAGCGTAGTCGATGATGTTCTTCATGCATGACCTCCAGCTTAGGCGAAGTGGCCCTGCCGCTGCTTAGGCGGTCCGGCTCATGGGATCAGAGTATCGCGGTATGTTCCAGAAGTATCTTTAGGCCGATTGCTATCAGGACTGCGCCTCCGGCGAATTCCGCGCCCTTTCTGAACCTGGAGCCCACCCTGTGGCCGAGGGCGACTCCGGCGAAGGATATGGCGAAGGTGATGATGCCGATTATCGCTACTGCCGGCAGTATGGAAACCTTCAGGAAGGCGAAGGTCACTCCTACAGCAAGGGCGTCTATGCTGGTGGCAAGCCCGAGGCCCAGTAGCTCCTTATAGTCGAGCACGAACCTGCATTGCTCGTCCGAACCGTCCTTCCTTGCCGCCTCGAGGAGCATCTTCCCTCCTATCAAGGCCAGCAGGATGAAGGCGACCCAGTGGTCGTAGCTGACGATGTATCTTTCGAACTGCTTGCCGAGCGCCCAGCCTATGAGGGGGTTAATGGCCTGGAAGCCTCCGAAGCATGAGGCTATCAGAAGGGCTCCTCTCGTATCCAGCACGGACATGCCAAGGCCCTTGCACAAGGACACCGCGAAAGCGTCCATGGAAAGGCCTGCTGCTATAATAAGAAGCTCTGCGTAACCCATCCTACCCCCAGGCGGATGTCCGCCAGCGAATCAGTGCAAACCTATGCCCGGCTTGAAGCACCGCTTGAAGCCGGGCTACCATATCCAGAATTCTATCACCGGAAGGGCTTCCGCGTCATCAGAGCACAGGGCCGGTTCCTCCAAGAATGCGCAGGGTTGGGGGTGAGAAGGCTCCTTGCTTCTAATAGTCCGGCTCAGCCTGCTATCTGCTGTTCTGCTCAAGCGATTTGACGAGGGCTGTTACTACGCCTGGATCGAACTGAGTCCCGGCGCATCTGACTATCTCCCCCAGCGCCTCGGTTTCAGTGGCCGCCTTGCGGTATGGCCTGTCATGGGTCATGGCGTCGAATGCGTCCGCCACTGAGATTATCCGCGAAAGAAGGGGGATCTCCTCTGCCTTCCAGCCGTTGGGATATCCGGTGCCGTCCCATCTTTCGTGGTGGGACAGCAGGTATTTGGCGATGCCTGAAAGCTCCTCAGATGCCTTGGCGATCCTGTAGCCGACCGTGGGGTGCCTGCGCACTTCCGCCCATTCGTCGTCGTTAAGCGGTCCCGGCTTGGTCAGTATTTTTTCCGATACGCTCACGTTTCCGATGTCATGCATCGATGTTATGAGGGCCAGGTCTGAGATCTCCGACTCGGACAGCCCAAGGACCTCCCCCATTGATGACGCAATCGAAGCGAGCCTTCTTGCATGGTCCGGGCTTTCGTGGCTCTTTGCGTAGACCTTGTTCATTATCGAATCGATGAGAAGCCTGTAGGCCTGCTTGTGCTCTGCAAGCTTGCCCCGGTACATCATGTCCTCGGCTTCCCGCATCACCCTGTCGAAGTCGTCTGACGGGCTCTCCTTCGTGGCGAAGCCCAAGGATATGCTCTTATAGAAGGAATCCGCCGAAAGGTCGTCGTTATGGGCCTCCACGTCCCTTCGCATGTCGACCATCACTTTAGCGGCCTCGCTACGGCTAGTGGAAGGCATCAGGAGCATGAACTCGTCGCCGCCTGTCCGTGCCAGCACGTCCTGAGGCCTTATCGCGCCCTTGATTAGCCTGGAGGTCTCCATGATCAGTATGTCGCCTTCGGCATGGCCGAGGGAGTCGTTTATGAACTTCAGTCCGTTGATGTCGCCTACTATTATGGAAAGGGGCAGCTTGTCCGAGGAGTTCAGGATCCTTCTCCACTTCTCGAAGTACCTGCGGTTGTAAAGCCCGGTGAGGTAGTCCCTGTCGTTGAGGTAGCGCACCTCCTCCTCCTTGCGCTTCCTCTCGTTTATGTCGATTATAAGGCCTTCAAGGGCCTCGACCGAACCGTCTGCGCCGAATATCGCCTGGCCCTGCTCGAAGACCCACTTCCGTTCTCCGCTGGCTGTGATTATCTCGTATTCGTACCTGAACGGGAGCTTGCGGGAGATCACCCTCTCCCATTCATCCCATATGGGCTGCCTGTATTCCGGGGCTATGAGGTCGTTGTAGGACGCCTCGGCGTTTCCCAGAAGGCTCTTAGGCCTGTAGCCGGTCAGCTTGAAGCAGCCCGGGGAGATGAACCTCATCGTCCAGTCCCTGTCGTAGTCGCACCTGTAGGCGAGGCCGGGCAGGTTGGAAAGAAGCACCGATTTGCTCCTCTCGCTCTCCTTTAAGGCATCGGATGCCTTCCTCTGCTCATCTATGTCCATTATCATAAGCAGGTGCTTGCCTTCCTGCTCGGGCACTAAGGGGAACCTCTTTACCGACATGCTGATCCATGAGCAAGTCCCGTCTGGCTTCACTATCCTTTTATCCATTGAGAACTGCCCCGCTTGACCTTCCCGGAAATTCGTCATGAGGCTTGTGTACTCGTCCGAATCTGAAGGATACGTCAGTTCGCCCCACTCTATGGCTTTGAGCTCATCTGCCTTCCTTCCTGTTATCCTCTCGAATACTGGATTGACCATTGAGAGGCGGTCGTTGTCATCCATTGCGGCGATTCCGACCGGCGCCTCCACGAAAAGGGTCCTGAAAAGCTCCTCGCTATGCTGAAGCCTCTCTCCGACGCTTCTCAGGCTATGAGTACGCAAGGTCAGCGAATATAGCGCCATCAGAAGCAGCATGATGGAAAGCACGGTTAAGACTGGCGGAAGCAGCGACCTGTTCAAAGACGCGCTCCAGAAGTCCGCAGGGTAGTCTATTCCGATTACCACCTCAGCAAAGCCGGAGGAATAGCCCCTTACCGGCGCCAAAGCGGTCCTCCAGGATCCCCACCTATCGGTGGCTATGCCGGTCAGTACCGCCCTGTTGTCTGTGAACACCTCATGGAATACGGGCAAGGCCTCTGAGTACTCGTCTCCGGGCGGGGAATAGTCCTCTGAGCCCTCAGGTTCCGAATCTGCCAGGATAAGGAGCTTTCCGCCCCTTAGGTCGAGTATGTACGTGAAGGCTGCCCCGAGCCTGGCCTTCAGTTCGGATAGGTGCGACTTAAGCCTTATGTATTCGGGCTTGGCAAGGTCTGCTGGACCGCCTTCAAGCGCGAGGACGTCGGACAGGGACACGAAGCTTGCCGCAGATTCCGCAATCCCGATCGCTTCTGCCTCCATGGCTTTGGTCTGGCCCTTCCATACTGCATAGACGTAATATGACCCTGCAGCCAGCAAAAGCAGCATTAGGGCGATTATGGCGATGGGTATTGCAGAAGAGTACCTTCCGCCCTGCTTGGGCATGCCCGCATCTTCCTTCCGGCGGCCGGTGCGTGGGTCGCGCCCAGGCCGTAAAATGTATGCTCACGCTCAGGAAGTTTTGCGATATATTAGATATTAACACTTCCGCCGTTCATATGCGACAAATGTATAGTAAACTACTGGAAAAGCCGGCGGTTTGGAGCTGAGGGAAGGCCCCTCCTGCAGCGCAAAGGATTGGGAGGGCTTACAGTATCGGAGGTCAGCTTGGATAGGAGAGCTTGCGCGCTGAAGGCGGCGTTTCCGCACACGGTGCCGATACTCACGGGGTTCATGTTCCTTGGCATGGCATACGGCATGCTTATGAACGCGAAGGGCTTTCCGCTGGCACTGACGGCGGCTATGAGCCTCTTCGTGTACGCAGGGTCTATGCAATATGTGGCGATACCGCTTCTCGCTGCCGGATTCGACCCGATGCTGGCCCTTCTGCTTACTCTCGTCGTTAACGCAAGGCACGTCTTCTACGGCATCTCCATGCTTGAGCGCCTGAAGGGCGCCGGCAGGTACAAGCCATACATCATCTTCGCCCTTTGCGACGAGACGTTCTCGGTCCTTGTCGCGACGGACCCTCCGAAGGGGACCGACAGGGGCCTGTTCATGTTCATGATTGCGCTTCTGAACCAATCGTACTGGGTGCTGGGCTCGGTGATAGGGCATGTAGCGGGGGCGGCGTCCGGCTTCGACGCGAAAGGCCTGGACTTCGCGTTGACTGCGCTGTTCGTGGTCATATTCCTTGGACAATGGAGGCAAGCTCAAGACAGAAGGCCTGCACTGATAGGGCTTGCCTGCACGGCTGCGGCTCTTCTTGCCTTCGGCAGGGACAGTTTCGTCCTTCCGGCCATGACCATGATGCTGGCGGCGCTCATGCTGGTCAGGGATGAAGCGGATAAGGCTTCAGGGGCGGCTCGAAGGGAGGCGGCGAGATGACGCAGGCGCAGACTGCGATTACGATCGCCATAATGGCGGGGGCGACGATGCTTACCAGGTTCCTCCCCTTCATCCTGTTTCCGGAAGGAAAGAAGGCCCCGTGGTTTGTGACCCATCTCGGCAGGAGCCTTCCATATGCCGCGATAGGCATGCTGGTAGTCTATTGCCTGAAGGACGTCAGCATTGCTGGATACCCATATGGGATTCCCGAGTTGGCGTCGATTCTCATCATCGTGGGGCTTCACCGCTGGAAGGGGAACGTGCTTCTCAGCATAGGCGGCGGCACTGCCGCATACATGCTTCTTGTGAACCTGGTATTCTTAAGGTGAGATGACCTCTTCGCAGCGACTAGTATATGGGAGGTGCGATTGATGGCTGTCAGGGAAGTAAGGAAGGCTGTCACAGGGACCAGGACGATGGATGGTGCGGGGGTCAGCCTCGTCAGGGTGCTCGGAAAGCCCGACGTGTACGGCTTCGATCCCTTTCTGATGCTCGATGCGTTCGATTCCGTTAACCCCGACGACTACATAAAGGGGTTCCCTTGGCATCCTCACAGGGGCATCGAGACGGTCACATACCTGATACAAGGAGACATAGAGCACAGCGACAGCCTGGGAAACAGCGGCAGCATCCTGGACGGGGACTGCCAGTGGATGACTGCCGGCTCGGGGATAATCCACCAGGAGATGCCGAAGTCAAGCCCCAGGATGCTGGGAGCGCAGCTCTGGGTCAACCTTCCGGCGAAGGACAAGATGTGCCCGCCGAAGTACAGGGACATAACGAAGGCCATGATACCTGCCGTGCATGAGGGCCCTGCGACAATAAGGGTGATCTCGGGGACCTACAAGGGGGCGAAGGGGGCCATCGAGGGCGACTATGTCAGGCCGAACTACCTGGACGTGCACCTTGAGCCGGGCTGCGAGTGGAGGGTGGGCACCTCATCGGGCAACACCGCCTTCGCCTATCTGATCGAAGGATCTGCCGAGCTCGGACCGGAAGGCTCTGATACCATCCCCTCTAAGCATGCAGTGCTGTTCGGCCCCGGAGACGAGGTCAGGGCCAAGGCTGGCCCCGGCGGGGTCCGCATGCTCTTCCTTGAAGCTGCCCCGCTCGGCGAGCCGATCGCCTGGGGAGGGCCTATCGTTATGAACACGAAGGAGGAGCTGAGGCAGGCATTCAGGGACCTCGATGAGGATAAGTTCATCAAGTAGGGAGAAGATAAGCAATAAAGCGCATCGGCCGGCGGGAGCAATTGGATTGCCCGCCGGCTTCTCGTCTCTATTATTCTTCAGGCTGGCTATCGGCCGCCTATCGCATCTCTCTGCCGGCGATTACCAGTCCAAGCCCGGCTGCAAACG
>CAZNZD010000003.1:0-62294 GCA_964577435.1 uncultured Clostridia bacterium
GACCGGCTATGACAGCGATCACATTCTGGCGCGCGGGGAAGTCGGCAAGGTCGGAGTCGCCATAGATTCGCTCGCCGACATGGAGACCCTCTTCAACGGGATTCCCCTCGACAGAGTGTCCACGTCCATGACGATAAACGCGCCTGCGGCAGTGCTGCTGGCCATGTATATCGCAGTAGGCGAGAAGCAGGGCGTAGCCTCCAAGGACCTCGACGGCACCATCCAGAACGACATCCTCAAGGAGTATGCGGCGCGAGGCACCTACATCTACCCGCCCCAGCCCTCCATGAGGCTCATCACCGACATATTCGCTTACTGCAAGGACAACGTGCCCAAGTGGAACACCATATCCATCTCCGGCTACCACATAAGGGAGGCCGGCTCGACCGCGGTGCAGGAGGTCGCCTTCACGCTGGCAGACGGCATCGCCTACGTCGAGGCTGCTGTCAAGGCGGGGCTTAACGTCGATGACTTCGCCCCCAGGCTCTCTTTCTTCTTCAACAGCCACAACGAGTTCCTGGAGGAGGTCGCCAAATTCAGGGCGGCCAGGCGCCTGTGGGCTAAGATAATGCGCGACAGGTTCGGCGCGAAGAACCCCCGTTCCCAGATGCTGAGGTTCCATACCCAGACCGGAGGATGCACCCTTACTGCGCAGCAGCCGGACAACAACATCGTAAGAGTAACTATACAGGCTCTCGCCGCGGTGCTCGGAGGCACGCAGTCCCTGCACACCAACTCCAAGGACGAGGCACTCGCGCTTCCCACCGAGGAGTCAGTGAGAATCGCGCTAAGGACCCAGCAGATAATCGCCTACGAAAGCGGCGTCTGCGACACGGTGGACCCGCTGGCAGGAAGCTATTACCTTGAAGCTTTAAGCGACAGGATCGAGAAGGAAGCTGCCGATTACATAAGCAGGATAGATGATATCGGCGGCGCCGTGCGCGCCATAGAGCAGGGCTTCATACAGCGCGAGATCGAAGACTCCGCATACAAGTACCAGATGTCCATAGAAAGCGGCGACAGGGTGGTAGTCGGCCTGAACAAGTTCCAGGTAAAGGAGGCCGCACCCAAGGGCCTGCTGAAAGTGGACGAGGCAGTAGGCAAGGCGCAGTGCGCGAAGATTGCCGCCGTGAAGGCAAGGAGAAACGGCAAGGCTGTCGAGGAAGCGCTGAGGAAGCTCGAGGCGGCAGCCAAGGGCTCCGACAACCTCATGCCCCCGATACTCGCCGCGGTAAAGGAATATGCGACTCTGGGAGAGATCAGCGACGTGCTCAGGAAAGTGTTCGGCGAATACAAGCCGGCTGGAATGTAAGGAGGCTGGGATTATGGACAGGAAGATCAGGGTACTTGTGGCCAAGCCGGGCCTCGACGGACATGACAGGGGCGCAAAGGTAGTCGCCCGCGCGCTAAGAGACGCCGGCATGGAGGTAATCTACACCGGCCTCAGGCAGACCCCCGAGCAGATCGTAAACGCCGCTGTACAGGAGGATGTGGACTGCGTGGCGCTGTCTATCCTCTCCGGCGCGCACAATCACCTCTTCCCTAGGGTAGTCGAGCTGCTTAAGGAGAAGGGCGCAGACGATGTTCTGGTGATAGGCGGCGGCGTCATCCCCGACGAGGACATACCCGGCCTAATTGCAGGTGGCATCGCCGGCGTTTTCACCCCCGGAACCCCGACCACGAAGACGGCAGAGTTCATCCGCGAGAATATCAAGAGGAAGTAGGATGTGCCCTGCTGACATAGAAGCAAAGGTCAAGGCCCTTGTAGACGGGGCTGCGTCGGGAGACGTCCGCTCCGTCTCAAGGCTCATTAGCCTTGTAGAGAACGAAGACCACGGCTACAAGCTCGCCTATTCGCTGCTGTATCCGCTCACCGGAAAGGCGAAGGTCATCGGAATCACAGGCCCTCCCGGCGGCGGCAAGAGCACCCTCGTGGACAAGTTCGCGATAAGGCTCAGAGACCGCGGTCACAGGGTCGGCATCATTGCCGTCGATCCGACATCCCCGTTCACCGGAGGCGCAGTGCTCGGCGACAGGGTCAGGATGCAGAGGCACAACGCGGACCCCGGCGTCTTTATAAGGAGCATGGGAACGCGCGGTCACTTAGGCGGCCTGTCAAAGGGCACTTCCGCGGCTGTAGACGTGCTTGATGCCGCAGGATACGATTATGTGCTCATCGAGACTGTGGGCGTCGGCCAGTCGGAAATCGAGATATCCTCACTCTCAGACCTTGTCATACTCCTCAACGTGCCCGGCCTGGGCGATGAGATACAGATCATCAAGGCTGGCATCATGGAGATCGGAGACGTCTTTGTTGTAAACAAGATGGACCGTCCGGGCGCCGACCGGACGAAGGCGGAGCTGGAGTATGCGCTGGATTTGGGACATGAGCTCCCGAGGCGGCCTAAGGTCCTCATGACCAATGCCGAGACTTCCGAGGGGGTAGACGAGCTTGTGGAGGAAGTCGACGACTACTATGGCTGGCTAAAGGAGACCGGGCTTCTTGCGAAGAGGCGCTTCAGGCACTCGGAGCTGGTCGTATCCAGGATATTGGCAGACAGGCTCCTTAAACGCCTGAGCTCAGAGGGGGAAGGCGGGAAAGCGGCCCACGACCTGTACTCCAAGGTGGCCGGAAGGCAGATGACGCCATTTGATGCCGCCGAGAGGCTTTTCAACACAGTGATCGATGAAAGGGAGGTTCAGCCATGAAGGCCCTGAAAGTGGACCATATAGGAATAGCGGTTACAAGCCTTGAGGAGAGCGCGAAGATGTACGAGGCCATGGGCCTCAAGATGCACGGCACCGAGGAGGTGGCGGAGCAGAAGGTCCGCGTAGGTTTCTTCCCCGTGGGAGACACGGAAGTGGAGCTTCTTGAAAGCACCGATCCAGAGGGGCCCATAGCGAAGTTCATCGAGAAGAACGGCGGAAGGGGCGGCATCCAGCACCTGGCCTTCAGGGTGGACAATGTCGCGGAGGCTATCGAATCGCTGAAGGCCGCAGGAGTGCCGATGATCGACCAGGCGCCCAGGTACGGGGCAGGAGGCGCGAAGATCGCATTCATCCATCCGAAGGCGACTGGCGGAGTGCTCATAGAATTATCCGAAAGGGACTGATATAAGGCTTTATACAGCAAGACCCCGGACTTTGCGGCCCGGGGCCTTATCATTGCCGATTTCTGTGTTACAGCGCTTCTCGGACTATTCCCTCCATCTTGGCAGAGAACAAGATAATCCCGGCTTCGACCGATCTGGCAAGCTTGTCCGTATCGTCGAAGTCCGGCCGCTCTGCGAGGACTCCCTCGACAATCGAATCGACGCCGGGAGCCACCCTGGAAAGCTCATATCCTCCAAGGTCATGTCCCTTCAGAAGCTCAATGTACTCGGCCTGGACCTTCCTGTTGCCGCCTGCGAGCCAGACCTCCAGCCTATTGCCCTCATGGAGGTAGACCACCGCGACCTTGAGCTTCCTTTCATTGAGATAAGGCGGAGTGAAGGAGAAGTACGTCATATCCATGTAGCCCTGGTAAAGCGAGCCTGCCGAATGATCAGGATGATTCGTTGCCAGCATATCCCTCAGTCCGGACATGAAAGATATGATGCCCCTGTATGCTCTCTGAATACTCCCCACCCTAAGCTGGCGGTTGTATTCGCTGACATCCTCGCTCAGAGAAGCCATGCCCCCTCCTCCTTCTGCGCATCTTACCTCTTCGATTCCCAATCCTCGCGGGTTATCTCGTATAGGTCCACCTCTTGGCCGTTAAACAGGGCCGTCTTCCTGAGACCCATCCCCAGCGTTGAAAGAATCGCCGCAGATTTCCCGTTTTCCCGCTCCACGGTGGCATTCACCTTTGCCAGGCCAAGTGACGCGAATGCGTAGTCAAGGCAGGCGCGGGCGCCCTCGAGCGCATACCCCTTCCCCCAATGCGCCTTGGCCAGCATATAGGCGAGGCAGTCATGGGCTGAGCCGTCCACGGTCTCCCTGATGATTCCCATCTGCCCGATGAACCCGCCACCGTATATGAGCTCCGCAGCCCAGTAATCGTAACCCGGGTCACGGTATGCTTTCATGCACGAAGCGAGCCATTTGTGGGAAGACTCCGCGTCCAGCGGCCCTGAGCAGTATCTCATCACCTCAGGGTCGGACAGAAGCCCAGCGATGTCTGCCAGGTCGCCGCCTTCGAGGTGCCTGAACAGGATCCTATCCGACTTGAACAGCGTACTCATCTCAATCACCCCGTCAAGCTTCATCCGGTTTATTGATGACCCCCAGATGCCTTCTGGCTGAGGACGCATACCCATGCGCCATTAAGTCCGCCCAGAAGGCCGCCCTTCTCGGATTATTCGCGGCAGGACCGTTCAAGCTTGGCTGCTTCCTCGAGCAGTCTGCCATGTCGCTTTCCCTCATCTCCATTGTATTCCCGATATCATCGAGCATGCACGCTCCTTTGTCCGTGTTCAGCAGTATCACGGACACTCCGAGCTCATCTTTGAGGTCGCTAAACTTCCTGCCTGCCCCCCAATAGTCGCCTATAGTGATGTCAGAATGCCTTCTCTTGCCTGCGTACGGGCATTCATAGCATGATGGCCTCAGTATCAGCCTGGACAGGAACAGCCCCTTCAGAAGCTGGGAATCCTCGCTAGAGCTGTCTGTTGACCCGTCCTCGAAGGTTACCTCCTCACGATGGCCGGACCAGCCGAACTCCTTGGGGCGGAATCGATAGCCTGAAGCCTTCTTCCCGTGCAGGGCCTCAAGATGGCTGATATGCTCCTTAAGCAGTTTCACGCTATAAGCCCCGTAGCAGATGAGGTCTACAAGAAGCAGCCCAACGAAGTCGGCGCCTGTCAGCCTTACGAACCGCTTAAGTGCATCTGCCTGGCAGGGAAGCCCGGTGAACATGACCGGCGTACCGGCTGCAAGATCGCCGGCCACCCGGTTGTACGCTCCCTCGGCATCGCTTTGCGCATACTTCGAACCTCTTAGGCAATCACTGGAAGCCCCATCAATAGCCCTAACGTGCCTCACGCTGAAGTCGCCTTCCAGCTTTGCGCCATACACTGCCCCGCCTTTGGCCAGTACTGCATCAGATATTGCGGTGAATGCGCCGCCGGACGTGCTCCCCAGCCGCGTCTTGTCGTCCTTATGCTTTGCAGCGAACACTTTGGGCTCATGCAGGCTTCCCGACATCTCCCCCGCTTTGGCGAAGGCGCATGCCCTCCTGCAGAGCCCGCAGTCGATGCAAGTCGAATCATCGATGAAAGGGTACAGAAAACCCTCCTCATCATCGACCATCGAGATGGAACCTGAAGGGCAGATGTCCGCGCAGGCTGCGCATCCGCAGCAGGCCTCTTTCCTGTCGTATACGTTGTCCATCAATAATCAACCCCTCCGGGATGATTGGCTGAGCTAAGTACGGCCATTCCTTGGGACGGGCCCCGGGTATCCGCAATACATGGTAATCCTTTATCCGCAATCGTCATAATTCCTTCTGAGTGCCTTTCCCTGAAGGATTCGTCGAAGCTTCATTGAATTATGATTTGTTGTCCAAATCAACAGGAATCGGGGGTTAGACATGAAGAGAGCTACTTTGGCGGCGATTATCGCAATGATCATCGTTCTGGCGGCATCATCGGCATCCTCGGCTAAGAACAACTCCCTCAGCCTCACTGGATCGTTCGGCTCGACGTTGCTCGGCCTTGAGTATGAAAGGCGCATCGGCCATTTCGGGCTTGGCCTGGAAGCCTCCACGTTCTTGAGCTTCCCGTATTATCAGCAGATCGAGGCTCTTCCTCTCAGGGTCAACGGACTTATGAGATACTACCTGGGCGACGTCTCCTGGATCAAGCCCTACATATCACTCGCTCCCGGTGCGTTCTTCTCATTCTTCCCGGCCGAACCGGAAGGTTTCGATTACAACCTGGCATTCAACATGCATGCCACGGCAGGTGTCGAGATAACCCCAGGGCCGCTAAGGGTGGCGGTAGAGGCAGGATATGAGTTCATTGCGGTCTTCCTGTATCCAGAGCCCGTGGCAGAGGGCTGGTTCTTCATGAAGGCGGCCGTCGGATTGAGATTCTAGCGTGAAGCCTCAGCGAAGAAAATCTGAACAATAGGCGCGGACCCGGCTTCTCGCCGGGTCCGCCCTTTTCCTACAGCTCGTTCAGGTGCTCGAAGTAGAACGACTCCGGTACGTAGAATGTACTCCCCTTTACTCCCCTCAGGCTGAAGCGCCTGAAATACATCACGTCGCTCGGCATCCTATCGTTCCCCTCATCGTCCGGAGGAAGCTCCGATTCATAGTGGCCGCTGTCGGCCGTGACATCCACGGTGATGAGCTCGTTCGGTTCGATGTCCAGCTCGAAGCTCTGATACTCCCGCGCGTTGATGAAAAGGGTGATGGTGTCGCCGCGCCTTGAAAGCGTGAGCATGTTGATGCCGTTCATTATCGTGCCCGTATCCTCGGTGCGCTCGATTATCGTCTGCCCCTTGAAGAGGACTGCAAGATGCGGCTCAGTCGGCTTCTCCACAGGGTTGTTCCTCAGGAAGAAGAACCCCAGCTCGGTCGGAGGCGGACATGCCGCGGGCAGAGTGTAGTCGTCTCCGAGGCACGGTACGTTCAGGATGTTGATCATGAACACGAAGAAGCCGTTCCAATGCCCGTCATCGGCTCCGGACGGCTTGCAGTCGAGCTCGAACTCCATAGTGAAGTCGAAGTCGTTGATGAAGGCAAGCGGCGCTATCACCTTGTAATTGTGCAGCGAAAGGCCCTTTCTGGGGACGAAATGGAAACCGGTGGCCATCCCCTCTTCCTGCTCAGGCCTGAGGCTTGTGCCTCCCCTCCAGCTTAGCACCGGCGTCGCCACGAAGTCGTCCACCCTAGTGCTCAGCAATAGGCAGCCCGAAAGCATCGAGACCATGGCTAGAAGACATGCGGCTAGAATTAACCTGCGGATTCTCATGACCTTTACCTCCCTATATTCACTTCATCGCATCCTTGAAAATGGCCCTGGCGTCCGACTGCGGACAGGATTTTTATTTCAATTGTAGAATCATATCAATGGTATTCCTTTGATCGATCATATCGCGACTGGAGGCGAGCCTAATGAGAAGGTCTCTTCTAAGGGTGGTCTGCCTCGCATTTGTTGCCTTCATCCTCATTTTAGCATGCACATCGGCCTATGCATCTGTTTTTTCGGATTTCAAGTCGGGGATTTCCGGATTCGTGCAGGAATCGGGAATCGCCAAGGCCGTAAGCGCCGCACAGGCCATCCTGACCAAATCAGCGACAAGCGGCATCTCTGTCCTGAACCGCTTCAAAAACCCCCTTGAGGTCAAACTGGAGGAGGAATTGCCGGCGGTCGCGGGCGAACTTGGCAAGCTTGCCCAGGCGATGGTCTACATAACCGGCCCTCAGGTCAAGGCGGCCTATGACAAGATCAGGTCCGCACTGGCATCCATCCCTGACGCTGAGATAGGCTGGAGCTTCCCCGGAGGAAGGTTCGAGGCTTTCAAGAGGGGAGGCTCCCTTGCCGTGATGGGCATAGTAAGGGCCTCGGGAAGCAGGCTCATTGTGGGCATCTCAAACTCCGACCCGCTTTGCGACTACGCCGCGGGCAGGCTTCCCAACCCCACGCCAGGACTACCTTACGCATTCATCGACATAACCGGCGGGGTGAACTCCTCCTTCCAGGCTAGGGCGCCCCTTGCAGGGGGGCTTCCTTTGATAAGGGCTTCGTCCTCGATGGAAATCGGCGGGCAGCTCTTCAGCATCGACATGTCCGCCTTCGACCTCGTCCCCACCAAGGTGGAATGCGAGATAGGCCTCGGCATAGAGGCGACATTCGACGCGGAGCTGATGCTTGAGGGCGAACTTGAGGGAAAGCTCTGCTACGAGTGCGAACCTCATAAGGCCACGGCATTTGCCAGGCAGGCCATGGAGGCGATGCAAAGGTCGGCGCCAATAAAGCCCGGCATGGAGGTTGACGCAAGGACGGCCGCCAATATGCTGTATGCAGGCTTCAGGCAGGTGCTTTCGAACCTGACATCATCGGGCGACACCCTAGGCGAGGTAGGCATACAGGTCGAGCTTACCGCCAAAGGGGGGATTGGGGCCGCCGACACGTCTGCAACAGCCGGAAGCCTGAAAGCAGGGATAGGCTTCATGCTTCCCGTCGGCGACGCCGCCAAGCTCACGCTTGCAGTCATTGCCGACGTGATAACAGCCGGCATGGACTCCCTCCCTTACATTCAGAAATACGCAGCGTGTAGGTCCTTCAATGATCCAGAATCCATAGCGAGGGACGCGGAGAAGCTTCAGCGGATCCTCGCCGACCTTGGCAGAAGCGGCCTGTCAAAGGCCCTGGCGGCCTCATCGAACTCCAAGGCGAAGCTGGAGGTGGCCCTTGACGCGCTTGGCGAGGGAAAGTCCGATTCCTCCACTTCCCTACGCATGTTCGGGATAGAGGCTGAGATTCCGGCCGGTCGCAGCATTCAGGCTGTCTTCAAGCCGGAGTTCGTCCGGGAATGCATTAATGCGATAGCCTACATAATCGACCAGATATCCCCGAAGGGCATCTCCGGAAGGCGGGCGGCACCGGAGCCGGACTGGAACAGCCTGTTATCCGTGATTCCAACCGGGACCGTGCTTGAATTGGAGCTCAGCCCCGGCATACCAGTCATGACCCTTGAAGCCAAGTTCCCCCTCTCCTCCCTTGTAGAGACCGTGAAGGCGGGGGGCTCTTCCGCAATCGACCTGCTGACATCGCTTCCCGAGTGCGTGCGAAGCGGCAACTTCACCCCGCTGATGAAGAAGGCGGGCAGCTCATTTGCCGGCCTCACCGCTAAGGCGGTCACCGAGTTCAAGAAGGATTCCACCTTCACGCTTAAGCTCGGCGGAGGCTTCGACGTATCATTGGGCGCCGAGGCCGCAGCGGAAATCGGCCTCGGGGCGAAGGCCTTCATCAAGACCGACCTTGAACTGCCATGCGTACTGGCCGGGAGCAAGTTCGACAGCGCTGGCAAGGACGGCGAGGCTTCCGTCGGCCTTCTGTTCGAGTTCGAAGGCGAGGGCAAGGTCGAACCAGGCGAGTTAGTCGAAGTGGAGGCGTCTGCAGGGATAGACACGAAGCATAAGCTATTCAATGTGACGTTCAAGGAGGTGGACAAGCAGCCCGGAGCCCCTGACGAGGTGATGGTCGCAGGCTTCCTGGTGACATCCTACAAGGGCACCATAGCCAATGACAGCTCGCTAAGCGGGTCAGGCAAGCTCCACCTTCCGGTAGGTGGCACGGTCGATGCGAACTTCAAGACCGACAAGGCAGGAAAGGTGCTGTCGGGCACCTGGAAGGGGACAGTAAGGATTGCCGAAAGGACCTTCAGCATAGCCTCAGGGACACTTAAAGATGATGGGCTGCACTGGTCCGCAAATCCCGGCCTTCCCTTCATGCCGGCTTCGGCATCGATTGACATGCGCCTGGGACCCGACTTCGAGCTGTCAGGCCAGGGCGCTGCTACAGCAAGCCTTCTCGGAGTAAGCCAGCAATATGCAGTAGGCATAGACCTATCAACGGGGCAGTTCTACGCGACTGCCAAGCAGGCGGTCAAAATCGGCCCGTGGACTTTCACCAACGCAGACTTCCGCCTGGACAACTCCGGGATTAAAGGTTCCGGGGAGCTCACCATGCCCGGAGGGACTTCGACCAGGTGGGACATAAGTGTGACGAGTGACGGCACCATAAGCGGCAGCTACACCAAGGACTTCAAGATAGCCGGCTGGTCGCTGGCAAGGACGCAGCTTGCAATCGGCAACACTAAGATAACCGGCACAGGATATATAAAACTTCCCGGCACAGCCGCCGAGATGCAATACGGGATAACCATAACATCGGACCTGAAGCTCAGCGCTAGCTGGTCGGGCTCTGTCGGGTACGGCTCATGGACACTGGCTGAGGCGGCGGTCACGGTGACTGATGGCAGCTTCTCCGGAAGCGCCAAGGCCGGCATCCCAGGAAGCTCAAGCATAGCCTTCGGCCTCAGCGGCACGCCTACGAGCTTCACCGCGACAGCGGCCCAAAGCCTCACGCTGTTCGGGTACAACCTCACGAACGCATCGCTTGCGCTCAGCACGACTAAGATATCCGGCAACGCTTCAGTGTCGCTGCCTTCGGGGCCAAGCGTGAGCCTGGCATTCAATATCACGCCGACGTCCTTCTCCGGGACTGTGACGCAAGACCTTACGATTATGGGATGGACCTTCACGACGATGAAGCTTACGATGACGGATACATCGTTTACGGGCGCCGGCAAGGTCGACCTGCCCGGAGGAAGCAAGGCCACGGCAGATCTGACATTCACCCCCACGACGGTCACAGGAAGCGCAAGCCTCTCCTCAGGTAAGCTCCTTAGCTGGACGTCGACTTCCATAAGCGTGAGCTTCAGCAACAACAGCCTTGTCGGGACGGCAAGCCTGAAGCTTGGCACTACCCCGTCGTTCACTCAGTCGTTCAATGTAACCATAACGCCGACTGGCATATCCGGCTCCGCCACCTTGGCCGGGCCAACCCTGATGGGCTGGACGCTTGCGACGGGCTCGCTGACATTAAACGGCCTTGCCGTCACGGGAACCCTCGATATCACGGTGCCGGGAATCGCCAAGACCAGCTATCTTGTGGATGCCTCGCCAACCAAGCTGGACATCACATACGCAGGAAGCATCACTGTCATGGGCTATGACGTGACCAATGCAGACCTTAGGATCGCCGGCTCCACGATGACAGGAAGCTTCAAGCTGGCCGTGCCCGGGCTGACGTCCACCCAGTTCACCGTAGCCGCCAGCACCACGAAGTTCGAGGCCACTGCGACCGGCCAGATAACGGTGTGCGGCTGGGATGCCGCTGAGGCCTCACTCAAGCTTGCCAACTCGGCGATAACAGGCACGGGCAAGATAGATATCCTGGGAGTGAAGCCCACCTTCGACTTCATCGTGAATCCGACCGGAGCTTCCGGCAAATACGAGCAGAACATGGACTTCCCGCTGCCCGGAGGAAAGAAGGTGACTATCGAAAACTGCAAGCTCACTCTCGATACCGCAAACGGCATGAGGGGAACCGGAAGGCTTAAGCTCCAGAATGTGACCCTTGCAAACGCGGACTTCGGCATCGCGAAATCCGGCAGCATAACGGGAATAGCCTATCTGGGACTGGGCGCAAACAGCGTGAAGTGCAACTTCACCCTGACATCAAGCTCGATTTCGCTTACAGGCAGCATGTCGGCGAGCGCCAGCTGCACCGTGCCGGTTCCGCTCATATCCGACCCCACTTTCTCCCTTTCCGCGACCGTATCGGTAGGAATCCAGAACACGAACGAGCTTAAGCTAACTGCATCAGGGACAGTGGACGCGCCTGTCATCGACCCCAAGTCCGTAAGCGGTTCGGTGGACCTTGCTACTGGCAAGTTCAGCGTCAGCGTCGTAGGCTACAGCCTCGAATTCGACCTGTTCTAGATGCCTAAATGCCAAAAAGGGGCTGCGCATCCTGTGCGCAGCCCCTCATGCATCATTGATTTTGAGTTACGCTCCGTAGACCTTCCTGAACTCGGCAACAGCCTTAACGGCATCGGCCTTCATGCCCATCTCGCTTAGGACCTCGCCGATAAGCGTGATGGCCTTCTCCAGCATCTCAGGGGTGGTGCTTCCCATGTGCCCGAGCCTGAACGCCTTTCCGGCGAGGGATGCAAGGGCGCCTGCGACTATCATGCCGCGCTTTGCGAGGGCCGCCCTGAATGCCGCGTCGTCCGTACCCTCGACATGCCTGAAGGTCGTAAGCGTCGGCGCTTCTATGCCGGATTCGGCAAGGGGCTTGAGACCGTATGTGGCAAGCGCCGCCCTTACTGCCTTGCCGTATGCCCTGTGCCTTGCATAGCGGGCTTTGAGGCCCTCGGCCATGACGGCCTTCATGCCCGCCTCGTATGCGTAGATCATGTTCACGGCGGGAGTCGCGTAGTACTTGCCGGGGTTCTGCATGACGGGCGTCCACATATTGATGTCTGCGTAGTAGGCGTTGACCCTGCCCATTGCAGCCCTCGCTTCAAGCGCCTTCTTGCCGAAGGCCACTATAGCAAGGCCCGGCGGCACTCCGATTGCCTTCTGGCTTCCTGTGAGCACCACATCTATCCTGTAGTCCTCGTTGCCTGCATACGCCCTCGACATGTCCTCTTCAATCGCCGCCGTCGCGCAGACGCCGTCAAGTATGAGAAGGGCGCCACTTTTCTTGATTACTGGGACTAGCTTCTCCAGGTCGGACTCGACGCCGGTGGAGGTGTCCACGTGAGTCACTGTTACAGCCTTGAAGCCGCCCTCTGCGAGCTTCCTTTCCACTTCCTTTACATCGACGTGCTTTCCCCACTCGGACTTGATAGCCTCAACCTTGATTCCAAAGGCCTCGCCGAGCTGGATGAACCTGTCTCCGAAATAGCCATGGCTCAATACCAGGAGCTTCTCCCCGGGCGCTACGGTGTTCACGATGGCGATCTCCATCGAAAGCGTACCGGAGCCCGCCACCACGAATACTTCCCCGTCGCAGTTGAACATCTGCCTGGTCATCGAAAGGGCATTCTTGTATATCTCGACGAACCTGGGGTCGGTATGGGCGCGGGTTTCTCCTGATAATGCATCGTACACTTCGTCGGCTACCGGAGTCGGGCCCGGTATGAGCAGCATTTCCTTATTGCGCATCTGTCTTCCTCCCAAAAATCAAGGCCAGCTCCGGGCCGGCCATATTCGGCAACGGATATAATTATGCTTGAATCTCTCCCCTTATTCAACAAGCATGGCACCTGCTATGCCCCGCAGACCTTGCAGTTGTCCTTCCTTTGAAGCTCCATCGTCTCGAAGGCCCCGGTGTAGAGGTCGAAGTATATCAGCCTTCCGGACGGGAAACCGGTTTTCCCGGCGGCAAGGAATTTCACAGCCTCAGCGGCCATTATGGAACCGACTACTCCGGCGGTTGCCCCCAGAACCGAAGGCGGCTTGCCCTTCTCCTCTGATTCGTCAGGAAGAAGGCACGCCCTGCATGGTCCGACCTTGGGTTCGAAGAAGCCGACCATGCCCGTATATGCCTCCACTGACCCGTCTATGTATGCCGTGCCGGTCTTCCTGCAGGCCCTGTTGATCACCTGCCTAGCGTGGGGATTGTCGACGGCGCCCAGGACTATGTCGTAGCCCATGATAAGCTCCGGAGCGTTGTCGTCCTCCAGCCTAAGCGCATGGACCGTCGCCTTGACCTCGGGGTTCAGCTGGGTTATCTTGAACGCGGCCGAAGAGGCCTTCACCTCGCCAATATCGGGAGTGAAGTGCAGTATCTGCCTGTTCAGGTTCGAAAGCTCTATTACGTCTGAGTCGATTATCCCGATCCTGCCTACGCCGGCCGCAGCAAGGTAGTATAGAAGCGGCGAGCCGATTCCTCCGGCCCCCACCACGAGCACGCCCGAATCTGCAAGCCTGCCCTGCGCCCCGTCATCGAAGCCCGGAAGGCCCCGGTGCCTGTCATATCTGCCCATGCCACACCTCCGCGCCGAATATTCGGCTTAAGAGCCGCCCTTTGATTGGTGCAATGGCCGCCCCTATGTATTATTCTATCAGTAAGGCGCCGATTGGTGTCCACATACCATAGCATCAGGAGGAATATCATGCCCAAGGGACTGATCTCCGACCCGGCGGACAACATAGCTACCATGCTGCAGGACGCAAAAGCGGGCGAGGAAGTGCTCGTGGCCGGCAAGGCGGGCATTTCCAGCTTCTCGGTGACGGCTTCCACTGATGTGCCGATGTACCATAAGATCTCGCTTGCGGACATCCCTGCGGGCGGGACTATAAGTAAGTACGGTAATCCGATGGGAATTGCGACGAAGCCGATAGCAAAGGGCGAGCATGTGCACATACACAACATAGCAAGTCTTAGGGCCAGGAGGGATTCGTGATGGCAGACGATAAGATGATGCTCTCCGGATACAGAAGGCCCGACGGCAGGCACGGTATAAGAAACCACATGGTCATCATACCGGCCTCCGTATGCGCAGGCGAGGTATCGTCCCGCATCGCATCCGCGGTTCCTGGCTCAGTGGCGCTCGTGCATTCGAACGGCTGCTGCCAGATGGGCGAGGACTACGCACAGACTGCAAGGACGCTCATAGGCATGGGGACTAACCCCAATACAGGCGCAGTACTGGTAGTGGGCCTCGGCTGCGAGGGCATGCAACCCTCTGAGCTAGTCGATGGCATATCGAAATCAGGCAAGCAAGTGGACCTGGTTATCATACAGGAGTGCGGCGGAACCGACGGGGCAGTCGCGGAGGGAATCAAGAAGGCGACGGCGCTTGCCTCCGGCATCTCGGACATGAGGCCAGAACCTTTCCCGATATCGGAGCTGGTGCTGGGACTAGAATGCGGAGGCTCCGACCCCACGTCGGGAATAGCCGCGAACCCTTCACTAGGTGTGGCGTCGGACATGCTTGTCCAAGCGGGAGGCACCTCAATACTGTCAGAGACCACAGAGCTCATCGGCGCAGAGAGGATACTTGCTCAAAGGTGCTGCTCCGAGGAGACCGCCAATAAGCTTCTCAGGATAGTGGACGATGTAGAGAAGCGCGCACTGGCGATGGGCTCGGACCTGAGGGGCACGCAGCCTACGCCCGGCAACATCAAAGGCGGCCTTTCCACCATCGAGGAGAAGTCCCTTGGCTGCATACTCAAGGCGGGCAAGTCGAGGATGATGGGAGTGCTCAGATACGGCGAGGAGCTTCCGAAAGGTGCAAGGGGCCTTTACATGATGGATAGCCCTGGCCAGGACGTGGATTCGATGATCGGCATGCTTGCGGGAGGCGCCCACATCGTCGTCTTCACCACCGGGCTAGGCACGCCCACCGGCACGCCCATAGCGCCGGTCATCAAGGTGACCGCAAACGGCAGGACTTACGGCAGGATGAGCGGCAACATAGACATAGACCTAAGCCCCGTCATGGCCGGGGAGATGACCCTCGATGAGGCCGGCGCGCTTATCTTCTCCGAGATGGTCGATGCAGCAAGGGGCAAGCTTACCAAATCCGAGGTCACAGGCCACAGGGAGTTCGGCATATACAGGGTGGGGCCCACCTTCTGACGCCGGACGTACTGATCGAGCTTAGGCCCGTCCTCCTGTGGCAAGGCGGACGGGCTTGCTCTTTGCGCCAAGGCTCAAGCGCTATCTTGGTCGATGCCTGCCGATGACATAATCGCTGACGAGTTACACCATGACATTATCGCTGACCAACAACACAAGCAAACCGATTTTTCTTGCCGCGCGGTGTTTGTGCTGTTAGAATATATATTCGCCGCTTTGCGGCAGAGGAGGCCGGCATGACAGGCTCTAGGGTCTACAACAGGATAAGGCCGCACATAGCCGACAAGGCCTTCTATAAGCATGCCCTCGCCGTGATGATGCCGATAATGGCGCAGCAGCTCATCACCACGGTTGTGAACCTGGTCGACAACCTTCAGGTAGGGCAGCTCGGCTCCCAGTCGATCGCCGGAGTCGGCATCGCCAACCAGTTCTTCTTCATATACTCCCTTATGCTCTTCGGTATAGCAGGTGGAGGAGGCATATTCGTCGCACAGTTCTGGGGGGCTAGGGACAATGACGGCATGAAGCAGTCCTACAGGTTCATGCTGATCTCATCGTCCTTCGTATCGGTGCTGTTCATGCTGCTGGCTTACTTCGGGGCGCCGAGCATAATCGGCTTCTTCACCCAGGATCCCGGGACGATATCGGAAGGCGTCGCATACCTTAGGGTGGTGCTTTTCACCTTCACGCCGACGGCGTTCAGCATATCCACAGCAGGTTCCTTCAGGAGCATCGGCCAGGCCAAGGTCGCCATGCTTCCGTCGATCGTGGCGGTGTTCGTGAACATGGTCTTCAACTACATCCTGATATTCGGCAAGTTCGGAGCCCCGAGGCTGGGCGTGCAGGGCGCAGCCTACGCGACCATCCTGGCAAGGCTTGTCGAGATGACCATGCTCTATATAGCCATGCGCAAGGATACTTGTCCGTTCAGAAGCTCGGTCTCGCGCATGTTCAAGGTGAAGCCGGCGCTGTTTAGGACGATCCTCGTCAAGTCGCTGCCGCTCATAGCAAACGAGCTTCTTTGGTCGACGGGAGTGACGATGCAGTTTAAGGCCTATTCCACGCGTGGAGTCGTGGCGCTCGCCGCGCTTAACATAATGAATGCCGTGAACAACATGTTCTTCGTGGTAAACAGCGGGCAGGCGACGGCGATTTCCGTAATAATCGGGCATGCGCTGGGTGCAGACCGCCTCGATGAGGCCCGCAGGGACTCAAGGAGGCTCATAGTGTTCGGGATAATGATCTCAGGCTGCCTCATGCTGCTTCACATAGCATCCGGCCTTGCGATCCCCTCCATCTACAACGTGACGGCGGAGGTGCGGACCACGGCGAGGATCCTGACCTCGCTTTCGGCGGTCATGATGCCCATATACCTTACCAACGCGGGATTCTTCTTCGTGCTTAGGTCCGGAGGGGACACGAGGTCGGTCATGCTGATGGACTCCCTGTTCACCTGGTTCATAACGGTGCCCTACGCGCTTTCGATCGCCTACTTCACGAAGGTGACCCTGCTGCAGCTTTTCCTGCTGGTGCAGGTGACCGAGTTCGTGAAGCTCACGATAGCATACACCCTCTTCAGGAAGGAACACTGGGTAAAGAACCTGACTACCGACGCAAACCGATAGGAAGCTCCCAAAAGGGCTTCCTATCGCTTCTTGCTGGCACAAGGCATTGATTAGTGAATATTCCCATTAAGGTGCGCAACCGGACCTCTTGTGGTATATTTCTACAAAAGCCCGCCCTGAGGCGGATAGATATGAGGTCATCCGAATGAACTATGCTTCCTTCTTCTCGTACACCATACTGCAGATCATCACGCCCGGGCCCAACAACATCATGGCCATGAACAATGGTATAAGATACGGGGTTGCAAAGAGCCTGGGCTTCAACTTCGGGGTCTTCGCCGGTCAGACCATGAATGTGCTTTTGGCGAGCCTGTTCAGCTCATACCTCTACAAGCTGGTGCCGCAGGTGAAGCCCTTCGTGACGATAATCGGCGCTGCCTACATCCTTTACCTTGCCTGGAGGACCTGGAATTCGAAGCCCCACTCGAACTCAGCAGGGGCCAGCATCCATACCTTCCTTCCGGGCGTTGCCGTGCAGTTCATAAACCCCAAGGGCATACTGATGGCGCTTACTGTAGCCTCGGTGTACATCACCCCGAACTTCACGGAGGTTCTCCCCATCCTCGCGCTCGCGCTTCTCGTCGGAGCGATGTGCATCGCATCGACGCTCATATGGGGAGGCTTCGGCGCGCTGTTCCAGTCGTTCTATGAGAGGAACTACCGGCCTGTGAACGCGGTCATGTCCATACTTCTTCTGTACTGCGCGGCGTCGCTGTTCCTGTAGGCTTACAAAATCCGGCAAGGGCGAAATCGAAAACGAAAGAGGTCCATCTTCCAGGACGGACCTCTTCTCACGTTCAATCCCAGCGTCTTCTATACTACCGCCGGCTCCACTATCATCTCGCCCCTTTCGAAGCGCCTGTAGTCAAGCATGGATATGTCCATGGAGGTATCGCCGTGCGCGACCATCTCGGCGAGGAGCTTCCCGGTAAACGGCGCTAGCATGAAGCCGTGCCCTGAGTAGCCGCATGAGATGAAGAAGCCCTCGACCTCGGTCCTCCCGAGAAGCGGCTGCCTGTCGGGCGTCATATTGTACATTCCGGCCCACTGCCTTACCACCCTGATGTTCCTGGTGCGCGGGAGAAGCTTAGTGAACACGCTCGCCATATGGCCCAGAAAGTCCCATGAGACGTTGTTGGCGAAGTCCTGAGGGTGCCCCTCGGGGCTGCAGCCTCCGATTATCGAGCCATGGGGCCTCTGTTGTATGTAGTAGTTTCCGGAGAAGCTCATCAGCATCGGAGGGCACACTCCCGGATCCACCGGCTCGGTTATGAGTATCTCATGCCTCTCCGAGAACACGGGAAGGTCGACGCCGGCCATCTTCCCTACCACCTGGGAATAGGGTCCCGCGCAGTTTATCACGGCCTTGGTCCAGACAGTGCCCTTGCTGGTAAGGATCGATTCCACCCTGCCTCCGGTCACGTTAATGGCTTGAACCTCGGTGAACCGCTCGAACTCGATGCCAAGCCTCTTGGCCGCCTCTACATAAGCGAAAGTCGTGAGGAAGGGGTCGGCATGGCCGTCCTTCGAATGGAAGGTGAATCCTACCGCATCCTCGGCCCAAAGCCCAGGGCAGATCTCATATGCCTCTTCTTTTGTCACAACTCTTGAGCCGATGCCGCACGAATTCTGGAGGCACACGTTCCTCTGAAGCTGCTCGAACTCGCTTTCCTTATAAGCGACCATGAGGTAGCCGCACTGGTTAAGGCCTATGTCCATGCCGAGCTCTTCCTTGAGGTTCTCGAAAGTAGAGAGCGCATTGGCGGCGATCTGGCAGTTCATGAGCGTCCCCCACTGTGCCCTTATCCCCGCACCGCACCGCCCGGTCGAACCTCCGCATATTGTATCGCGCTCGACTACAAGGATATCCTTTACGCCAAGCTTAGCCAGGTTATAGGCGGTCGCCGCCCCATTTATGCCTCCGCCTATGATCACAACATCCGCCTTCGTCATCATCTGCTCCCGCCGTCCTTTCCGGTGCCGGCGAGAAGGCCGAGCTTAATTGGCTTCGCCGGGGGCCTGAAGCTCGGAGGCTTGACCTCGCTTACCTCGATGCCCTTAAGGCGCGCGATCTCCCTTACGAGTATGTCGGTGCAGCCCCTGCCCTGGCAGGGCCCCATTCCAATCCGCGTTACCCTTTTTAGCTCCTCGGGGGTGTCATAGCCTCTTAGTATCCACTCCCTGACCTCGTCGATGGTGATCTCCTCGCATCTGCAGATATATACCTTCTCGTTACCTGCCATCGGAGCCCACCACCCTTACCGCCCTTACCTTATCCTTGAACTCCATGGGCACTGGCACCGCCACGACGTAGGTCCGATCCTTGAAAGGCTCTAATACCTGCTCAATCATCGACCGGTAAACCACATTGCCCTCCCTGTCCAGGCATTCCGCCTCCATGCCCTTAGAGGGCCTGGGAAGCATCTCATAAGGCAGCTTCATGAGCGCCCAGCCATCCTTCCAGGCGAGGTCGACCACGAAGCAGGCCAGCCCGGGGCATCTGGCGACGCACCTTGCGCATCCTGTACACTTCGAGTAATCCACCCTGGGGACGTCGTTTATGTCCTCGAAGGGGAGCACGGCGCCCGTGGGGCAGCTGGTGTGGCACGGGTTGCAGGGTATCCTCTGCGGGCACTCGATGACCACGTAGCCGTTCCTCTTCTTAAGCCAGGCCGCATCCTCCGGAACGCAGATTCCGGCCCTTCTTCCGGTAAGCACGCCGGAGCCGTAAAGAAGCTCCTCTGCCGTAGGCATCGGTCACTCGCCTCCTTCGCAAAGGGCGCATGCGATGCCCGCCCTGATCTTGTCGCAGACTTCCCCGGCCCTCAGGTGCTCGAGCCTCGCGACGAAGCTTTCATGCCTGCCTGCTATAGGCCCATATCCTAGAGATGCGGCGGCTCCGAGCCCGGCAAGCCTTCCTTCCACCATGGCCGAGCTCGCCTCCTCTATCCCGGAGGCGTCGCCGGCGACCCAGATGTCCCTGTTAGTGGTCCTAAGGCCGCAGTCTCTTACCGGCACATAGCCGCAAAGCTGAGGTATGTATCTCATCTGGCATCCAGCCTGCCAAAGCATCTCCACCGTGGGAGTCAGCCCTACGGCAAGGCAGATGGTGTCGCAATCGACGGCGAATTCCCTTCCTGTGGGCCTGAACCTCTCGTCGAGCTCCATCACTTCCGCCCCTGTTACCACCGTGTCTCCCAGCGCCCTCTTTATGCTGTGCATGAGGTGGATCGGCACGCCCAGGCGCCTGATCTTCGCAGCGTGCACCCAATAGCCGCCCACCCTGGGCATGGCCTCCAGAACACCAGCGACTTCGACTCCCGCCTGCATGAGCTGATAGGCGACTATTATGCCGATGTTGCCGGCGCCGACCATGAGCACCCTCTTTCCGGGCGCCACGCCGTACACATTCATCAGAGTCTGCACCGCGCCCGCCCCGTATACCCCGGGCAGGTCGTTTCCGGGGAAAGGTATAAGCCTCTCCTGCGCGCCTGCGGCAAGTACGATCTTCCTGGGCCTAACGAGGAAGTACTCCTCCTCGCCTCTTGTAAGGGCCACGGTGCCATCCTCGCGGTAATAGCCTGTGGCAGTCGTGTCCGTCATCGCGCAAACCTTGCCGGAGAGCCCCCTAAGCTCCTCAAGCAATATGTCCGAAATCCTGTAGCCCCTGGTGCCGGCATACTCGTCCCGGCTTCCGAAGAACTTATGAGTCTGCTTGATGAGCTGCCCTCCCAGCATCGGGGCGCTGTCCACCAGCATCACCCCAGCTCCCATCGATGCCGCCTCGCAAGCCGCCGAAAGGCCCGCCGGCCCTCCCCCAATAACGAGGATTTCCGTCTCAAGCATCGTCGCGTCCCCCCGTCTCCGCAGGAGGCAGGGATCCCCTGCCATGCTGGGTCTGAACCTCCATGCCTTCGCGCAATGGCGTCACGCAGGTCCTTACGTTCGGGATGCCGTCTACGACCATGAAGCACGAGCTGCATTTCCCGATGGCGCAGAAAAAGCCCCGCGGCCTTTTATCCACGGGGCTATGCCTGTACACCTTCACGCCGTTGGCGTGCAGAGCCACGGCTATCGGCTCACCTTCGAAGCCCTGCAAGAGGGATCCGTCGAAAGTGAACTCCACTTTCCTTCCATGCTTGAATTCCAGTATAGGGTGTGAATCGATCAACTCCACCTTATCCCTCCTGATCATCTGCATGCTGACTTTTCCGATGGGTGAGAAACAAACCGGGCCATGGGCCATGGCCCGGCGATTACACTGCCTTAAGGTTACCTCTCCTCTGCCGCGGGTTTGTTGAGGGGTGCGGAGAGCGGCTCCTTATCCGTAGTCCCTGAGCCGGATGATTCCTGCTGGGCTGCCGGCTCCGGCATCGGAACCTGCATGGGCGGAAGCTCCTTCCCCTCAAGGACGAGGTCGAGCTCGCTTCCTTCGAGGTTCTCGCGCTCTTTGAGCACAGCCGCGACCCTCTTCAGAAGCTCCATGTTGTCGGACAGAAGCTGCTTGGCCTTGGAGTAGCACTGGTCCACTATGGCCTTTACTTCCTTGTCTATCTGGGCGGCGACTTCCTCGGAGTAGTTCCTCTCGCGGGAGATGTCCCTTCCAAGGAAGACGTTCTGTGTCTCGGGCCTGCCGTAGGTTATGAGGCCGAGGCTGCTCATCCCGTATTCGACTACCATCTTCCTGGCAAGGCTCGTCGCCCTCTCCAGGTCCTTCGACGCTCCGGTGGAGACGTCGTCCAGGCATAGCTCCTCTGCGACGCGCCCGCCCAGCGACATGGTGATGTTGTTTATGATGTCCTCCTTGGATGAGTACCTGAATTTCCTCTCATCCTCGGGAATTACCAGCGTGAAGCCGCCTGCGCTTCCTCTTCCCACTATGGAGACCTTCACGACAGGGTCGGCGTCGGGCAGGAGCTTCGCGAGAAGCGCGTGCCCCGTCTCGTGGTAAGCTACAAGGTCCTTCTCCTTATCGGTGAGAAGGCGCCCCTTCTTGGCGGGTCCCATCACTATCCTTTCGATGGCCTCGTCCATGAGGTCCATCGATATCTTCTTCCTTCTGTAGCGCACTGTGAGAAGCGCGGCCTCGTTCAGAAGGTTCTCAAGGTCTGCCCCCGTGAAACCGGGCGTGCGCCTTGCCAGCTCCTTGAGGTTTATCTCGGAGAGCTGCTTGTTTCTCGCATAGATCTTCAGTATCTCCTCGCGCCCCTTAGCGTCGGGGACATCGAGCGTTATCTGCCTGTCGAACCTGCCTGGCCTGAGAAGCGCGGGGTCAAGCACGTCCGGCCTGTTGGTCGCGGCGACCACTATCACCCCGGAGTTGTTCTCGAAGCCGTCCATCTCCACTAGCAGCTGGTTTAATGTCTGCTCCCTCTCGTCGTGCCCGCCGCCCAGGCCTGCGCCCCTCTGGCGGCCGACGGCGTCTATCTCGTCAATAAAGATGATGCAGGGGGCGGCCTTCTTGGCCTGCGTGAACATGTCGCGGACCCTGCTTGCGCCCACGCCTACGAACATCTCGACGAAGTCGGAGCCCGATATGAAGAAGAAGGGCACGCCCGCTTCTCCCGCCAAGGCCCTAGTCACATGGGTCTTGCCCGTGCCGGGAGGCCCCATGAGCAGTATGCCCTTGGGTATCCTTGCGCCCATCTCGGTGAAGCGCCTGGGGTACTTCAGGTAGTCAACGATCTCCGCTAGCTCCTCCATGACCTCGTCTATGCCGGCCACGTCGGCGAAGGTGACCTTGCCCCGCCCGTCGGACTGCAGGCGCGCCCTGCTCTTTCCGAACTGCATGGCGCGGTTGTTGGAGCCCTGCATCTGGTTGAGCATGAACATGAAGAACAGGCCCAGGGCCACTATGAAGAAGATGTTGGGAAGAAGCGTCAGGAGCCAGTCGTTCGTCTTGGGCTTCTCAGATATGGTCAGTCCGGCGAACTTCTCGGGGTTGCTTTTGACATCCTCGATAAGCCCCGCCGAATTCGTGTAATAGAGCTCGAACTTCTTCCCGTCCTTCAGCTCTCCGCTTATTATCCCCTCGGGCAGTATCTCAAGCACCTTGACGTTGCCGGCGTTCCATTCGGTGATGAAGCCGTCCGCAGTCATCTCTTCGGCCTTGTTCTGCGATCCGAGGAAGTTCTGTCCTATTGTTACGGCGATTAGGAAAATAAGTATCCATAACGCCGCCCTTTGAAAACCACGGTTCAAATCGATATCCTCCTTACGGGTCAGACGCGCATTACCTTAATATTATACCATCATCAGGCCCCGCATCGGCCAGACCGCTTCTTCCATTCTATGCCAAGCACGAGAGCTGCGGCCGTCTCGGGCCCCAGCTTGGCGACGCTTGCCTGCCTGATGCCTGGCACCCATGCGATTGTTCCGTCGGAAAGCGTGACCACAGGCCATAGCGACCTTCTGTCCTTAGGCACCTTGGCGTCCGTGAAGAGGTCCTGCAGCTTTTTCTTCCCCCTCATTCCGAACGGCGTGACGGCGTCCCCGGGTTCCCATGCCCTTATGCCAGGCTCTCCTGCGAGGTCCAGGTCGAAGACGGCCCATTCTGTCCCGGCACCCTCCTCGGCGGCATAGCCCGGCCCCATCGCCCTTGACGCGATGGCGGCAAGCTCGGCATGAGTGTAGCGCCTCCTGCCGGAGAGCTCCTCGGGCATCTCAATGGATGCCGCCCTGATCCTCATAAGAGGCGTGTCGGTTATACCCGGCACCTCTATCCTCATGCCGTGAAGCTTTGCCAGGCCGCTCTCACCGCTCCGCCTTTCGATCGTCAGCTCCCTGCCGCTTCTTGCTGCCCTGACTCCTCCGGGAAGGTAAAGGGACCTCGCCCTTCCGGTGGAAGTGGCAAGCCTTGCAAGGTAGGTCTGGTTCGAGGCATAAAGGTCGGACGCGCTCCCCCTCACATAGGCGAACGCGATCCTAAGGCATCTGGCGACAACCGCGGCAGGTATGCCCTTTAATGAGTCGAGGTCCAGCACCGCCCCCTCGTTGGGCGCGCCTGACCTGAACGACTTCCTGAAGGCCTTCTCGCCGAGCTCGTCAAGGGCTGCCGATTCGTCTCTGGCAAGCTCCGCCGTCCTGCAGAGCACGTCGACTATGCTCGCCGAGTAGCTCTTCTCAAGAAGGGGCATCAGCTCGTGCCTCACCTTGTTCCTCAGATACCCGGTGTCTAGGTTGCTGGCATCCTCCCTGTATTCAAGGCCGCTGGCTTCCGCGTAGTAGGCGACGTCCTGCTTCCTTACGGATATGAGGGGCCTTACTATGAAAATCCCGCCGGAGCTCCTGATGGCCGGCATCGCGCCCATGCCCCTGGTCCCGGTGCCCCTGATGATCCTCATGAGGACCGTCTCGGCCTGGTCGTCGGCATGGTGAGCAAGGGCTGCATACCTTGCGCCGAACTCCTCGGCCACCTCCCTGTAAAAGGAGTACCTCGCACGCCTTCCCGCATCCTCTAGGTTAAGCCCGCGGTCGGATGCCTCCCTTGCGATGTCCTTCGTAACAGACCTGAAGGGTATGCCCCTCTTCTCACAGAAGGCCCTGCAGTGCTCCTGGTCAGCATCCGAATCCGCGCCCCTTAACCCGTGGTTCAGGTGCGCAGCCACAGGCTGGATTCCGATTTCCGGTCCCAGCTCGTACAGCACATAGAGGAGCACAGTGGAATCAACTCCACCGGAGAAGCCCACGACGACGGGCTCCACTGCCCCTTCCTCTCTGTCCTTGAACAGGGCGACGAAGAACTCCCGGACGGCCTTCTCCGCGCAACCGGATGGGCCGCCGGGGCTTCCGGCGCAAGCCAGTCCTCTTTTCAAGTCCTATCTCCCCTTCTGAAAGAAGGTCGCAAGCCCCAGTACGATCAGTATGACGGGCCAATAGGTCCCAAGGTCGAAGTCCACCCTGAACAGCCCGAACTTGTCGGCAAGCAGCACGAAGCCGACAGCCGCGTACACAAGCCCGATGAGAAGCCCGCGGACCGTCCCGGACATAAGAGAGTTGGACATGAAGGCCAATCCCAGTATGATGACGAAGACGGGCCACAGCTTGTTAATCCCTCCGGTAAGGTATCCGCTTTCCGTAAGAAGAAACAGAAGGCCCACGAAGAACAGGATCACCGCACCGAAGAGCGGATCCTTCTCTCCCCTGCGGACGGCGTCGGCGCCTATCGCAGCTCCGAGTGCCATCAGAAGCACGGGCCAGAGCACCAGCTTATTGGGCAGGACCCCCATGCCCAGGTTGTTAAGAAGAAGCACGACGCCCACAGCTATGAGGGCCAGCGCCAAGAACACCCTGCCTCTCATTTTCTCCCCTCCAAGAACAAGATTTTTAGACTTCGTCCTCGTCGTCGTCATCGTCATTCGCGGCGATGATCTCCTCAGGTTCCACCTTCGTCGCGGGCTCTCCCGCCTTGCCGGTGGAGAAGCTCACTTCCACGGTGGTCTTCTTGGGTTCGTCCCTTCTAATGAAGACCCACAGGCCGATTATGATGAGCACCACAGGCCACAGCCTGATTATGTAGCTCAGCCTGAACAAGCCGAGGTTGTCCCCCAGAAGCACGAGCCCGAGGAGAACCAGCACCAGCGCGAACCAGTCCTTACCCTTCATCTTACGCACCTCCCAGGCGGCCCCGCCGCCCATGTTGTCTTAGGATTATATGTTGATGGCCAACCCGTAGGCGGCCTCAGCGGCCTCAAGCACTGACTCGGCGAGCGTCGGATGCGCATGGACCGTATGGCCGACTTCCTTAAGCGTAAGGCCGGCAGTCACGGCAAGCGTCACCTCGGCGATTATGTCCGACGCGTGGGCTCCCACTACGGTTCCGCCTATCACCCTGCCGGAACCGTCTGCGACCAGCTTCGCGAAGCCCTCGGGCTCTCCCATCGCGGATGCCTTGCCCAGCGCCGAGTAGGGGAACCTTCCTACCGTGTACTCGATTCCTGAAGACTTCGCGCCGTCCTCGCTCACTCCGACCTGGGCAACCTCGGGATGAGTGAAGATGCAGTTAGGTACGGCATAATAATCCATCGTGCGGTTTCCGCCGGCCATGTTAGCCGCGCAGACCATGCCCTGGTAAGAGGCCACATGGGCGAGCTGCATCCTATTATTCACGTCGCCGATGGCCCAGATTCCGGGCACGTTCGTCCTCATCGAGTTGTCGACGACGATCTCCCCGGCCTCGCCGATCTCGACTCCTGCATCCGCAGCTCCTGCTGACGATCCGTTAGGCCCTCTTCCGATGGACAGGAGCATCCTGTCCGCCTCGATGCGCCTTCCGTCCTCCAGGACCGCGGCTACCCTGCCTTCCGCCTTCTCCACGGATTTTACGCCTACTCCTGTTATGACCTCCATGCCCCTCTTCCTGAAAGAGGCCGCCACTGTGGCTGCCGCCTCCTCGTCCACCATGGGAAGTATCCTCGGCATAACGTCGACTAGGGTCACCTTGCTGCCGAACGTGCCGTAGATGCTCGCGAACTCGCATCCGATGACTCCGGCGCCTACTACCAGCAGCTCCCCCGGCACTTCCTTCAGGGCCAGCATCTCGTCGGAGGTGAGGACCAGGCTCCCGTCGTAGCCGAACATTTTCGGGGTTACGGGCGAAGAGCCGGTAGCTATCACGATGTTCTTTGTTTCATACAATTGTTTGGTGCCGTCTGCGGCGGTCACTTCGACCTTCCCGGCGGATTCCACCCTGGCGTCGCCGTTTATCACGGTGATCCCGTTCTTCTTCATCAGGTAGCCCACACCGGCTTTTAGCTTGGCTGTTACCCTGTCCTTCCTGGACATCGCCTTTGCTATGTCGAAGCTTACTCCCTCGGAGTTGATGCCGTACTCGGCCCCCCTCCTTGCGTTTGCCAGCATCTCCGCAGTGTGCGAGAGCGCCTTGGTGGGGATGCATCCCCAGTTAAGGCAAATGCCCCCCAAGTGCTTCCTCTCAGCGACCGCCACTTTGAGCCCGAGCTGGGCCGACCTTATCGCGCAGGTGTAACCTCCGGGTCCTCCGCCTATGACCAGAACATCGAACATCGCGAAACCTCCATGGATATATTAACGAAGCGGAGAGGCTCCCAGTTGTGCTATTCGCCGCATCCTCCGCTATGTCCTATTAGCCCAAGGAGTATTATATAATAGTAAGCGGCAAGAACCGCACTTTATTCGTATGCACAAGTTGTACACATCACAATATCGGAGGTGTCCCGATTGTCTGGATTGAAGAGGACCCCGCTTTACGAGATGCACATTAAATACGGCGGCATGATTGTAGACTTCGGCGGCTGGGAGCTGCCCGTAAGGTACAAGGGGAAGGGCGACCTTGAGGAGCACAGGACAGTAAGGGAGGCAGTCGGCCTCTTCGACGTGTCCCATATGGGCGAGATAAGGGTCAAGGGGCCGGCCACGCTCAAGTTCGTAGACAACCTCATAACGAACGATGTAGCAGGCGCCGAGATGAACCAGGTCACATACGCCCAGATGTGCTACCCCGAAGGCGGCATAGTGGACGACCTTCTGGCCTACAAGCTCTCCGACGAGGAGTTCTTCCTCGTGGTCAACGCCTCCAACTCCGACAAGGACTTCGAATGGATAAGAAAGCAGGCCGAGGGCTGGGATTGCACGGTCGTAAACGAATCAGCCGCATGGGCTGAAATCGCGGTGCAGGGCCCCAAGGCGCAGGAGCTGGTGCAGAGGCTCACCGACTACAATCTGGACGAGCTGAAGTTCTTCTACTGCATGGAAAATGTGAGCATAGCAGGCGCGAAGTGCGTCATCTCGCGCACAGGCTACACCGGCGAGGACGGCTTCGAGATCTACATGAGGCCGGAGGATGCGGTGAATGTCTGGGAGAGCGCGATGAAGGCCGGCGAGGACCTCGGGGTATCGCCCTGCGGCCTCGGCTCGAGGGATTCGCTGAGGTTCGAGGCATGCCTGCCGCTTTACGGCCATGAGCTTTCGAAGGACATCACCCCCCTTGAAGCATCGCTCGGATACTTCGTGAAGCTGGACAAGCCCTCCTTCATAGGCAAGGACGCCTTAGTCGCCCAGAAGGAGAAGGGCCTGACAAGAAGGCAGGTAGGATTAGAGCTCATCGACAGGGGCATTCCCAGAAACGGCTACAAGGTCCTATCCCCCGAAGGCGCGGAGATAGGCTGGGTCACAAGCGGGCTTCCAAGCCCGACTCTGGGCAAGAACCTCGCAATGGCCCAGGTAGCCATGGCGTATGCCAAGGCCGGCACGGAGATAGCGGTGCAGATTAGGGATAAGGCCATGAAGGCAGTAGTCGTAAAGACCCCGTTCTACAAGAAGGCTTATAAGAAGCCCTGATGGACAGCACATTAAATTCACATACGGAGGTTATTGATATGTTCAAGTACGCAGACAGCCATGAATGGGCAAAGGCAGATGGCAAGCTCGTCACAGTGGGTATAAGCGATTACGCGGCCGAGCACCTCGGCGATGTGATCTTCGCGGAGCTTCCCGCGGTCGGCTCGACCGTGAAGAAGGGCGCAAAGCTGGTCGACCTCGAATCGGTTAAGGCGGTTGCCGAGGTGTTCTCGCCTGTAAGCGGCAAGGTCGTGGAAGTCAACGGCAAAGTCGGCGACAACGCCGGGTTGATCAACGAGTCCCCCCAAGGCGACGGATGGATAGTGAAGATCGAGGCGGCCGACCCCGCCGAGCTGGATGCGCTGATGGACGAGGCAGCTTACCGCAAGTTCCTCGAGTCGCAGCATTAAGATTAGGAGGTAGCCGAACATGGGAGCTCCTCGCCATTACCTTCCTGCGACGGAGCAGGAAGTCCGCGAGATGCTGGATGCGATAGGCGCAAAGAGCATCGACGACCTTTTCTCCGACATCCCGGAGGGCCTGAGGTTCACTGGAAAGCTTGACATCCCAGAATCGCTCTCAGAGCCCGAGCTGGCCGCCGAACTGGACAGGATGGCCGGCATGAACGATGCTTGCGCGGTCTGCTTCGCAGGAGGCGGCATCTACGACCACTTCGTCCCCTCTGTTGTGGACCACATGCTAAGGCGCGGCGAGTTCTACACCGCCTACACCCCATACCAGCCCGAGGTCAGCCAGGGGACGCTTACCGCGATCTTCCAGTACCAGACAATGATATGCGAGCTTACAGGCATGGACCAGGCAAATGCGTCGATGTACGACGCCGGCACGGCCGCTGCGGAAGCCTCCATCATGTGCGCAAGCCAGTCCGGCAGGAAGAAGGTAGTCGTCACAAGGGCCACAAACCCTCGCTACCGCGACGTCATCAAGACCTATGCGGAGCCTAGGGAATATGAGGTCGTGGAGGTACCCTTCGACCCCAAGACGGGCCAGACCGACGCCGTAGAGCTCAGAAGGGCTGCGGCCGGAGCGGCCTGCGTTATAGCCCAGAACCCGAACTACCTGGGAGTGATTGAGGACATGCACGGCCTTTCGGAGGCCGCCCACTCGGACGGGGGCTTCTTCGTCGCGGTGGTCAATCCGGTGAGCCTTGCGGTGCTTGAGGCGCCCAGGGGCTACGGCGCCGACATCGCAGTCGGCGAGGGCCAGTCGATGGGTAACGGCATGAGCTTCGGAGGGCCCCTGCTCGGCTTCATGGCGGCGACCCAGCAGCTTATCAGGCGCATGCCGGGAAGGCTCGTAGGCCAGACGCTCGACAACCGCGGACAGAGGGCATTCGTGCTCACGCTCCAGACCAGGGAGCAGCATATAAGGCGCGAGAACGCCACGAGCAACATCTGCTCCAACGAGGCGCTGTGCGCGCTGGCGGCGACCATACACCTAAGCCTCATGGGTCCCAAGGGTCTAAGGAAGGCAGCCGAGCTTTCGATGTGGAAGGCCCATTACCTCGCAAAGAGCATCTCTGAGAAGACACCCTTCAAGCTTAAGTTCGCGGGCCCCTTCTTCAACGAGTTCGCCATCGAGGGCGAAGGCTGCGCGGCAGAGCTTAGAGACCGGCTGCTGGACGAGGGCATCCTCGGCGGAATACCCCTTTCAACCGCATATCCGGAGCTTAAGCACAACGCCCTCTGGGCGGTGACCGAGCTTCGCACCAGGGAGCAGATGGATAGGCTCGTATCCCTACTGGAGGTGAGCGCAAGATGAAGAGGCTCATGCCATTGATATTCGAGATGAGCAGGCCCGGAAGGATGGGCGTAAGCCTTCCCTCCTCGGACGTGCCGGAGCTCGCCGCTGAGTCCATGGTGCCTGACACCATGCTGAGGAAGCAGGCCCCGCATCTGCCGGAAGTCTCAGAAGTCGACGTGGTGAGGCACTTCGTGAACCTCTCCAACCTGAACCACGGAGTCGATACCGGCTTCTACCCTCTGGGCAGCTGTACGATGAAGTACAATCCCAAGATAAACGAGGATGCGGCAAGGCTTCCCGGGTTTGCCAGGCTCCATCCCGACATGCCGGAGCGCGGCGCGCAGGGCGCGCTTAAGGTCATACACGACCTCGACCTCTGGCTTTCAGAGATCTGCGGAATGGACAGGTTCACGCTCCAGCCCGTAGCAGGCGCCCACGGCGAGCTTACGGGCCTGTTCATCATACGCGCCTACCACTTCAGCAGGATGGACTGCAAGAGGGACAAGATACTCGCTCCCGACTCTTCCCATGGCACCAACCCCGCAAGCGCGGCGGCGGCCGGCATGACGGTGGTGCAGGTGGCATCGGACGCAAGGGGCAACGTTGACATTGAGGACCTTAAGGCTAAGGTCGGCCCCGACACCGCGGCGCTCATGCTCACGAACCCCAACACCCTCGGGCTTTTCGACGAGAACATCTGCGAGATAACCGAGATAGTCCATAACGCGGGCGGCCTGGTCTACTACGACGGGGCGAACGCCAACGCCATCATGGGCAAATCAAGGCCCGGCGACATGGGATTCGACGTGGTCCACCTGAACCTGCACAAGACGTTCTCGACCCCGCACGGCGGAGGAGGGCCGGGTGCAGGCCCTGTCGGCGTGAAGAAGTTCCTGGAGCCGTTCCTTCCCAAGCCTCTTGTGGAGCTGACCGGCGGGATGTACAGGTGGGACAACGACAGGCCCGATTCCATCGGCCACGTGCACTCCTTCAACGGAAACTTCGGCGTGCTCCTCAGGACATGGACCTACATCAGGACTATGGGCCCGGACGGCCTTAAGGCTGCCTCCGAGCTTGCAGTCCTGAACGCCAACTACCTCATGCAAGAGCTTAAGGGCGACTTCCAGCTCAACTTCGACAGGACCTGCAAGCACGAGTTCGTGCTCTCCGGTGTCAAGCAGAAGAAGGAGAGCGGCGTAAGGACCCTCGATATGGCAAAGAGGCTCCTGGACTACGGCTACCATGCCCCCACCGTCTACTTCCCCCTCATAGTCGAGGAGGCGATAATGATCGAGCCCACCGAGACCGAGAGCAAGGAGACTTTGGACTCGTTCATAGGCGCGATGAGGGAAATCGCGAAGGAAGCGAAGGAGAACCCCGAGAACCTGCACTCGGCGCCCCATAACACGCCTGTTGGAAGGCTCGATGAGACGCTTGCGGCAAGGAAACCGATACTGAGGTGGACAAAAGCGGACAATGAGTAGGAAGGTCATCTTCGCGCGCCCCACGGCCACCGCGGCGATATCCGTCACCGGCGAGGCCTGCGGGCTTAACTGCGCCCACTGCGGCGCTAGATATCTTAAGGGGATGAGGCCGCCGGATGAAGCGCTGGCGGCCTTTTCCGACCCGTCGGCAAGAAGCGTGCTCATCTCGGGGGGAAGCGACGCCTACGGCCATGTCCCCATAGAGGGCTGGCCGGAGAGGGTCTCCCGGGAGCATCCTGGCCTTTCCATCAACTGCCATACAGGCATAATGGACGAGGAGGGAGCGCTAAGGCTCAAGGGGATCGCCGACGTGATCTCATTCGACTTCGTCAGCGACAAGAGGATAACCGATGGTATATATGGTTCTTGGTCGGCACCGGAAGACTACGTAAGAAGCTTCATCCTCGCGTCAAACGCCCTGCCCACCGTCCCCCATATCACCGTAGGCCTCCTGGGTCCCGATTCCGAGCCGTCATTCTCAGTCGGCGCCTTGGATGAGATCAGGGCCCTGGCCGATGATGGCATGATTCCCGAACCGCCCGGGATAGTCGTGATAGTCTTCAGGCCGACGAAGGGCACGAGGATGGAAGGCATGGCGCCTCCCGGCGAGGCCGCCGTAGCCGATGTCATCAGGCATGCGAAGGCCGCCTTCCCCGCTTCTCCCGTCTCCCTGGGCTGCATGAGGCCGGCCGGGGGATACCGCTCAAGGCTCGATGTGCTTGCATTGCAGGCAGGCGCCGACATCATAGTCATGCCGGCGAAGGAGGCGGTGCTCTTCGCGCTGTCCGAAGGCTATGAAGTTATTGCGGCGGATGAGTGCTGCGTCTTCCCGGCCCTCGGAAAGGGGGTAAGTTAGGATGGATGAGAGAAGGCAGACCCTAAGGTTCAGGCTGTCATCCGGCACCATGGCCGCCCTTGGGCTTAAGGAAATCAAGGCCGACGCCCTTCCGACCACCGCCTATATCATGCTGGGTGAGAAGTGCGTAAGAGACTGCGCGTTCTGCGCCCAGGCAAGAAACAGCGGAGCGGGCGCGGGAAGGTTATCCAGGGTCACCTGGCCGGAGGCCGAGGAGAAGGATCTTATGGATGCCCTTGGCGTGGCCACCAGGAATGGCATCATACTGCGCGTCTGCATCCAGACCGTCGGAGGAAGCTCATCTTTGAAGGCAGTCGTGGATGCGGTGGGCAGGCTGAAGGCAGCCTGCGTGGAAGGAACTCCGATATCCGTGTCCTTCAGCGCGACGTCGGGCTTGGGAGACATCGGAAGCATAATCGATGCAGGCGCCGACAAGGTTGCCCTCTCGATAGACGCCTGCAATCCTGAGTTGCACCTGTTGCTCAAGAAATCATCGATGGACTTATCGATGAGGCTCATCTCCGAAGCCTCCGCGAAGTACCCCGGGAGGATCTCGACCCACCTGATCTCAGGCATGGGTGAAAGCGAGAGGGACCTCCTGCTTCTTGCCACGGAGATGAAGGAGATGGGAGTGGGCCTCGGCCTGTTCGCATTCACCCCCCTTCGGGGCACGGAGATGGAAGGCCATCCTAAGCCCGACATCCGCTCCTACAGGAGGGTGCAGCTCGCCTTCTGGCTAATCAAGCACCATGGACTCAAGGCAGGCGGCATGCGCTTCGGGGAGGACGGCAGGCTTGCGGCTATATCTCTGAAGGGGCTCGACATAAGCTCGCTGCCGGAAGACGGCTCCCCGTTTCTTACCTCCGGCTGCGGCTTCTGCAACAGGCCCTATTACAACGAGAGCCCGGGCACGGAGCTCTACAACTACCCGAAGGCGCTGACAGGCGAAGAGGCCTCGAAGGCCCTTTCCATGGCCCTTGACGGCATCAAGCTGGACTGACTGGAGGAGTTCGATTGGCACAGTGGAGGCTTATCATATCGCCGGCATCGGACGGCGCCTGGAACATGGCGGTCGATGAGGCGGTGCTTGAATCCGTAATAGCCGGCTCATCACCCCCTACCCTCAGGTTCTATACCTGGGATCCGCCCTGCCTGTCCTTGGGCTACAACCAGAGGGCGGCAGAATCATGCGACATGGAGGCAGTGCGCTTAAGGGGTTACACGATGGTCAGAAGGAGGACCGGAGGGCGCGCGGTGCTCCACGACGACGAGCTTACCTACAGCGTCATCGCCGACTCCCTTCTATTCGGGGGAGGGGCGGTCCTCGACGTCTACATGATGATCAGCAGCGCGCTGGCAGACGGGCTGAAGTCCTTCGGAATCGCGGCTGACCTGGTGCCGGCTTACAGCGACAGGGGCAAGGAGAAGACGGCGGCCTGCTTCGACGTGCCGTCCAGCTTCGAGGTCGCCTGGAAGGGCAGGAAGATAATCGGAAGCGCGCAGTTCAGGTCGGGAAGGCACTTCCTGCAGCACGGCTCCATTCTCATGTCGGCTGACATCGATGCCCTGCTTAAGGTATGCGCGCTGCCTGATTCCATGAAAGCCAGGCTAATTGGCGGGATTGCCACGGTGGACGAGGCCCTGGCTAGGAAAACCGGGGCTTATGAGCTGGCAGGGCCCATCTCTGAGGAGTTCGGCAGGCTGGTGGGTTCGACCCTTGAGGAGTCGGGACTTAGCGAAACCGAGTTAAGACGGGCATCGGAGCTGCTGGCGAAATACAGGTCCGATGAGTGGAATCTCCTTAAATAGACGGGAGGCGGCAAGATGCTTCGGGTGCCCAAGGAGAGATCGGTAGGCGCGTTCACCCCGGCCATGAGCCCTGTGGCCTTCTCAAAGCAGGGTGAGCTGATTCTTTTCGAGACCAACGACTGCTGGCACGGGCAGATAAGCTCCGAGGCAGAGGACATCGGCAAGCTGGATTTCTCCTGCCTGAACCCCGCCACGGGGCCCGTCTCAATTGACGGGGCCAAGCCCGGCGACGTGCTTTTAGTCTCAGTGCTGTCAATCAAGGTAGCCTCCCGCGGCGTCATTAACGTCATCCCCGGCGCGGGGCTTCTCGGCGGAAAAGTAAAGAAATCTGTTACCAGAATCATCCCAGTCTCCTCCGGGATGGCAAGCTTCGAGGGAAGGCTGCTGCCCGTCTCGCCGATGATAGGCGTAATCGGGGTCGCGACGTCTTCCGATCAGGGCTCAGTATCCACAGGCGTTCCCGGTAGGCACGGCGGGAACATGGATACCAAGGACATCTCCGAGGGTTCCACCCTGTACCTTCCCGTAAGCCAGGAGGGGGCGATGCTCGCCATGGGCGACGTCCATGCCCTTATGGCTGACGGAGAGGCCTGCGTAACCGGCCTTGAGATAGCCGCTGAAGTGCTCGTGCGGGTAGGAGTGATAAAGGACAGGATCATCAGCTGGCCTGCGATCAGGCGCGGAAGCGAACTGATGGTTGTGGCAACAGGGGCGACTTTGGAGGATGCGGCGCGGTCGGCGACAGATTCCGCTGTCAGATACATCTCAAAGGCATGCGGCATAGGATGGGAAGAGGCCTATATGATGGCAAGCCTTCTCGTCGACCTTAGGATAAGCCAGTGCGTGGACCCCCAGATGACCGTGAGGGCTGTCATACCTCTGGATAAGCTGGGCATCTCCGGGGAGCTGATGGATTTCTGAGTGACCTGTTTCCGGATAGGGGGGTGTGACCTCTTGAAAGCAGTCGAGCTTGATGCAGCCCGCCTTGGGGATTTCAAGGCGTTTTGCGTCGCAAGCCGGGATAAGGTGGACGGTTCGTATCTCACCGACGAGGACCTTCAGGGTTTCATCGCCGGTGAGGCTGACCCGACATTTGTTCTTCTGGGATGTGACGGGTCCATCTCTGGCGCCGGCTCCCTCATGCTCACACGAAAGGCGCTTGCCGCAAGTAAGGCGCGTCTCAGGATCCTTTGGTGCCCCAAAGGGGCCGAAGAGGACTACTCCTGCCTTCTCGCCGCACTGTTCAGGAACTCCGCCGGCATCGATTCGGCCTACCTTTTCGCGCTTCTTGAGGACGCGCACCTGAGCGGCATACTAGACGCTTTGGGCTTCAATGTCGAAAGGAACGTCTATTCCCTGATGAGAGACGCTGCTCTTCCGCTAGGCAAGGTTTTTCTTCCCCCGGGCTTCGCGATAAGGTCCTTTGCATTGGGTGCAGATGAGGATGAATGGTGCAGAATCAGAAACGCCGCGTTCGCAGCTGTGAAGGGCAATGAGGCGCCGCAGTCTCCTGCCGACATCCTGCAGATGGCCTCCTCGGCCGACAGAATCGACGGAGCCATGCTGGTGCTCGAGGAATCCGGCCGGGCTGTCGCCGTGGCCAGGGGTTCAAGAGACGAGCTTGAAGGCAATCCTGTGATGAACATCGGGCCGATTGCGGTAATGCCTGAAAGGCAGGGCATGGGGCTCGGCAGGGCGCTTCTCAGAAGCCTGGTTTCGCTGGCCTCGCAGAAGGGTTTCAGCGTGACGACGCTCAGCGTTAACGCGGATAACGAGACCGCGCTCAGGCTCTATATAAGCGAGGGCTTCACGAAGCTGCGCTGCTTTGCCTGCAGGTCCGTGAAGCGCCCATTGCCCCTATAGCTTGATCTTCGCCACGAATCCACTGCCGACCACTATGACCGCGTCGTCATCAGGAATCAGGATGCTGCCTTGACCTATCCTGTCGTCTCGGACCTCCGAGATAACCTCCAGGTCCCATGAGAGCAGCGCGACTGCTCCCTGCCCTGCGATCGCCATCCCTTTTACCCCAATGGATGCAGGCCTGGCGATGATATCAAATGGCAGGGGGGCGCCCGCTTTGACCGTCCCGTCAGAGAGCATGACCGGAAACGCCGTCCTCATGTCATCAGCCACCGCAAGCACGCTGTCCTTGTCCTTCTTCACGATGTACGAAGGGATTGCTGTTGATACCTGCCAGCTCACCGTAGTGCCGCTTACGCCGTTCCATCTGCAGACCCTCCGGTAGTCGGCAGACACCACGATCGCATCCCTTGCCACTACCACGGCCTCATAGAGGTTGAAGGGCCACAGGTAGTTGCAGTCGAACGATGTGTCCCCGTATTTGACGCTCACCACCGTAAGGTAGTCAAGCGCATCCATGTCGCTGTAAATGCCGAAGACCTGCCCGAGGAAGAGTATGTCGTCTCCGCCTAGGTATTCCATGGACCTTACAGGCCCAAGAATAATCGGTATTCAGGTGTCGCAACCGGTGGCCGGGTCATACAGCCATACGAATTTGCCATCCTCGTCAAGCAGGAAGCCTCCAAGCTCGGTTCCCACAAGGATCCTTCCGTCGGGAAGCGGCTCCAGGCAGGTTACCTGCTCATCGCAGCGATACGTCCATGAGACCTTCCCTGACGGCAGCACCCTTGCGACGGCTTTATCGAAGGCCGACCAGCATCCTCCCTTTGAGTCCGCCTCCAGGAACTTCACTTCCTCGCCCAGCTTGATACTCCATTGCTGAAGGCCGGCGCCGGTGAGCCTCAATAGCTGCCCACCGTCTGCTATAAGGACGGAACCGTCGCCGCTTACGGCTGCCAGCGGAGCCGCAAGCCCATCCTTGACCCATTCGTAGCTGAGCCCTTTGTCGGCGGCAAGGGCTAAATGCGGCATGAATGCATAAATCAGGATAACGAGTATGGCCAGCCTAACACTAAGATGCTTCAATTAGATCACCGCTTTCCAAGTTGTCCTTCCTTTAAGGCAGGGGAACCATCTCTCCCTCGTAATCCACCTTGATCTTCGTGTAGTAGATCTCCACATCGGAAGTGTCTGGCGTGACGAACGCCACGAAGCACGCCTCAGGGGCGAAGTAGAGCGCATCGAAGCTTGCAAGAAGCGCCCCGTTCATGGTTATCCGATAGTGGTCCCCGCTCCTGGCGACCTTGAATACATTTTCCCCGGCCTTCAGGCCCGGAATCGGATCCAGAACGTCCACATCCCTGTAGCCCAGGCCTTCCCCGTCCTCGTGGATGAGCACCTCCTCATTATCCTCGTCGCCCGCTTCCGAGAAGACGCATTCGATGTAGTGCTCCGGGTAATCGCTCTCATCTCCCGCGATCCATATCCTGAAATCCGCGTTGTTGATCTCGCTGATCTCCATAGTCATCCAGATCGTAAGAGTGAAGTCCGAAGGGAAGCCGACCGGTGTCATCACGTAATCATAGGGCACAGTAAGGCCAGTGCCTTCAGGCTCGTTCAGAGCCCAAGATGAGAAGCCGCCCCAGTCTGCCAGGTCCTCAGACTCCGCCTCCGTGAAATCGACCACCCAGGTCGCCCTGCAGCCGGCAAGCGTAACCAGGACCGCCAGTACGAAAATCGTCGCTATCAAGCGCATGCCCTTCATTCGGTCACCCCTCCTTTGCAAAATCAGGAATGAACCCTAATTCAATAATCCCGACCGGAATCCTCCGTCTTCCTATGCTTGGCCTCCGGAAAGAAACAGGCGGCGCTTGCCGCACCGCCTGTAATCAGCTTATGAACATGACGTCGCATATCTCAAGGAAGCCCAGCTTCCGGACAAGCGGCAGCGACATCGAGTTGCCCTTAGATATATGGACTATCGGGACCTCGCCTTTCTGCCTCATCTTCCTGATGAGCGCAAGGGTCATGTCGTAGGCGATGCCCTGCCTTCTGTACTCAGGCAGGACCGTCAGCATGCCCATGGCCATGTCGTCGTGGGTCATCGCCCACCCCGCCAGGGCGCCATCCCTGAAAACCCCAACAGCAGGGCCCTCGGAGAGCCTCTCCCTGATATAGTCCCTGTTCACCAGCTCTGCCCTGGCGTAGTTGGTGTAGACCGTCTCGGTGTGCTCGTCCCCGATGTCAACGACCTCGCCTGACGGCTCGCCCACCGTGACCGCCTCCGGCAGGTAGAGCATCGCCGCGTGAAGGACGTTTGCAGGCAACCTGTCCCCCAGGGCGGCATCTATGCTCCAGTCGAAGGCAGGCTCTATCGCAAGGTCGGTGATGCCCTCGAAGACCTTGCAGACCTTCCGCGCCTCATCCTCATCCCTTGAGTACAGCGCCCCGAACCTCTCGTCTCCGAAACCGAAGACGGCGGCGCAGGATCCCCCGCACACCGCCGACCTCTTAACCTCATATTTCCCCAGGTACTTGATGAACCCGTAGTTTACTATGGGCTCCTTCCTGAGAAGCTCCAGGAGCATATCCCGGGCTTTTCCGCCTACTTCCTGCATTCCTGTATGGCCTTGGCCGCTTTAAGGGTGTTGCTCATGAGCATCGTTATCGTCATCGGCCCCACTCCTCCGGGAACTGGGGTGATCCAGCCTGCGACCTCCTTGGCCTCGTCGAAGTCCACGTCGCCTACAAGTTTCTTGGAGCCTTCGACCTTGTTGGTTCCGACGTCTATCACGACCGCGCCCGGTTTGATCCAGTCGCCCTTGATGAGCTTGGCCTTTCCAACCGCCGCCACGAGCACGTCAGCCCTGCGGCAGGCTTCGGCGAGGTCCTTCGTCCTTGAATGGCATATCGTAACCGTGGCGTGCTTCTCGAGAAGAAGCAGCGAGACGGGCTTTCCGACTATGTTGCTCCTTCCTACTACGACCGCGTTCTTTCCGGTGAGGTCCTGGCCGCTTCTTCTGATGAGCTCCATTATCCCCGCGGGGGTGCACGACTTAAGGCACGGCCTTCCTATCATGAGGTTGCCTACGCTTACGGGATGGAACCCGTCGACGTCCTTCATAGGGTCTATAGTGCTTATGACCGCATCTGCGTCCATGTGCTTTGGAAGAGGCAGCTGCACTAGGATGCCGTCGATCTTCGGGTCGCAGTTGAGCCTGTTTACCAGGTCCACCAGCTCGCACTGCGTAGTCGTGTCCGGCAGGGCATGCTCCTCGGAGTACATCCCCAGCTCAGCGCAGCCCTTCTTCTTGTTGTTCACATATGTCCTGCTGGCCGGGTCCTCACCTACGATGACTACTGCAAGTCCCGGGGGCCTTTTGTAAGTTTCGGCGAACTTCTCAACCTCGCACTTCAGGCCCTCCCTGATTTCGGCAGCGACTGCCTTCCCGTCGATTATAATGGCGGACATCCTGTTACCTCCCTTTTCCTGTAATCTCCCCGGCAAGCTGCTTGAAACGCCTGCCGCGCTCCTCGAAGTTGTTGAACATGTCGTAGCTCGCGCATGCAGGCGACATAAGCACCACATCGCCTTCTACAGCAGCCTTTGATGCCGCCATCACGGCATCGTCGAAAGTCGCAGCCCTCTCGATTTCGGGAAGCGCCCTTCCGGTCCTTGCCGCCGCTGAGGCGAATGCCTCTTCTATCTTTCCAGCCGTGATTCCGAGCGTGACCAGATGCCTCACCTTGCCGAGGGCGATTTCCGCCATCCCGTCGAACGGAAGGTGCTTGTCGTATCCTCCCGCGATGAGGACTATGGGCCTGTCGAAGGCCTTAAGTGCCGCGATGGTCCTGGCGGGGCTGGTCGCTATCGAGTCGTTCACGTAAAGGACGCCGCCAGTCTCCCCAGCATGCTCCAGCCTGTGCTCGACTCCCGTGAAACCAAGCACTGCAGCGCGCATGTCCGAGGCCTCGGCCCCTGCCGCGGCCGATATCGCCATCGCCGCCAGCACGTTCAGTACGTTGTGCATCCCCGGTATCCTGATATCGTCCCTTGACATCACGGCCTCATCCGCACGGCCGGGCATCCTCAGGATAAGCTCGCCGCCTCTGAGGAAGGCGCCCGCGTCGACCTCGGTTTCTGAAGAGAACCAAAGCACGCGGCCCTTGCAGGCGGTGGAGAGGGATGCTGCCACAGGATCGTCCGCACCAAGCACCGCAGTAGAATCCTTCCCCTGGAAGGCGAGTATGTTCGCCTTCGACGATATGTAGTCCTCCATGCTCGGATGCACATCCAGGTGGTTCGGGGTGATGTTGAGCACCGCGGATATGTCGGGGCTTGTTCGGATGAACTTCAGCTGGAAGCTGGACATCTCAAGTACGGCGAAATCGCCCGCCGCGCCCTTGAGCACCTCCTCCACCAGCGGCTTTCCGATGTTTCCCCCGACCATGACGGAGCCCTTGCCGCGGCGCCTGCAAGCTTGTTCGAGCATGAGGCCCACAAGGGTCGTCGTAGTGGTCTTGCCAGAGCTTCCCGTGATGCCGATCACCGGACATTCCGCAAGCTCTATCGTAAGCTCTATCTCGTAGGCGAACTTGACGCCCGCCGCCTTTGCTGAGAGGAAGTCCGGCCTGTCGGGGTTTATGCCGGGAGACGGGAAGAAGTAATCGAAGCAGCTTATCCCATCTAAGGAATCAGTGCCGGCCCGAAGCTCGTAGACCGAGCCTCTCAGCTGGTCCAGCTGCGAGGCGAGCTCCTGCTGGCTTTTCTTGTCGAATACGGTAACTCTTGCCCCTGAGCCGGAAAGAAGCCTCACCAGGGGCACGCTTGTGCGGCCGAGCCCCGCTATCGCTACCCTCTTGCCCTCGAATGCCCTAAGTATCCTTCTTTGCCTCTCAGTAGCCATGTAATCCTCCGGCAGTCCAATCGGCATGGGCTGCTTGTTCCTATAGCCCCTTGCCTGCGGCGAACAGCCTGACCGCGTTTTCCGCCGTGTCCGCCAGAAGCGCCTCAGCGTCCTTGAGGGAAGACTCAAGCGTCATCGGCCCGCTGGGTATGGCGAAAAGGGCCTCGACACCGAGCTCGTACAGGTCCCTCGCTCCGGCGGCTATGCTGCCGCTGATAAGTATAACAGGAATCTTGTGCACCTTGGCCGCCTTGGCCACTCCCATGGGCGTTTTTCCGAACTTGGTCTGGAAGTCGGTCCTGCCCTCGCCGCTTATTACGAGGTCGGCTCCTTTGCACTTCTCCGTAAGGCCTGTTGCCTCGACGACTATCTCGACGCCCCTTCGCAGGGTCGCGCCGCAGAAGGTCATGAGGCCTGCTCCCAAGCCCCCGGCGGCCCCTGCGCCCGGCACTTCCGATACGTCCCTGCCGAGCTGCCTTTTCACCACATGGGCGTAATTTGCAAGGGCCGCGTCCAGGTACTCGACGTCAGAGGGAGTCGCGCCCTTCTGGGGACCATAGACTGCAGATGCGCCCTTCGGACCTGTAAGAGGGTTGTCGACGTCGCATGCTACGATGAACTCCACCCCGGATAGCCTCTTATCTAGGCCGCTTATATCGATTGACGCAAGTCCGTGAAGCGCAGCCCCACCCGGTTCAGGAAGCGGTCTGCCGTCGGATCCGAGGAACCTTGCTCCCAGCGCCTCCGCCATCCCCCTGCCCCCGTCATTGGTGGCAGAGCCCCCTATTCCCATGATCACCCTTCTGGCTCCCATGCCGATGGCCTCGAGAATCAGCTCGCCGGTGCCTATGGTGCTGGTTATCCTCGGGTTCCTCTCCCCCTGCCTAAGCATGGGCAGGCCCGATGCCGCCGCCATCTCTATGACCGCCGTCCTGCCGTCACCCATCATCCCGAAGAAGGACTTGACCCTCCTTCCCAGCGGGTCATGGACCGTCTTCTCGACCACCTTGCCGCCGGAGACGTCCACCAGGGACTGCACAGTGCCCTCCCCGCCGTCTGCCATGGGGACTTTGACCACCTCCGCCTCCGGAAACCGCCTTCTTATCCCATTCTCCAGGGCGTCGCACACTTCGACCGCCGTAAGGCAGCCCTTGAAAGAGTCGGGGGCAAGCACGATCTTCATTGCGGCAATCCTCCTTCGTCTCCTTTGATGTACATCCAGGCGAGCATAAGAAGCTTCTGCCTGTCGTTAAGCTCCGGCGAATCCAATACGTCGAGGTAGATCCTGTTCATGACGGCCTTGACCCTCGGGCCCTTCTCGCCGTTAAGAAGGCTGACTACATCAGACCCTCTTATCTTAAGCTCCTCCATAGAAAGGGGCGGATCCTCGGCAAGCACCGATTCCACCCTCCTAGCCTCCGCCCTCCAGTCGGAATCCGGGCGGAACAGGCTGTCATACCAGCCTCTTAGGGTGAGCCCCTCCTTGACGGATTCCTTGCCAATGAGCGCTGCCCACCTTCTGACCGACGGCCCGTCCGTGAGCTCATATCCCTCGTATAACCCCTCGGCAAGCCTGACAGCGTGAAGCCTGGCGGCCTTAGGCAGCCTCAGGGAGTCGAGCCTTCCTGCCAGCGCCGACTGCACCCTCTGAGGACCTCCGGGCTCGGATGAGGAGATGAACGCCGCAATACGCATGAGGGCATCCTCAGGGAGCAGCGCGATGCTGCGGGCTGCTGTCATCATGAGCGCCTTATCCAGGCCGGGGAAGACCGCCTCCGCAAGCCCCAGCTCGACTAGCAAGCCCAGGGCCTCCGAGGCGCAGGGGCCCAGCACCATCCTTCCCAGCTCCATGGCCTTCCGTTCCCCGGAGATGTGCACGATGCCATGGCTTTCAGACCTGATCGCCTCCTTGACGCCGCCGTCCACCCCGAAACAGAGCACCGAGCAGAACCTTAGTGCCCGAAGCATCCTCAAAGCATCCTCTGAGAACCTCTCCCGGGGGTCCCCCACCGCCCTTATGAGCCTTGCTTCGATATCCCTCAGGCCTCCGAAGGGGTCGATAAGGCGGCCCTCGAACGGGTCCCAGGCCATTGCGTTCATGGTGAAGTCGCGTCGGGAGAGGTCCTGCTCTACCTCCCCTACATACCCCACGCTGTCCGGCCTTCTGGAATCGCTGTATGCCCCCTCGGTCCTGAAAGTGGTGATGTCTACGGTCCCGTCGCCGAATATCGCCATGACGGAGCCATGCCGCTCCCCAAGAGGAGCATTATGAGGAAATAGCTGCTTGACCCTTTCAGGCCGGGCGGATGTGGCGATGTCCCAGTCGTCGGTTCCACCTCTGACATAGATGTCCCTTATGGCCCCTCCGACGATGAAGGCGCTGTGACCGTCCTCCTTGAGGCGCAGCAGCGCCTCCCTCACCCTTTGAGGAAGCTCAGACGGCTCAGGGAGCCTTCTTTCCATCATGTCCGGAACATGCATGCCATGCCGCCTTCCGCGCCTGTTTCACGCCTTCGCCGATACGCACTATAATGATTACGGGAACAACTTTCGATTCCCTGTCGTTATTCTGAACTGAACGACATCTCTAGTCAATTTCGGGCCCATATGCCCAAGCAATGGAGGAAATCGAATGCTCAATATTCTTGCCGAGCGGACTTTGGCCACAGCCGCCGGCGGGATGTCCCGGGCCGAGGAATTCGAGCAGCTAATGCGCAAGCATCAGGGCTCGGTATATAACGCCGCGCTCAGGATGACGGGAAACCCCGAGGACGCTAAGGACCTGGCTCAGGACGCCTTCGTCAGGGCATACCGCTCCTTCGACAGCTACAAAAAGGATACGGCCTTCGACAAATGGCTGTACAGGATAGTGACCAACCTTTTCATAGACGAGGTAAGGAAGAGAAAGAGGCGCCCCGAGACCGAATCGTACGACGCTCCGGTCAGGACCGAGGAGGGCAGCATGCAAAGGGAGCTGCCAGACCACGGGGCGGACCCCTTCATAGTACTGGACAAGAATGCGATGGACAGCAGGGTATCGGCGGCGCTTCAGGCGCTTCAGCCGGAGTTCAGGATGGTAGTGATCCTTTGCGACATCGAGGGTTTCTCCTACGAGGAGATCGCAGGGATCATGAACACATCCATAGGCACGGTAAGAAGCAGGCTCCACAGGGCCAGGAAGGCCCTTAGGGAGGCGCTGGCGCCCCACTTCGATGCCCAAAGGAGGATCAATTAGATGACTTGCAGCAAGTATGAGAGGCTGCTTTCCGCCTTCCTCGACAGGGAGCTGACAAGCGAGGAGACGGCGATGGTCAAAAGGCATGTCATCGAGTGCGCCAGCTGCGCAAGGCTGCTCGATGAGTTCGAAAGGATCAAAGAGGCGCTGGAGCAGCTGGAGCCCGCCGAGGAGCCGGATGGCGCCTTCGACATGGGCATAATACGCACCAGGGCCCTGCAGCTTGAGATGGAGGAGGAGGGCGCAACAGGCGGCACAAGGCGATACGGGCTGTTCTCCTTCCTTGGAAGGGCTCTGCTTCCTGCGGCGCTGGTAGGCACGCTCATCGCCATCCCGATCCTGCAGTTTGCGTTCAACGTCAATATAACGGGGGCCATAGCGGGCCTTGTGACAAGGCAGCCCCTGGAGGACCAGCTGGATGAGACCGCCGAGGTGATACTCCCGGACCTCAATCCCGGCGGCATAGGGACCCTGGGCACGCCTGTAGTCAGCAGCGCATCCTACGGCACGCTTACCCTGGGCTCCTCCCAGGCGCAGTCCGACCTTATACTGACGATAGACGACCCAAGGCTTTCAAGGTATGTGCAGACCTTCGAGACTTCGGGCTCATACAGCCCGGCTTCATACAGAAGCAATTGGTGAGTAAGAAAACGGGAGTGATAGAATGTCCGAAAAGGGCGGAGTATACAAGGTTGTAGCATTCATAGTCATTGTCGCATGCCTTCTGGCGGTCGGCATGGTTCTTTACGACGGATGGGACAGGCTTGCGCTGAGCAGGCAATCAAACGAGGCGGGGGAGACAGAAGACGGCTCCGGTGACGGGCTTGAGGGTTCAGGCGGCCTATTTGAAGGTGGAGCAGCGCTTCCCTCCTCAGGGACGAGTTACGCATCGGCCCTTCCTCCTATAGCGGACGTGGCGGAGGCGGTAAGCCCGGCGGTGGTGAGAATCGACGTCACCAAGACCGTATCCCAGTCCCCAGAGGGCAATTACGGCATCCTTGGGGACATATTCAGAAACTTCGGCGACTACCAGTACGAGCAGCAGGGCTCAGGCTCAGGCTTCATCATATCCTCCGACGGTTACATAGTGACCAACCACCACGTGATTGACGGCATGAACGAGATAAAGGTCACGCTTCTGGACGGAAGGACCTACGACGCGAAGCTCATCGGAAGCTACTCAGCCTACGACGTCGCGGTAATAAAGGTGGAGGCCAGCGGCCTTCCGTATGCGGTGCTTGGCAACTCCAAGGACCTGCGTCCCGGGGAGTGGGTCGTAGCCATAGGGAACCCCCACGGCTTCGAGCACACGGTCACAGCCGGGATAGTAAGCGCCATCGAGAGGAACCTTGCAAACGTCGAAGGGGCTGAGGATATCTCGCAGGCCGAGCTGATACAGACAGACGCTGCGATCAACTCCGGAAACAGCGGCGGGCCCCTTATCAACATGGACGGCAAGATAGTCGGCATCAATACTGCGATAATCCCGTACGCCCAGGGCATCAGCTTCGCGATTTCCATCGATTCGGTCAAGGATGCCATTCAGTCGCTGAAGCAGACCGGCAAATACGCAAGGCCCTGGATCGGCATCTGGTATTACGCTCTGGACGCAGATGCGGCGGAGCAGCTCGGCATCAAGGAGACGGCCGGCATATACGTCGCTGATGTCGCAGAAGACGGCCCGGCCTCGAGGGCGGGGATGAAGAAGGGCGACGTCATCAAGGCGTTTGACGGGGTCTCCACAGAGGGCAAGTTCAACCTGGCCCTGAAGGTCAGGGAGAAACAGATAGGCGACAGCATCAAGCTGACAATAGTGAGAAACGGGAAGAAGATGGACATAAACCTGACTTTAGCTGCAGCACCCGACGAGCAGTAACCAGGGCTTGGAAAGAGCAAGGCGCCGCGGGCATGATGCCAGCGGCGCCTCTCTTATTGATTATATTGCTATTTGTCGTCCGGCCTTACATAACCGCCCGAGACAATCAGCTTCAGCGCCTCCTCGACGCTCACGTTGAGGGTTATCAGGTCCTCATCGGGCACGAGTATCAGCCAGCCGGTCGTCGGGTTCGGAGAAGACACCATGAACACGGAGCATAGGTGCTTTCCCATCTTGGCCTCCATCTGCCTGCCAAGCTCCCCCATATCCTCGGAGGTGACGAAGCCTATGCTCCAGACGCCCGCCTTGGGGTACTCGAGCATCACGACGCGCTTGAACATGTTCTTGTCGCTTCCGGAGAGCAGGGCATTGGTAAGCTGCTTCAAGGTGCCGTAGAGGGGCCTGATGAGAGGAAGCTTCGAGACTGTAAGCTCCATCCACTTCATGACCTTCTTTGTGATCCACCCTCTTGTGAGCATGCCGGCCACAAGCGTGATGATAAGCCCGGATACCAGCCCGACGCCAGGAAGCGGCTTCCCCGCTATCTTGATGACGATTGGGCTCAAGACCCCGTCCAGAAGGTTGAACGACCATATGAGGACATAGATTGTCAGGACTATCGGGGCAACCAGGAGCAGGCCCGCTATCAGATAGTCCTTGAGCCTTACCAGGAAAGTGGGCGGCTTGACCATTAAATCACCTTATTCCATGGAAAGGGTGATTTCGGGGTTCTTCTCGATGGTCACTGAGACGGTGCAGTACTTCTTCGTTATCTGAACAATCCTTGCCTTGGTGTCCGCATCAAGTTCGGGAGCTCCTTCGAGGCTCAGAGTGCACTTTATCCTGTTGCCGTACCTGATCTTCTCGTCGACCATGTAGAGAAGGGCGTTCATGACGATCTTCTCATACCCTATCTGCATCTTCCCAAGAATCGACTGCGCAGTAAGCCCCAAACAGCTTAAAAGCCCCACAAGCAGGTAGCCTACAGGATTTTCGGGCTTATCGAGCTCGCCTGTCTCATTGAATATTCGGGTACTCCCATCCTTGTCGATCTTCAGCGTGTAATTGTAGACGTCCTTGTTTGCCATTCTCATCCCTCCACCCTATCTTCTCTTGTAAAGAATCCTGCCATCCTGGATGATCTTCATCGCCGCCCCCTGCGCCACGAGACCTGAAAGGCCTGACATTATCTCATCCGCATTGGCCAGGCCGCTGAGCTTCTCTTCAAGCGAATACGCGCTCACAGGCTTCACTCCGAGGTGCGCTCTCACGACCGTGCCCACGGACGTCCTCCTTGATGGCAGCAGCTCATCGGGGATTACCACCGTGACCCCCTTGTTTCCGATCATCTCACCACTAATATATCTTACCTTGTCCGGGTATGCATCCATGAGGACCATGAGGGCGCTTCTTATGTCCCCTCCAACCCCCGAGGAGCCGTAGCCGTGCACTACCTCGAGCCTCTCCCCTCCTTCCGAAAGAAGCCTGTTGTAATGGGCTATGAAAAGCTCTATCGCATCCCTTGTCCTCATTCCGTGCAGGTCGATCTTCATGCCGCCCTCCAGCTTATGTAAGACAAAGCCGCAGGGCCGTACGACCTCCGCGGCTGTTATTCCTATGGAGCCGGTGATGGGAGTTGAACCCGCGACCCGCGCATTACGAATGCGCTGCTCTACCACTGAGCTACACCGGCAGACCCTATAGCAAAGATGATTTTACCAACTGGATGCAAGCATGTCAATTTGCAGCATCCATAAGCGATGCTGGCGCGGCTATATACTGAAGCCCGCCCCTGTCGATCCAAGCAGCATCCCGAAGGCCCTGTCGAAACCCTTGTAGCTCATGTTTATCGGGCCAGCGAAGAACGACTGGAAGGCGGAAGGGCGCGCTCCGGGTATCCAATGTCCCTGCTTGTCAACGTAATCGGCAATGAGCATAACTTTGCCGAACGCATCCTTGTATTGAAGTCGGTAGCCCCCCTCCTTCAGCTCTGTCCGGGAGGCGGATGCCTCAAGCCCCATAGCGGATGCCCAATACTCGATGTTCTCCTGGGCGGCGGGCACGTTCTGCTGCGGGGACGTCCCTTCCTTCCCCTCGATGGGAAGTATCGAATCCTGAAGCCCGTTTATTATAAGCGTCGGGATGGGAGGTATGGCTTTGGGCACGGTGAGCTTGTAGAACCTTCCCATTATCGACGCCAGGCCAGCGAACCTGCCGGGGTTCAGCCCCGCCAGGTAATGCGCGAAGAAGGCGCCGTTCGAATGCCCGCCGAGGAATACCCTTCCGGCGTCGGCCCCGTTCTGGGCTATGAAGTCGTTTATAAGCCAGCTTACGAAGCCGGCATCATCAACGAACTCGTTTCTGTCCTGCACCTGGCCCATGTCCCATACCCTGGGATTAAGGATCCATGGAGCGGATTTAACCTTAAGTGCCAGCCCGTTGGGCATTAGAAGCGCGATCGAGTGCTTGTCGGCCGCCTCAAGCATGCCGGTGCCCTTCCTGTAGTCCCTGAAGCCCAGCGTGAAGCCATGGAAAAACACCATGACAGGGCCTCCCCTCTTCCAGGAGGCCGGGATATAGGTGGCATATTCCCTCTCATACCCGTCATATTTGACCTTGGCCTCGGTCCATGTGCCGTCAGCCGCGTATGCCGATGCGGCGGATGATGCCACAACCGCTGCAACCAGAAGCAGTATAAGAATCCTAGAGCGCATCAGTGCACCTCCGTAGGCAGTCTAACCAATAAAACGATTCTACCATCACGGGCATTCCATAGTAACCAAGTTTCACGAAATCCCTTATGGGAGCGCTTCAACCGCATGCGTGATAGAATTATCTCATTGAGGAGGGATGATCATGGATTTGCTGGAAATGCTTGCCGGCGGGCTCATGAACCCCGAGACGCTTAATAAAGTGGGGGGAAAGGTCCAAGCCAAACCCGACCAGGTCATGCAGATGGCGCAGCTGGCGCTGCCCACGCTTCTTACCGCGATGTCCAGGAACGCCAGCACCCAGGAGGGGGCGGAATCCCTTTCGAGGGCGCTAGACAGGCACGCCGACGCAAAGGTGGACGATATAGGCAGCTTCTTCGATTCTGTGGACACCGACGATGGCGCAAAGATACTAAACCACGTGTTCTCCGGAAAGGCCTCGAAAGTGGAAACTGGCATCGCACGCAACACCGGCCTTGACCTAACCCAGGTTACTGGGCTTCTGACTCAGTTCGCGCCGCTTCTTCTCGGACTTCTCGGCCAGCAGAAGAAGCGCAACAACATCGGAACCGATGGAATCTCCGGCCTGCTGTCTTCCCTTGCCGGTTCGGCAAACAAGCTCGGTGGCGGTAACGTGGCAGGGCTTGCGACGAGGCTCCTTGATGCTGACGGAGACGTCGACATCATGGACGACATCGGGGGGCTTCTAGGTTCTCTGGGAAGGAAGTAGCCGCGTGAAAGAGGTTGAAGTCGATGCCCGCGGACTTGACAGGAAGCTGGCGGGAGAGATCGTCAGGCGGGCCATCGCCATATCAGGCGTCTGCCCTGTAATAGTGACAGTCGATGCGGGAGAACCGGAGGAAGCGGTCCGAAGGGCGGCTGCGTCAAGGAAGCGCAATGTGCTCCTAAAAGGCTCCGGACAAGGCTTCCTAGTCCTTGAGCTTGTAAGATAGGCACCTGCGCCATGAGGGTCTCTATCCCTTATGGCGCGTTTTCATTTCTTCCTTCCTATCTGATGCTTGGGCGATGCGTTCTTCTTAATATAATCCACCCTGTTTTTGGTCCATTCGGCCATCGAAGCCTCATCGAGATCCTTTAGCGCCATCATGGCGCGGACAACGGCCTTGCCCTCGCCGGTGGATGTATCGATTCCTTCCCTCAAGCTGATAAGGTTCGCCCCCTTGGCATCCAGGGCTGCAATGATGCTTATAAGAAGCTGCGAGGATCCGGCTATCTCGGAGAAAGAGGCCGTGACCAGTGTATCCCCCTCCGCGATGTCCGCCATGAGCCTGTTAAGCCCCGGCCTGCCTGCCGGATTGGTTGAGCGCTCCTCGATGAAGACCACATCCGAGAGCCCTTTCACCCTATCTGAAGAAGGACTCGACCCGCCTGCCTCAGCCTCCCTGATATAGCCCAACCTGGCCATTGCCCCAGCCTCCCCGCTTCTTGATTAATCATTCCCCTGCCTCCATGATACTACTGACCGGCATAGAGCTCCTATGTCAGGGCACGATGATTAGTGCAGCCGGAGACTCCTTACATGGAACCTTCGTCCCCCATGCAAGCGTTTGGCTTCCTGGGGCCTCTGGGTGGCATACAGGATGGGGCGCCTGGTTGGCATGACGGCAAAGCGGAAGTATCATTGTCTGGTGCCTTCTCAATCGCCTAAGGTGTTATGCCTGCCGCACAAGGGAAAGGCGTCCATCACTTCGGGGAGGACAGCATGGAGTTCAAGGGAATCAGGGCGCAGTACGAAGCCCTTAAAGATAGTATCGAGCCCGCTGCATTGTCCGCACTATTGCAGGGAGATTACATACTAGGCGCCCAGGTAGAAAAGCTCGAGCATGAGCTGGCTTCATATGCAGGAAGGCAGCATTGCGTGGCGTGCGGCAACGGGACGGATGCGCTTATTCTGGCTATGATGCTTAAGGGCATAGGTTCCGGCGACGGAGTCCTTATGCCCGCCTTCACGTGTTTTGCTCCTGCGGCCGCCGTACTGGCCAGGGCGGCGGTGCCCATCCTCGTGGATATCGATGCGGAGACGTTCAATATGTCACCGAAGTCTCTTGAGAATGCCATAGGCGAAGCCATGGCAGATGGTTCCACTTTGCCAAAGGCGGCCTTAGTCATCGACATGTTCGGCCTACCTGCTGATTTCCCTAAGATCGACAGTATCGTAAGAAGCCATGGTTTAGTTCTTATAGAGGATGCCGCGCAGGGTTTGGGGGGCAGCATCGGCGGGAGGATGGCCTGCTCCTTCGGCGACCTGGCGATAACCTCTTTCTATCCCGGAAAGCCCCTCAGCTGCGCAGGAGATGGCGGCGCCGTTTTCACGGACTCCGACGAGGACGCGTCGGCACTGCGCTCTCTAAGGGCCTTCGGTAGTACAGGTGAGGACAGGTATGTGAACGTAAGGGCCGGCGTGAATTCCAGGCTGGATACTGTGCAGGCAGCTATCCTGCTTGAGAAGCTTGGGCCATTCAGGGAGGCGGAGCTTCCCAAAATGTCCTCGATAGCCTCGATATACGGGGATTCTCTGAGGGACTTCGTGAAGGTGCCGAGGGTGCCTGAAGGATTCTCCACCAGCTGGGCGCAGTATACGATTATGACGGGGAGCCGGAGCGAGAGGGACGGGCTTAAGCGCCACCTTGACCGGCTCGGGGTGCCGTCCGTGGTGCATTATCCTTTGCCTTTGCATCTTCAGGGGGCGATGAGCGGCAAGTTCGCACGGCCGGTAAGCCTTGCGGAATCCGAAAGGGCTGCAGCTTGCTCATTATCCCTTCCGATCCACGCCTACCTGAGCGACTGCGACATAGACGCCGTCATCGGTGCCGTCATCAGCTATTACCGCAGCAGGTAGTCCTGTAAAAGCATGAAAATGGAGCGGATGACGGGATTCGAACCCGCGACACATGGCTTGGGAAGCCATTGCCCTACCACTGGGCTACATCCGCTCGGCAGAAGATATTATAGACCCTGGACTGCCATCGAGGCAAGGTGCGAGCGTTGGCGAAACAGGCGGCAGAATCCTATTGGTCCGCTTCCCCTGCTGTTCCGCCTCACACCTTTCGAAGCTCCCGTTCATCCCACAATAACGTTCTTTCCCTTCCTTTTGGCCTCCAGAAGGTTCAGATCAGCTGAGTGGACGAAGCTTGCCAGCTCGCCTCCCTCGTATTGCTTTACTCCCCCGCTTACTGTCACCCTGATGCCCTCAGCGAAGCCATGGGATTCGAGGGCCTTTCTTATCCGATCCGAGATCTTCCATGCCCCGTCCAGCTTAGTGTCGGGGAAGACCACCATGAACTCCTCCCCGCCGTATCTTCCGGGGAAGTCGGAGCCTCTTATGCTGCCCCTGATGATCTCAGCGAAGCCAGCCAGCACCTGGTCTCCGTAGATGTGCCCCCTGCTGTCGTTCACCTTCTTGAAATCATCTATGTCGAACATGGCGATCGAAAGCGGCCTTTTTGTCCTCTGGGCCTCCATGATCTCAGATTTAAGGTGCTCCAGCAGGGTCCGGTGATTGAACACCTTGGTAAGCCCGTCCATTGCGGCCATATTGGCAAGAATCTCGTTCTTCGCCGCAAGTTCGGTCTCCACGCTCTTCCTTTCGGTTACATCGAATACGATTCCGGCCAGAAACTGCGGCTTGCCCTCAGAGTCGTATTGCGTGATCTTGCCGCGGTCGTAATACCATCTGTAGGTTCCGTCCTTAGCGCGTATCCTGTACTCCGCCTCATATACGGCGGCCCTGCCGTAGAGGTGGGCACGCATCGCCTCCATCGCACCCTCCAGGTCTTCAGGGTGAAGCTTATCGGTAAAGTACTGGTAGTCGACGCGATCCGGCACCTCCCCCCTGTCATATCCAAGCGTAGTCACCTTGAGGGGGTTGAAGGTCACCGTGTTGGTTTTCACGTCCCAAAACCAATGGCCGAGGTTGCCTGTCCATGCATATTCCAGCTTTACCTCTAGTTCGTCCTCCCTCAGAAGCTCCCGGTTGAGCCTTTCGAGCTCCTCTATCCGCTCCATCAGCTGCTTTCTTACGCGCTCGCAGTCGTCCAAGTCCCCAGCCCCCCATCGGTCCTTATGTGCTGCTTACGGCTTATGCAAACAGGTTTGCACAATGACCGTATTCTACACGCACCTTCCATATCCTTGCATTGACGGATGCTCATCATGCACTTTAAAAGCGTTTGGCTGTTCTCCATGACGATGAAGCGGGGCTGCGGCGGCGCCGACAGTGTATGCCTTCTGGCTTCTGGCATGCTGCCTTTCGGGCAACCCGGATCATGTGGACCGAAGGGAAACTGAAGCCCGCCTACTTCGGCGGGCTGTTATAGGATATTGCCAACAAATATGGCGGAAGCGACGGGAGTCGAACCCGCGGTCTCCTGCGTGACAGGCAGGCATGTTGGACCACTACACCACGCCTCCGCATTGCACGAGTATTATACAATAATATGCGCAAGCAGGGAACAGGGAAGGAAAACGCATTCGCATATAGTATATTCACTTAAAGGTATCTCAATGCCCGAAATGACGGAAAGGCGAAGGCCATGAACGAGAAGAATGTTACGCCCATATTCACGAATGTTGATCTTCCTGGGTTGATCAACGTTTTCGGCTACTTCAATCAGCCCGCTGTCATCCTGGGCAAGAAGGAATCAACCGTCGAATGGATCAGCCCCTCAATGGCGGAGGAGCTTGGCCTCGGTGAGAAAGAAGTCGTGGGCAAGCCTTGTGACAGGCTGTTGGGTCCTGACGGCCTTCCGATCTGCCCTTCGGTTACGCAGCATGACGACCAGGGAAGCATCGGCGAAGGTTTAATCGCGGGGTTCTCAGGCAAGCCTTCCGTTACGAGGAAGCAACTGCGCTTCGTTTGCTCAGGTGAGGAGTACCTGCTTGTTACCTACAACAGCCACGCGACTGCAGAAAATGCAGCACAGGAGCCCAATTCAGAAAGCAGGGTGGAAGGCGCGTTTCATAACCTTCTGCTTGGCGCCGATGGGCGCATACAGCATGCAAGCAGATCGTTTGCCGACCTTATCGGCGAAAGCGGGGATTCGCTTGTCGGCAGAAGCCTGACGGATTTCATACCCGAAGACCTGGCTAAGATGGCTGCCATCGAGCTAAGGGAGCTCCTAGGAACCAGCCCCAGGACATTCGACCTTCCCTTGAGATCAGGACCTGACAGAAGAAGCTGGTTCCAGGCTTATTGCACACAAATCGGGACCGATTCCTACATGATGAACCTGAGGACGATGGATCCAAGCAGCCGTAGCTCTGAAGGGGGGCTTGGGGCGGCAATTCTTGAGCAGCTGTTCGAGAACTACCCTATGGCTATTATGCTTGCCGAGAACGATGGCTCGATCATCAACGTCAACAGGGCCTGCACTAATATGTTCGGTTACGAGAAATCCGAATTCATCGGCCTTAAGGCGGATGATCTCATCGTGCCCGAAGATGAGCAGGACACGGCAGCAGAGCTGACGCGCAAGAGCGCCTTGGGTCATGCCCTTTCGGCGGCGGGTAAAAGGAGAAGGAAGGACGGCAGGCTCCTGGATGTGAACTTCGTCGGGCTCCCCATAACCTATAAGGAGCAGGAGGTCGCCTTCTTTGCCATATACCAGGACATAAGCGAGAGCAAGCTGTTCGAGGAGGAACTGACGAAGGCCTTCGCATTTGTAAGGTCCCTTTTCGAGGTAGCCCCTGACGGCATCTTCTATAAGGACACAGAGGGCAGGTTCCAGATGGTAAGCAAGACCCTTGCGGACAGGCGCGGCCTTCCACCGTCGCAGCTTGTCGGGATGACCTACTACGACATACTGCCGAAAAGAAACGCCGACAGGCTGAGCGTGCTTGATAAGAAGGTACTGGAGGGCGTCGAGAACATCGTCATCGAAGACAGGCTGCCGACTCTGACAGGCGAAAGGGATTTCGAGATAACCCTCTCCCCCGTTAAAGACAATGCAGGCAAGATCACCGGCATAATCGGAATGAGCCATGACATCACCGACCGCAAGAGCACGGAAAGGCTGGTACGCGACGTAAACGAGAGGCTGATAAACCAGGTCAAGCAGCTTGAGCGGACATGGATGCAGACCATCAGCGTCCTTGCCACCGCATCTGAAGCCCGCGACCTATATACTGCAGGGCACCAGAGAAGGGTGGCCCAGCTAGCCAAAGCTATAGGAGGCAAGCTCGGGCTCTCCGCAGATACCCTCAAGGGCCTTGAACTGGCAGGCATAGTGCATGACATAGGAAAGATCGACATACCGATCGAAATTCTCACCAAGCCCGGAAGGCTGGAGGAGGTCGAAATGGAGATCCTGAGGACGCACAGCGAGATGAGCTGGCGGATACTTAAGGACATCGATTTCCCGTGGCCTCTTGCAGAGATTGCCTACCAGCACCATGAGAGGATAGATGGTTCAGGCTATCCCAACAGGCTTAAGGGGGATCAGATCCTTAAAGAGGCCAGGATACTTGCCGTCGCAGACGTGGTTGAGGCCATGTCCTCCAACAGGCCCTACAGGCCGGCGCTGGGCATCAAGGCCGCGCTTGATGAGATCGCCTCCAAATCGGCCATCACCTTCGACAGGGATGTAGTTGAAGCCTGCGTCTCCGTTTTTACCAAGGAAGGTTTCGAGTTCATCGCTTTGTAACGTCATCCGCCTTAGGGCGATGGAGGCTGCATGCTAGAGAGAATAAAATCCCACGTCATATGGGGGATCTCGGCGATAGCCATCATGTCGGCAATCGTCCTTATTAGCCTTCAAGGAAGTGTAGACACTCATATCTTCTTCGGGTTCTGTTCGATGGCCATCGCGATAATCGCTATGCTGACCCTCTATTACCTGAACCGCAACAGCAGGGACGTCTATACCTACTCCCTTCTTACGGCAGCCACTGCAACCTGGCTGTCCATCTTCATACACCTGCTCAGCGAGATGGGCTACCTCGGCTTCCTCAGATACTCGGCACAATCGGGCATGCAGATCCAATATGTGACCAGAACCGCCCAGAGCTTCGTAATCCTTGCCTATATGGCTCTAAGGAATAGGGAGGACAGGATCTGGCTGATGCAGCCCATGACTCATACATTCATGTTCATCTGCTATGCGCTCATCTATTACGGAGCCTTTCCTCAGATTGTGGACAGCTCATCGAATCCTACTTTCCTCGCTGTATCGTTCAATGTAGTGCAGCTATTATCGATCTCCGGACTGCTTGCAGTGATTCTAATGAAGAAGTTCCTCAAGCCATACCTGGCGTCGTTCACAGTCGGCGGCCTGCTGCTGATAATCGGCAGCGCCCTGTCGCTGCTGGGTCTTAGGGCTAAAGACCCCGCCTTCCATGTCGCCGAGTCGCTTTCCTATATGTTCGCCTATCTCGCTTTCTTCATTGGCTTCACCGTACCGGCCACTAGAGGCAATCTTGAGATGGGACTATTGCCTCTTCTCTCCGACAGGTCCTCGCTGATAACCGCCTTGGCCCATCCTGCCTTCATCACCGATCAGGACATGCTCATCGTGTCCGTGAACAGGGAGGCTGAACGATGGCTTGTCAGAAGCCGGATGGATCTCATCGGCAAGCCCCTGTATTCCATCCTGCCTGAAGCGGAGCAGCTTCTTAAGGATATGGTCGCGGAGTCGAGGATGACCTCCAAGGAGGCGACAAGGCCCACCCGAAGCTTTGCAGGAAGGTATGTGAGCTTCACCCTTTATCCCAGCATCAACCAGAGCAACCAGGCTACCAGGTATACATTCGTGGGTTGGGATGTGACCGGCGAGATAGAGGCCGAGGAGGGCTTGGAAAGAAGCGAGCGCATGTACAAGAGCCTCTTTCTTAATATCGGCACCGGTTTCATGCTTTACAGGCTGGCAGGAAGCTCCTCCTCCAAGGAGATAGAGGTGATCGACGTCAACCCGGCCTTCGAAAGGAATACGGGAGAGAAGGGGCCTTTCCCTGCCGGGAAGAGGCTGAGGGAGGTAACCGGCTTCCTGAACGCAGGCTGGTACGACATGATAGTACGGGCGGCCCTGGACAGGCGTTCTGTCGTCATAGACGGCTTCTCCTCAGGTGCACAGAGATGGCTGTCCATCTCCGCTTTCCCCGTGACGGAAGAGACCCTCGGAATGGTGATCACCGATCAGACCTCGATAAGGAACTTCCAAAGGGAGATATCGGCAAGCGAGCTCAAGTACCGAAGCCTCGTCGAGGGAATGCCACTGTTCGTCCTTTCCCTTGATTCAGACTTCCGCGTTACTTACATTAATGACTCCTTAAGGGAATCGACCGGCCTTGGAAGCCCGGAGGAATACCTGGGAAGGGCCATTGATGAGGTCTTCAACCAGGATTACTGCCAGTTGCTCTCCAAGATGCGTAGTAACGTCAGCACAGGTAATGAACTGCTCTCCGAAGAGCTTGAGGTATCAGTAAGAGGCAGGGCTTGCTGGCAGAGATGGATAGCGAAGACGGTAAGGGACAACGACGAGACCCTAGGTTATATATTCCTCGGCCAGGACATCACCGAGCAGAAGGAGGCCGCGCAAAGCATATCGCTGTCTGAGGAGCGCTTCAGGACCCTCTTCATGGACAACTACCTGCCCATGCTGATTGTTGATCCTGAGGACCTTACCATACTTATGGCCAACAAGGCGTCCCAGTCCTTCTACGGCTTCTCAGAGAAGGACCTTGTTGGAAGATCCCTGATAAGCTTCTCATCGGCGGGAGATTCAGACAGCATACGGCTTATGGCCAAATCAACGAGAGATTCCGGCTTTGGCTCGATGCCGTTAAGGCAGCTGGCGCATGGCGGCTCAATCAAGGACGTCGACCTCTTTGCCAGCACGCTTTTCCTCGCCGATAAGATGGTGCTTTCCTTCACTGTCAACGATGTGTCGGAGCGCAGGCAGATGGAAGACAGGCTGGAAAAGGAGAGGACCTACCTTGACAGCCTGTTCGAGAACAATCCTGACGCGGTGGCCGTTGTTGACGGCAGCTTCAGAGTGACCCGTTCGAATATCGCTTTCAGGAAGCTCTTCGAACTTTCCGGAAGACCGATCGTCGGCGAGAAGATGTCAGAGCTCATTGGCAGCAGGCACAATGCGCAGGATATTGAGGATAATATCAGGGAATCCCTTGAGGGAAACCAGCTTGACTTCACGGCAAGAAGACAGAAACAGGACGGGACTTCTATACCGGTCCGCGTGATCTGCATCCCGATGACGCTTTCGGATGGCTCCAGGAACGTCTATGCAATCTACCATGACCTCTCAGAGCTGGCTCAGAGCCAGGAGATGCTGGGGCTTGCCAATGAAGTGGTTAAAGAAAGCCCGGCGGTGCTTTTCAAATGGGCAAATCAGACCGACTGGCCCATAGAGTACGTGTCGGCAAACGTATCCCGCTGGGGCTACAATCCTGACGACCTTCTGGGGCGAAAGCTCAGGTTCTCCGAGCTTGTGGAGGAGGAGGACCTGGTCAGGGTAACTAAAGAAGTCGAAGATAACCTCAAGAAGGGTATTTCAGAATACGTCCAGGAGTACAGGCTCAGGAAGGCAGACGGGCAGTTCATATGGGTCGAGGACCATACGAGGATAGTCAGCTCTCCTGAAGGTGAGATCCTTGGCATCCAAGGCGTCATAATCGACAACAATGAGAAGAAGCTTGCTGAGATCGAAAGGATCAAAACTCACGAGGAGCTTAAGCTAGCTTGGAATAAGAGCCTTGACGTCCTCTCATCCATAACCGAATTCAAGGACCCTTACACCGCCGGGCATCAGAGGGGGGTCGCCGAGATCGCAGAGAGCATAGCAAGGCACATGGGCTTCTCGGAGGGCAGGATAGAGGCCATCTCCAAGTCCGCGCTAGTCCACGATATCGGCAAGCTGCACATCCCAGCCGACATACTTAACAGGCCCAGGGCTCTTACCCCTCTTGAATACAAGCTTGTTAAGATGCATTGCCAATCGGGAAGGGATATCCTCTCAAACATCAAGCTTCCGTGGCCTCTTGCGGAAATCGTCTATCAGCACCATGAAAGGATGGACGGAAGTGGTTACCCAAGGGGGCTTAAGGGTGATGAGATCCTCCTAGAGGCGAGGATTATAGCGGTCTCGGACATAGTCGACGCGATGACTTCCCACAGGCCGTACAGACCTGCCTGCTCGCTTTCCGATGCGTTGAAGGAGATCATGATGCTTAGGGGCACCTCCTTGGATACTGATGTCGTAGATGCCTGCATAGGAGCCTACAAAGACAAGGGTGTCAGCCCTGCCGCCTGAGAAGGGGGAGGCTTATGCAGAGTCTGGGCTGATAAAAGAGAGCTGAGGAAGCTTCGTGAATGGAAGCTTCCTCAGCTTTTAGAATGCCTTATTTAAGCATCTGTACCGCTCTTCTTACCAGTCCGACATGTTAATTGCGCACTATCCTCTGGTTTCATCACAATGCCGCTTAGTGCTCCTACTTATTCCTCCTGTAGGCTTCCTGAGAGCACCTTCTCAACCTTTTCGTGAAGCTGAGCCATCGTGAAAGGTTTCTGCAGGAAGCCGATGCCTTTATCTATCGACATGCGCTTTTCTATCGCCTCCGGGAAATGCCCCGATATGAACATGATCCTGATGCCGGGCACCGTCGACTTGACCGCCTCGGCCAGCTCCGATCCATTCATCTCGGGCATTATCAGGTCGCTTATCAGAAGGGCGATGTCCTTCCTCTGCTTTACAAGCTCTATAGCCTGGGTCGGCGTCTCTGCGGTCACCACGCTGTAGCCGCCCCTCTCCAGCATTGTCTTTGCAAGCCTGAGTATCGCAGGCTCATCCTCGACAAGTAGTATCAAATCGCCTTTGCCCTCCGGTTGCGTCCTGCCCTCCTGGCTCCTTGCTTCCTTCCTGTCAGTGTACCTTGGCAGATAGACCTTGAAGGTAGAGCCTTTGTCGGGCAAGCTTTCCACCTCGACGAAGCCACCGTTTTGCCTGACGGTGCCATAAAGTATGGCCATGTTCATGCTGCCTGCAGGGTCCGACTTGTTCGGCGAGAAGGGTTCGAAGACACTTGCGAGCTCCTCATCATTGAGCCCCTTGCCGTCGTCTTCGACCTTGATCACCACAAAATCGCCACCTCTGCTTCCTCCCCGACTTGCCGCGGTTTCCGGCCCAACTTTCTCCATCGAGGTTGAAACGGAGATCTCCCCTGCCCCCTGCACTGCCTTGTTTGCCCTTGTGCAAAGGTCCGACAGCACCTGTTCGGCTTGTCCCTTGTCCATCATCACATATGATATGCCCTTACCAGGTGCCCATGAGATCGATACTTCCTTGCCCAGCTTGCCCCTGCAGCTTTCGAGCTTGCCTTCAATAAGGTCGTTTAGGTCTATCAGCTCTGGACTTATGCTCTGCTTGCCTGCGAAAGCGAACAGCTGCTTGGTCGTAGCCGATGCCCTCAGTGCAGCCTCGTGTATCGCCTCCAGGCTGCTGTGGCATTCATCGGTGGCCTCTGACTGCTCTAAAGCGATCTCCGAGTTACCGATGATGACACCCAGCATGTTGTTATAATCATGCGCGATACCCTCAGCCAGCCTGCCGATCGACTCCATCTTCTGCGATTGTGCGTACAGGCCCTGCAACCTTTGGTTCTCCTCCAGCATGGCCCTGCTCGCCTCATCGTTCTTGATTGCATGCAACCCGAATGATATGTCGTTTGCCATCTCCGCGAACAACGCCTTCTCCTCGTTGTCCACCAAGCTCTCACTCGCCGATATCACCACGAAGTAGCCGTAATCGGTCCCGGCGTAGGACAACTTGGCGCAGAGCCCTCTCATCCCTTCGCCGCCCTCGCACCCATCCAACGCCTTATCAAGCAGCATTATCCCTTCCTTTGCCTCTTGCGCCCTTCTGAAGCATTCGGGGTAGCTTCCGGCGGCGACTCCTATTGCAAGCTTCTCAAGGCATCCTCCCTTGATTCCCGAGCTCCACATCCTGTAGATGCCGTCATCACCTCTAAGGACGATCAAGGAATCGGCGTACCCATGGTCCCTTACCAGTATTCGGGTCGCTTCGGTTATCAGGGATTCGGGATCTTTCACCCTGGTAAGAAGCTTGCCGATGTTTCTTATGGAGCTTAACACCCTGTTCATGTGGGTGATCCTGTTTAACATCTGCATCGTTTCCGTGATGTCCTGCAATGATCCATGGAGGCCTTTTACCTTGCCATCATGGCTCCTGTTTGCCTGAATCCTAATAAGCAGCATCCTGCCTGCGGCTTCTCCCTCCGAGACGGAGATGTTCAGGCTCTTGCTTTCGCCGGAGGCAACGACTTCCTCGAAGGATTCCCTTAATGCATCCAGAGTCGATGTCCCGAACACCTCTGCTAGTTTGAAGAACGGTGCGATGTCCGGAGCCGGGACTTTCCCCAGGATCCTGAACACCTCATCCGAGCAGTTCATCTTCTCCGAACCCTTCTCCCACTCCCAGCTTCCGATGTGGGATATCGACTCCGTCTCCGAGAGCATGGACTGATTCTTGGTTATCTCATCCTCAGATAGTTTGCGCTCCGTCACATCATGGTAGACTTCCAGAGACGAGACCGACCCATCTTCGTTTACCAATGGGATGTCGGTTACGTCATAATAGCAACCGTTTCGCTCAAAATACTTGCCCATCCTGATTATCTTCCCAGGAATTGACATCTCGTGCCTGCATCTTGTGCACTTCTGTTCCAGCTCGTTGAGGTATTGGTAGCATTTCCTGCCCGCAGGGTCGCCGAACTGCTTGATCATCACCGGATTTGCGTACTCCACCTCGTAATCGGCGTTTACGATGCACACACCGCTTGGAAACTCGTCCAGGATCTGGTTCATCCTCTTCTGTTGCTTGTCAAGCGCCTTCTGCGTCCTTTTTAGGTCTGTTATCTCGAGCATTGCTCCCACGCTGCCGAGGGCCTTTCCCTTGTCGTCCCTGTATATGGACTTAGTAACCAGGTAACTTGCCTCCTGGCCGTCTGATCCTGTTATCGACGCCTCATAGGTCGGGACGGTCCTTTGACCGGGGAGGAGCTCGTCCCACCTGGAAAGGACCTCACGAAGCTGCCCGCTCGCAACTTCATCGTCCTTCTTTCCCTTCATCTGCTCCGAGCTAAGGCCGACCAGCTGTGCGAAGGACCTGTTGCAGCCGAGATACTTTCCGTCGGGATCCTTGAAGAAGACCGGAGCTGCAATGGAATCGATGACGTCATCTAGCAGCTTGCCGCTTGCCTTGAGCTGCTCTGTCCTAAGTCCAACCTGCTCTCTTAGCGTCCTCACCCAAACAAGGGCAAGAAGCCCAAGGGCGGCGAAGGGAAGGATGCCGATCAAGGCGAACTTGACCAGGGAAGCGGCATCAAAGCTCTTCGGCTCGTAGACTCCGAGCCATTTATCATATAGCTTCCTCAGCTCGCCGCTCTCTTCAAGGGCTTTGAGTCCCTCGTCGATTATGTTGACAAGGGCCAAGTTGCCCTTGCTCACCGCTATAGCGTATCCGGCGCTCCAAAAGGATTTCGTCCCTACGATAAGGTTCTCGATGCCTTCCTCCCTTATGACGCTCCTTGCTACCGTTCCGATCAGCATCGCGTAGTCACCTTCGCCTGAGGAGAGCATCTCAATGGCCTTCACGTGGGATTCCGCAAGTATAAGCGAAACATCCTCACCGCTGCTTGTAAGAAGGTTATG
>CAZNZD010000004.1:0-58203 GCA_964577435.1 uncultured Clostridia bacterium
GCATAGACTGGGACCTTCCTGTCTACAGCAGGTCCACAATAAGAGCTGAGCTCTACTTCGACGCGCCTCCTGGCATATTGGAGGAGCACCAGATCGGCATCGTGATGAAAGACGGCGTCTATGTGGAGCCGACAGCTATGGGAGCCGTACCATTATCGGAAGCTCCCCCACCCTTGACAGGCGGCGCGCAGGAAGGGGGCAGGCAATGATGGGAAGAAAGCTCGCCCGCTGTCTCATTCCCCTGGCACTATGCATTCTCCTTGCAGGTTGCATGGACCCTTTGAGGAAGATCCAGATAGTCAGCCTCGGAAAACCGACCAGGTCCGGCGACATCGAGATATTCACCGTTGTAGGAACAGACGAGAAGGGCACTAAAAGGCCTGTAAGCGCGGAATGGGAGCTTGCGGGGGAGAACGGCCTTCTTATTGAGCCTTCCGGGCACGCTGCCTATGTGTTAGCTCTGGCTCCGGGCAGCTCGACGCTCACGGCACGTAAAGGCGAGCTTGTGGCGACGGCGGAATTTTCCGTGTATGAGCCTGCACTATCGAAGATTGTCATGATGGAAGGGATAGGCGCCACGGGGACAATCCTACGACAGGGCCAGTACTGCCAATTATTTGTCGTCGGGTACGACCAGCATGACCGCGAGATGAGGGTCGATCCGGATTGGAGCGTCACTGAAGAGCTTGGCTTCTTCACCAAGTTGGAAGATACGGGCTGGAGGAGCAACGTCAGATTCGATGCAGTCAATGCCGGCACCGGAACGATCACCGCGAGCCAGGAAGGTAAAAGCGCCGATTTCTCGATGACAGTGCTCCCCGTTTTCGTAATTGGCGGAAAGTAACCCGCTTTAAGGATGCTTGAACCGTCAGTGTGGCTCTTAACACCTTCGAAGTAAGGCCGGCATCGAAGCGCGGTATCATGACACTTAAGGAAATGTAGGGTAATGAACCGGCCTAGACAGGAGTTAATGGAGTAGGGAAGGAACAACTAGAGCAAAGCATGGATTCCGGCGTTCTACCCTTCGCATGGAGGTGGACTAAGATGAACCGCAGATCATCGCTCACAGTATCAGCAGTCCTGCTGCTTATCACACTTGCACTTGGCATGCCTGCGGCTTCGGCAGGGCAGGCGGGCTATGAGATAGCAGGCAGCAACAATGCCTTCGCGTTCGACCTGTTCGGGCAGATAGCGGCCGATCCTGGAAACCTGTTCCTGTCCCCTTACAGCATCTCCTCGGCGCTTGCCATGGCATTCGCCGGCGCGAGGTGCAACACCGAATCCCAGATGGCCAAGGTCATGCGATATGACCTTCCGCAGGAAGTCCTGCATAAGGCCTTCGGACAGGTGAACGCGGTATTGAACAAGCCGAGCAAGGATTACAAGCTTTCCGTAGCAAACGCCCTCTGGAGCCAGATAGGCCTCGATTTCGTCAAGGAATACCTTGAGACCGTGCAGGCTGGATACGGCCCGGGCCTTAAGCTTGTGGATTTCGCGGGCAAGACGGAGGAGGCAAGGCTTACTATCAACAAGTGGGTCGAGGAGAAGACGGAAGACAAGATAAAGGAGCTCATCAAGCCCGATGTGCTTGACCCTCTTACCAGGCTTGTCATCACCAACGCCATTTACTTCAAAGGCCAGTGGGAGCAGCAGTTCAAAAAGGAGCTTACGAAGGACGCGGACTTCACCCTGACTAACAGGCAGAAGGTCAAGGTCCCCTTCATGAACCAGCAGGGAACCTTCGGCTATGCCGAGGAGGCAGGATTACAGGCGCTGGAGCTTCCTTATGCTGGCGGTGACCTGTCAATGCTCATTCTCCTTCCGGAATCGGCCACGGATTACTCAAGCTTCGAGAAGAAGCTCGGTTATGCCATGTTTACAGGGATAATCGGCAGGTTGCGCAAAGAGACCGTGAACGTAAGCTTGCCGAAGTTCAAGTTCGAAACTGAGCTGGGCTTGGGAGGCCCCCTGCAGCACATGGGCATGACCGATGCGTTCAGCGAATACCTGGCCGACTTCTCCGGCATATCTGACACGTTCCTCTACATCACTGCCGTCATACATAAAGCCTTCATAGAGGTCAATGAGGAGGGCAGCGAGGCTGCGGCGGCGACTGCAGTCGTCATGGGGACCAAGTCGATAGGTCCGGAACCGAAGCGTTTTGCAGCAGACCGGCCGTTCTTCTTTGCGATTCGCGACTTGAGGACAGGATCTATCCTTTTCATGGGAAGGGTGCTTGACCCGAGAGCTTAGGTCCTTGTGCAGCCTCTAAAAGAAGCGACCTTAATAGTCCGATAGATGCCTGGCCGAAAAGCCAGGCATTCGCTTGCCAGGCCAGAGATCAGAGAAGGCAGGGGGCTCAAGTCCGCATGTAAGCTCAAGCATGCGGGCGCCCACAATAGAAATATCTGCCGATGGAAGAGGGATTGCGCAGGTTAAGAAAGAATTATTAGCCCCAGCAGCCGGTTCTCTTCCTCATGGGAGAGGATAGCTTCATGTATGCCGCATGAGAAGGACACGTCAGTACTTCCTGGGAGATGAGGATGCCTTTGCCGGGACAGGAGAGGAAGAAGGCAACTTATCTGAGCCTGATGTCAAGATATCTGGCTCAGCAGAGGGGAAGGGTGGGGGTGATGGGAGCCCTCATCCTCATAGGCATCGCCTTGCAGCTTGCGGGGCCTCAGATACTTCGCTTCTTCATCGACTCCGCCCTCTCCGGGAAACCTCTGGGAGCGCTTACCGCAGCATCGGCCATATACATAGCAATCGCCCTTGCAAATCAGCTTGCAGGGGTCCTAACCACCTATATAAGCGAGAGGGTGGGGTGGACGGCAACAAACGCCTTAAGAGGAGACCTTCTGTCACACTGCCTGAGGCTGGACATGGCCTTTCACAAGGAGCACCTTCCCGGCGAGATGATAGAGAGAATCGACGGGGATACGACCGCCCTGTCCAACCTGTTCACGAAGTTCACCGTGACTGTGCTCGCCAACCTCCTTCTTATTGCAGGCATGGTGGTGCTGCTTTTAAGGGAGGATATGAGAGTAGGGGCGGGGATGAGCCTTTTCGCCCTGGCTGCGCTCATAATCCTGCTTCGGGTCCAGGCAATGGCAGTCCCTCATTGGGTGAAGGTGAGGAAAGCCAGGGCGGAGTTCTACGGGCTTCTTGGAGAACAGGTGGCAAGCGTGGACGACATCGGGGCAAACGGTGCTGTTCCGTATGCTATGAACCGATTCCACGGAATGCTCAGGAACATGCTGCCCTTGGTGGTCAGGGCGAACCTCATGTCATACATGATGTGGATAACGACGATAATCGTGTTCACATCCGGCTACGCGCTTACTTGCGGGATAAGCTGGTATCTGTGGTCGCAGGGGAAGATAACCATAGGCACTGCATATCTTATCTATACCTACACTAATCTCCTGAACCTGCCGATCGAGCAGGTAAGAGTCCAGCTGGAGGACCTGCAGAAGGCCAGCGCGAGCATCAAGAGGATAAACGGCCTGCTGGAGCTGAGAAGCGGGATAAAGGATGGGGCCGGGCCAAACCTTCCGGAGGGAGCGCTGTCGCTGGAAGTAAGGGGCTTGGGCTTTTCTTACGAGGCTGAGCAGCACGTGCTCGACGATGTGAGCATCCGCATCGAACCGGGCCGCATACTCGGCGTGCTAGGGAGGACCGGAGGGGGCAAGACCACCCTTTCAAGGCTTCTTAACCGCTTCTACGACCCTGACGCAGGGGAGATCATCCTTGGCGGATCAGACCTCCGCGACATCAGGATAGAGGAGCTTAGACGGCGTATAGCCTATGTAACGCAGGATGTCCAGCTGCTTAAGGCCAGCGTAAGGGACAACCTTACATTCTTCGACGGCTCTGTGCCTGACGGAAGGCTACATGAATCCCTTCAGGACGTAGGACTAAGCGACTGGCTGGCCGAGCTTCCCGACGGGCTGGACACCGTGCTGGGAAGCGACGGAGGAGGCCTGTCTGCAGGCCAGGCGCAGCTTCTCGCCCTCGCCAGGGCTTTCTTAAGGTCTCCCGGCTTCGTCATCCTCGATGAGGCGTCATCCAGGCTCGATCCCATAACCGAGGGCATAATGGAAGGCGCGATGGACCGGCTCCTTTCCGGAAGGACCGCGCTTATCATCGCCCATCGGCTGAAGACCCTGGACAGGGCGGATGACATCCTGATACTAGGGCACGGCAAGGTGCTTGAATACGGGGAAAGGGAGGCTCTCGCGGCAGACCCCGATTCCCAGTACGCAAAGCTTCTTAAGGGCGGGATGGAGGAGATGCTGGTATGAGAACCTACCTCCTCATTTGGCGCCTTATCCTTAGCAGGCCATGGCTTTATATCGCCAACGCCGTGTCATGGATAATCATCCACGTATCACCCGTCTTGCCCGGCCTCATCATAAGGGAATTCTTCGACATGCTTAGTGGGGAGTCTAGGCTTGGCCTCAGCATCTGGGGCCTGATGGCGCTGTTTGCCGCGACCGCGGCCGCCAGGATAGTGAACATCCTGATAGGCGCCCTGGCGGATACGAACCACAGGTTCTGCATGAGCGCGCTTCTTCGCAGGAACGTGCTCGAGAGCATGCTTGCGACGCCTAAATCAGCCAGGGATGTGTCACCGGGTGAGACGGTGAACATCCTAGAAGAGGACGGCAAGCAGGTGGAAGATGCCATTAGCTGGTCTGTGGACACGATGGGGATGACCGGCTTTGCCATAGTTTCTGCGATAATCCTAGTGGGTATAAGCCCGAAGCTCACCCTTCTGGTGTTCTTCCCGCTAATAGCAGTCATGGTAATATCGCAGGCAGCGAGCGACAGGCTGGAGAAGTACAGGCGCAAGAGCCGAAAGGCCACGGCGCTCTTCACTGAGGCGATAGGGGAGGCCTTCGGCTCGGTCCAGGCGATAAAAGTCGCCGGAGCGGAGGACGGGGTGACCGCCCATCTGAGAAGGCTGGGCGACAGGCGGCGTGATGCTATGCTAAAGGACAAGCTTCTGTCGCAGGTACTTGATTCAGTGTTCGAAAATGCCTCGAAGGTTGGTATAGGGATAATCCTGCTCATCGCGGCGGGCATGATCCAAAGCGGGGAGCTGTCCATAGGGGACTTTGCCCTCTTTGTGTACTACATAGAGTTCGTGACCGATTTCGCGGCATTCATCGGCTACTTCACTGTGCACTACAAGCAGGCCGGCGTTGCTCTGGGCAGGCTGGGCGGGCTTATGTTTAAGCCGGAAGAGCTTGTTAAGCACGGCCCGCTTTACTTGTCGGGCGATCCTCCGGAAGTGCCTGATGAGGATATCAGCGACGAGGAGCGGCTCGTAAGCCTTACAGTATCGGGCCTTACGGCCAGATACCCCGGCTCCGAGAACGGGGTGGCGGATGCGTCTTTTAAGCTTGAGAGGGGCACTTTCACAGTCATCGCCGGAAGGATCGGCTCGGGCAAGACGACGCTGGTGAGGGCCCTGCTCGGCTTCATTCCTGCCGAATCGGGAAGCGTCAAATGGAACGGACGCAAGGTAGGGGACCTCCGATCCTTCTTCTCCCCTCCAAGAAGCGCATATGCGCCACAGGTGCCGCACCTGTTCAGCGACACACTTAGGAACAACATAATGCTGGGGATCAGGGAAGGCGACGCAGATCTCATGGGGGCGGTAAGGGCGGCCGCCCTTGAGGAGGACCTTCAGGACCTTGAAAAGGGGCTGGACACGGTTGTGGGCCCCAAGGGGGCTAAGCTTTCAGGAGGGCAGCAGCAGCGCGTGGCGGTGGCGAGGATGCTGGTGCGAAGGGCTGAGCTGATGATCTTCGATGACGTCTCGAGCGCGCTTGATGTGGAGACGGAAAGGCAGCTTTGGGTGGCCCTCGCCAATAAGCCGCAGTTTACGTTCCTCGTCATCAGCAACCGGAAGGGCGTCATACTGGGCGCCGACAAGGTGCTGGTGATGGAAGGCGGCAGGATCATCGCGCAAGGAGACCCAAGCTCGTTATCTGAGACGAGCGCCGAGCTTCGCGCGATACTTGAGGAGGCGAAAGGGGCATAGCGCCAATCAATCGATGCTTTCGGCAGGCAGAGCCGGATCATCGAGCCTGTAGATTATCTCGTCCTCGAACTCCCTCTCATCCTTTACAAATCCCAGGCTTTGATAGAGTTTCTGCGCCCATTCGTTCATCGGGTCGAAGCTTATGTATATCGGCTTCGGCCCGTACTTCTCCCTTAGCAATGTGATGAGGAGCTCGGTGGCTCTGCGGCCTCGCCCGCCGGACTGGTAATCGTCTGCGATCATCAGCCTCAGGATCCATAACTCCGCCTTGGGGCTTATCGAATACATGCAGAAGCCGACAGGGACCTCGCCATCGTATATCCCCAGGGGGAAGTTGCCCTCAACGTAATGCGCACGTGCCATGGAGTCCCCGTTGCTGGCAACGAAAGGAGCCTGCCAATCCTTTACCTTGAGCTTCGTAAGCTCCCTCCAGTTGCCGGAGTCTATCTCCCGCAGGTTAATCACGGAACCCCTCCTTGCGTTAATGATGCTTCCCCTATGAGGATAGGATATCACTGTCAGGGGTTTTAGTCCTTCCTAGCTTAAGGTAGCCATCTGTTAGAACGGGTAGCCGGGGCGGGTCGGCTGATGAACGGAAGCGTATGCCGACTATTGCAATATACCCAACGGGGGTATAGTATAGACATGGAGGTGGACTGCTATGCACGAAGAAATGGAGCTCGAAGGTTTGGATAACCCCTCTTGCTGCGACAGGACCACGGAAAGAAATGATATTCTCAAATCGGGCCTGATATCCAGGCTGAACAGGATAGAAGGGCAGATACGCGGCATCAAGGGCATGGTGGAATCCGACGTCTACTGCGACGATGTTCTCATACAGATATCGGCCGCCCAGGCTGCGCTGAACTCCGTAAGCAAGATAGTCCTCAAGGACCATGTCAAAGGATGCGTGGTCAACAGGATAGCAAGCGGGGACAAGGAGATCGCAGACGAGCTCATAGTGACTATAGGCCGGCTTTACAAGTGACTGGAAGCATAGGGGCGGCTAGAAGGAACCCTTCAAAAGAATAGAAGGAAGGACAGCCAAATGGAGAAGGAGAACCTGAAAATCGGGGGAATGACCTGCGCGGCATGCGCAGTGAGGATAGAGAAGGCCGTAGGTAGGCAGGAGGGCGTGAAGAGCGCCTCGGTGAACCTCGCGACCGAGAGCCTTTTGGTCGAGTACGACGCCGAAACGGCAGATAAGGACAAAATCAGGCAGGCGGTGAAGGAAGCCGGATACGATGTTCTCGAGGAGGCCGAAAGGCGCGAGGTGATCATACCGGTAGAGGGGATGACTTGCGCAGCCTGCTCGCAGAGGGTGGAGAAGGCCCTTTCAAGGCTTGATGGGGTCAGCAGGGCCTCGGTGAACCTTGCCACCGAGAGGGCGACTCTTTCGTATGACCCAAAGGTAGTGAAGCTTTCAGCAATCAGGCAGGCCATAGAGAAGGCCGGATACAAGCCGCTTAGCATCGAGAAGAGGGAAGAGGTGGACGCGGACAGGCTCAGAAAGGAGCTTGAGATAAAGACCCTGTGGAGCAAGTTCATACTTGCAGCAGTGTTCGGCTTCTCGCTTCTATACCTGGCGATGGGTTCGATGGTCTGGTGGCTGCCCTTCCCTATACCAGCATTCCTGGACCCCATGCGCTACCCATTGACATTCGCCCTTGTGCAACTGGCCTTGACGGTGCCGATTATCGTTGCGGGAAACAGGTTCTACTCCGTGGGCTTCAAGGCGCTTGTGCAGCGCAGCCCCAATATGGATTCCCTGATCGCCATGGGTACGACGGCAGCCGTTGTTTTCAGCCTCTATTCGACGTACAGGATAATCACTGGCCACTTTGAGGCGGTAGAGGGCCTTTACTTCGAGACCGCCGGAGTGATTATCGCGCTCATACTGCTGGGGAAATACCTTGAATCCGTGTCCAAGGGGAAGACGTCTGAGGCGATAAAGAAGCTTATGGGGCTTGCACCCAAGACAGCGGTCGTAATACATGACGGGGCCGAGGTCGTAATGCCTATCGAGGAAGTCGAGATAGGCGACATCCTGCTTGTAAGGCCGGGCGAGAAGATGCCCGTGGACGGCATGGTCATAGAAGGATACACCGCCGTCGACGAGTCCATGCTTACCGGCGAGAGCATGCCGGTGGACAAGAAGGCAGGAGACCCTGTCTTCGCCGCAAGCATCAACAAGAACGGCATGATACGCTTCAAGGCCACCAAGGTGGGCAAGGAGACCGCGCTTGCGCAGATCATAAAGCTAGTCGAGGATGCCCAGGGCTCGAAGGCCCCTATAGCAAAGATGGCCGATATAGTATCGGGCTACTTCGTACCAGCGGTTACGTTGATCGCGGTAATCGCCTTCATCGCCTGGATGATAGGAGGCAAGTCGCTTGAGTTCTCGCTTACGATATTCATCTCCGTGCTGGTAATCGCCTGCCCCTGCGCACTGGGCCTTGCCACTCCAACTGCGATAATGGTGGGAACTGGCAAGGGAGCCGAGTACGGGATCCTGATAAAAAGCGGCGAAGCCCTTGAGATAACGCATAAGGTGAATACGGTGGTGTTCGATAAGACCGGCACCATAACCAAGGGCAAGCCGGAGGTTACGGACATCGTGCCGGCCGAGGGCATGACAGCAGAGCGCCTTCTTGCAATGGCGGCATCCGCCGAGAAGGGCTCGGAGCATCCTCTCGGGGAATCCATAGTAAGAAGGGCGGAGGCCGACGGATTGAAGCTGTCCGAGCTTCAGGGTTTCGAGGCCATCCCGGGTTTCGGAATTGCCGTTAGGATGGAAGGCGCCGATGTGCTCATAGGAAACAGGAAGCTCATGGACACCAGGGGCATAGCCCTGGGCGGACTCATGCAAAAGTCAGATGAGCTGGCCGAAGAGGGCAAGACCCCAATGTATGTGGCAGCTGGCGGCGCTCTGGCCGGCATAATCGCCGTGGCTGACGTGGTGAAGGATAACAGCGAAAGGGCCATCAGGAAGCTTCAGGATATGGGCATAGAGACTGTCATGATCACCGGCGACAACGCAAGGACTGCAGCCGCCATTGCATCGAAGGTCGGGGTGACGAGGGTCCTTTCGGAAGTTCTGCCGCAGGATAAGGCCGAGATGGTAAAGAAGCTGCAGGCGGAGGGGAAAGTCGTCGCCATGGTTGGAGACGGCATAAACGACGCACCCGCCCTCGCCCAGGCTGAGGTGGGAATCGCCATAGGCTCGGGAACCGACGTCGCGATGGAGTCGGCCGACATAGTTCTCATGAGAAACGACCTTATGGGAGTGCCGTCTGCGATTAAGCTCAGCAAGGCTACGATAAGCAACATCAAGCAGAACCTGTTCTGGGCTTTCGGCTATAACTCCGCGGGCATACCTCTTGCAGCAGGGCTGTTCTACCTGTTCGGAGGACCACTTCTTAACCCCATGTTCGCCGCGGCGGCAATGTCGATGAGCTCTGTATCCGTGCTTACGAATGCACTGAGGCTGAAGAGGTTCAGAGCATATGAATAAAGAAACGGGAAGAGACGGAAGGGCTGATAACATGAATACTAATCGCACATTCATAATAATCGGGCTGGCGGCGGCATTGGCTGTCGTGGTGTTCTCGGTGTTAACGGTCACAGGGTCCATGGACATCATCGGGAGATGGTCAGTCCCGGCATTCGAGGCTGCGCTGAAGGCGATGCCCGCGGGCGTGAGTGAAGAGCCGGTCTACGGCGGCTGGTCCATCAATGCCGAGGATTCGTCAGCCAAGTTCATCTTTAGGTCCACAACTGCCGCCAAGGAAGGTTACGACCTGACTTTCGTCATAGATGCCGCGCCTTTCATTGCAGCAGGGGCAGATCTCGGAAGACTGCCGGGCGCATCCGTCGCCGAAGGCAAGATATACCTAGGCAAGGACCTGGCTGATGCAATCGACGGATCTGCCGCTGAAGGACCGGCAGAAGCATATGAGGCTTTATTGAAAGCGAACAGGTCAGGAATCAAGTACCATGCCGAGATGGACCACTTCGGCATCAGCCTCGGCGGGGGGAACATGTTCGAATGGGCGAAGGACCTGGACTCTAACGACAAGGATATAGTTTTCGTGCTGAATCCCGAACCCTTCAGGGAGGCAGGAGCCGACCTGAGCGCGATAGAAGGATGGACGCTTGCGAAGATTTCAGTGATGGACGAGCTGGGCAGGATGGTGCCCGTGGACAAGCTGGTCAAGGCGATAGACTTAATATAGGAAAAGATTGGAGGGACTGCTCATGGAGAAGCTGGTATTGGATGTAAAGGGAATGTCATGTATGCATTGCGTAAACGCCGTGAAGAAGGCCTTAGGCTCGCTTGACGGAGTAAAGCAGGCGGATGTGGTGCTCGCAACGGGCAAGGTCACAGTGGAGTTCGACCCTGCCAAGGTGTCTGCGGAGAATATGAAGAAGGCGATCTCGGAGGAAGGCTATACTGTAGCATAACCGAAGATCAAATCAGAAAGCCGGGAGGTAGCGGATTTCGCCCATCCCGGCTTCGCTCATTGGTATACGGTCCCCTTTGCCCAACTGCCTATATCGGGCAGCTTCCATCTCCGAGGCTGCCACCGGCTTCCATCCCTAGTGAGGTGGCCGCTGGCGTCATGTTGCTGCTGTCCGCTTCGATCTTTACGCTCTTGTATATGACCTGATTGTTTGTAAGCCACGAGGAATTTAAAGTAAGGTAGAATGTATCGGATTCATACCTGGTGTTGAACCAGGACCAAAGCAAGACTCCATTCAGCCTCGCTTCGAAGTTGTCACCGGTTTTTACAATCGTGTAGGTGTTGATAGCGTTGTTTACCATGCCAGGGATCTCGGTACTCGAAGTGTTCATCAAGTCGATATCGGTTGTAGGTCCGTCCGTCCAAATCTCGAAATACGGGTCGCTAGCGCCGCCGTGTTCGAAATAGAAGGAGATTATGCTCTGCGAGAATGGGTAATTGGGTATGCTCCCCAGCCAGATTGCCCCCAGCACCCTCTGATCAGTAGTTGTGGCCAGCTTGAACCTGACAGTAATCGCGAAATCTCCGGTGAGAACAATCGGTGCAGTGACGTTGTTGCTGTCCTCCAACACCAGGCCAATCCCTGGAACAATAATGTAATCCGAACTTAGCAGCCAATTATTGATATTGCTGACCCGAGTGAAGTCAACGGACCAAGTCTTTGCACAACCCTGCATACCAATCATTGCCAGAAGAACTACGGCAATCAACAACAGCCTTCCGACTCTCATAGAAATCGCCTCCCGATAACCCATTCGATGAAACCGTACAAAATCCTTGTTGAAGAGGTCTTGATGAAGAGGCATCTGCCTTGATGTTTAACCAAACAGTAAAGGGAAGACGAACACTACGATCGCGGCCCATGCCCCATATATCGGGAGGTATCCTGTGACGGCCCTCTGAACAGGGGAGATATCGCTCTTGCCGCCTATAAAGCCCACATATGAGACCAGCACCAGGAACAGGTTCACAAGCACCGCAAGGTTCATGCCCAGGACGGCGAGCCTGTTTGGCGTGATGCCGTATGAGGCAAGGCGGAAGAGTATGGAGAAGAGGGCGACTGCATCCACGGCGATCGAGAATGCTATCAAAGCAGCGTTGACGAAATCTCCGATGTCCTTTTTGGATCCTGCGCCCCTCTCGGCTATGGAGAAGATGGTCACAGCCAGTGCGGCTATCAGCAGGAAGTTGAAGGAGAGCAGGAAGTCCCTGTCCGAAAGGGGATTCTTGCCCATCCAGGCTGATGCAGCAAGGTAGACGACAAGCGTCGCAAGTATGATCGGGCTGAATATCCTTGCCAGGTAAGGCGCGACAGCCTTTGCAAGCTTCAGCTCTCCCGATGCTAGATAGGCTGCCACGACTGCAAGCGACGCCGCTCCGAACAGGACTACATTCGTGAAGTAGAACTCCGAGATGTCCAGCCCGATGATTCCGAACAGGGCGCTAGTGAGCGCCGCAAGCATCATGCCTGCCACCGCCATGCTTAGGTATATGACGGCGAACTGGCCGTTGAACTTGAGGAAAGACAACCTGGCCTCTCCTTTCTGGAAGGAATCCCCCGCAAACGCCAGGCCCAGGGCTATCCAGAGCAGTATGGGAAGGTGCAGGTAGGCGAGCGTCGTGCTGTCAGCCATCCCCGAGGGAAGAAGGTTTACGAAAATCGGCGGGATGATGAGCATTGCCGCGATTGCGAGCCGGATCATACCCTTCGGGGGCTTCATTGCCACGAAAAGGGCGGCGATGGAAGCAACTACGAATGTCACCATATTGACCGGCAATACGGGCTTCTGCTCGAAAAGAAGAAGCGCGATCCTTGCCGTGATACCAGCGGCTACCGCCAGTAGCAGCATGACGACGAGCTCTTTGCCGAAAAGTGGCCTTCTGGAAGGGATGCCTGAACCGGAGTACTCCAGCCTCTCCTTCCATACCATCAGGACCTTTGAATCGGGCATTGTCGCTATAGCTTCGGCAAGATGCTCCCTGAAGCCCTCCGGATGCTGACGGAACAGCATCTCCAGCCCATGGATGTCGTCGATTCCATCAATTATAGGGTTCTTGTCGGTCATTCTCTTTCGCCTCGCCTTTGATTGGTATGTTCTTATAGACAGAGGGCCGCAATGCATCAATCCCTATATTCCAAGATGTCCCCGGGCTGGCATTCCAAGGCCCTGCAGATGGATTCAAGCGTCGTCAGCCGGACAGCCTTCGCCTTCCCGTTCTTCAGTATCGAGAGGTTGGCCATGGTTATGCCCACCCTTTCTGAGAGCTCGGTCACGCTCATCTTCCTTCTTGCCAGCATCACGTCTATGTTAATGATTATCGGCATATGGCCACCTCATACCGTAAGGTCGTTTTCGGCCTTTATATCGATGGCTCTTCTCAGGAGCTTCTCGAGTATGGCTGCGAAAACGGCTATTACGAGCGCCGCCGATGCCAGTATGAGCCCGCCAGCTACAAACCCCGGGGCGTCATCCATCTCGGCGGCCATGTAAAGGAATGGCGAGCAGATGGAGTAGATTGCAGTCATCGCCGCCGCGCACCACTTTATCTTCCTCAAGGCGCCGACTGAGGTATCGGAGAATGCCTTGCCCGCGTCGATGAGCCCAAGAAGCTTCAAGGCCTGCAGCAGCGCCATGAAGAACGGGACTGCGGAAGCGTAGATAGAAGCCACCACCGGATAGAGGATGTGGGGCGGGAAGTATCCGTAGGCCTTCACTGCGATGTAAGGAATGGGGTAAGAGATGAGGGCAAGCACTGCAAGCCCGATTGCGATGACTACAGACTTCAGGAATATGGTCTCACTTCTCATTTGCGGCACCTCTCAGTAGGATTACCTGTATTATATCGTTCAATATATCGTAAATCAATAAATTAATATTAATAATCGCTATATATGTATCGATAATTCGGATTTAGATCCGGAGTCCATAGGAGAGGTGGGGCTGTGAAGGCCGGAAGGATGAAAAGCGCGCCTGACGAAGTATATAATAATACTCAATGCATGAACGTGAACAAGCTGGTTGATCGGTGGCGCCGGGCATGTCACATACAGAGCGATCTTGCGAGGTAGACAGATGACAGAGATTGGGAATAAGGCCGAAGCTGGCCTTCCAGGGGGGCTAAAGCTTGATGCTGAGACGGTGCGGCTATACTGGTCGAGGACGTATAACTCCGAGGGTAAACCGGACTGGTCGCACATCCTGCCCTTCTATCACCCGGACATTGTATTCCGGGATTCCATACAGAAGATCGAGGGGATCAAGGACTTCACCGACATGTGCATGAGGCTTGCCAGCCGCTGCAAAACGCTTCGGATGGACATAGAATCCGTAGTTTGCGACGGCAATGTGATTCTCATGGACTGGAAGATGACCATGTCGTTCAAGAAGTTCCCTGACACGCCTATGTACGGTTCTACGAAGCTTACCCTGCATGAGGACGGCAGGATAATAACCCAGCGCGACTACTTCGACCTGTGGGGGGACATTTTCAACGGCATACCCCGCTTCGGGAAGATGTACAGGAGATTTTTGAGGCGCTACTTCGGTTGATTCGATGCCGGGTAGCTTGGAAGGCGGGGAAGCAGTTGGAATTGCCGGATGAGCTGAAATTCCTAGTCAACAGGAACCTTCCTCAGAGGAAGTGCTCAGAATCGCTTGCTGGCAAGGTGTGCGTGATCACAGGCGCTACATCGGGAGTAGGCCTGGAGGCGGTGAGAATCCTTGCCAGGTACGGCGCCAAGCTGGTCATCGTGGCGAGAAATGCGCAGAAGGCCGTTCAGCTTCAAGGTCAACTTAGAAAGGACCATGGGGCCGATGTCGAAATAGTCATCGCGGATATGAGCGTACTTGAGCAGGTTAGAAAGGCTGCATCCGAGGTGCTGGCCAAATGCCCCAGGATAAATGTCCTCATCAATAGCGCCGGGATCTACTGCACCTCGAGGACCTACACGCCAGAGGGCTTCGAGACGACCTTCTGCGTGAATCACCTCGCGCCGTTCCTGTTCACAAGCCTCTTACTCGAAAGGATGAAGGAGAGCGCCCCGGCGAGGATTATCCAGGTCAACTCCGAGGGACACCGCTTCAACGGGCTAAACCCGGACGATCTGGACTGGAAGAGGAGAATCTACACAGGATTAAGAGGTTACGGCGCCTCCAAGACCGCGCAGCTGCTTACGGTCTGGGAGCTGAGCGACATTCTCGAAGGGACAGGCGTCACGATAAACGCCATGCACCCGGGGGACGTCAGAACGAACATCGGAAACAACAACGGTCCTTTGTACAGGTTCTTTCTTCACAACTTCACCTGGCACTTCCTCAGAGACCCTAAGATGTCCGGCGACGCCATATACTACCTTGCCGCATCGCCAGAACTGAAAGGGGTAAGCGGAAGGTTCTTCCATATGACCAATGAGGAGAAGCCAGCCAGGCACGCCCTCGACCGGAAGATGGGGAAGAGGATATGGGAGCTGAGCCTCCGAATGACGGGGCTTAGGAATACATAGCCAGGAGCGCTAAACGGCCTTACTTAAGTCTTTTAATCGCCTTGTCTGCTGCAAGCTTGCCTGTCAGTATCGAAGTAGGAAGGCCAGACGGGCTGAACGCCCATTGTCCTGCCTGAAGCACGTCGGGTATCGGCGTATCGATCGACCTTGCTATCCGTGGAAGGCTGTTGACCGCAGGAACAGGCCTGTTGGTGAAGGCCCATCCGGTTATCGCCCCCTCTGTGTTTCCAGTCATCTTGGCAAGCGTCAGCGGAGTCGAGGTCATCGTGCCAATTACGCTGTCCTTGAGCCCTGGATATACGGTGGCCGAGAGAACGTCCAGGATGGTCTCCTCGCAGAGCTTCTTGAATTCCTCATACCAGCCTTCATCCCGTATGCGTTCGACAAGCCCGTAATCCATAAGCGAGCTTATGATGAGGCCAGTCTTGCCCTCAGGCGCCATGGATCTGTCCCTCATGGCCGGGATGGATATCTCATAGGTTGTTAGCTCAAGGTATCTGCGCACCCATTTTGACAGCTCTTCCCTTCCGGAAAGTTTCCTCCATCCGTACCCTTCCTCGCAGGACTGGCCATATTCCACACATAGGGCGTTCATGCCTAGCTTGTCTGGGGTATAGAAGAAGTGCGGGCTTGAGGCCTTTGTGAAGTAGCCGATATCGAGATTCGATGAAAGATATAGCGTAAGTATCGAATCTCCACCTGTCTTGCCCACAAGCGATTTCCTCTTCGCATCTATCGCGGAGCGTACCGAGTCATCAGCAAGCGAGCTCTCGTCGGTCACTTGATATAGCCTCTTCATGTCAGCAGCCCAAATAAGCTTCCTGTAGCTTATCTCGTTGCCGTCAGCGTCATGCGCTATTCTCTTTGAGGGGTCGACCGAGACCACCTCGCTGCCAGTCCTTATCTCCCCTTTGTGTCTGAGGATATATTCCTGCATCTTGGCCGAAAGGCTTCCGGTGCCGCCCAGAGGATACCTGTAGTCCAGGTAAAGGCTGAAGTAGCTGAGTGCGAAGAAAGTCGGGGTGGCTTTGAAGAAGTGCTGGGCGATCATGTCTATGAGCGCCTGGTTTCCTGTAAGCTTGCTTAAGTACGCGGAGACGGGCATATTGAGCCTGCCGACCTTCGGCATGGTAAGCGCATATTTCACCATCCAGGGGAGTATGGTCTTGTAAAGGTATTGAGTATCCTTTTTCAGTTCCATGAAGAGGGGATTGTCTATTCCGTACAGCACATCCATGTATCCCATGACCTTGGCAATCTCGCCGCAGATGCGCCTCACGTCGGCCTCATAACCGGGGAAGGTCCGTGAAAGCAGCCCCTCATATTCCACCAGGCTCTCCTTGGAGGTAAGCCTGACTGCGTCAGCTCCTATGCCGACGGTTACGTCGTTTCTCACCATCTGGAGTTCTATGCCCAGCTGCCTTAGCATCGGGAGGATTATGCCCGAGTTCTCCAGGGCCCTTATGCCGCCGTCGAATCTGAAGCCTTCCTTCTCGAAGGAGTTGACCAGGCCGCCTACTTTCTGCTCCTTTTCAAGGACGAGCACCTTAAGGCCCGCTCCGCTGGCGTAAGCCGCAGCCGTTAGGCCTGCCATGCCTGCGCCGACCACCAAGCAATCGTAAACCATCGCATACCCCTGCAATGCATCAGAATTTGTATATTTTCGAATATTATATCAGAAGCAGGGGCGCAATGCCCCTGCAAACAAAACGGGGTGTTGCCTCCCCGGATTCGTAATTGAGCCTAAGATAGAATCCTCTGTACCTGTTCTAGGCCCACGCTGCCGCCGGATACCACGAAGCATGCCTTGTCTCCGGGCTTGACCGGAAGGTCCCCCTGGAGGGCGGCTCCGATGCCGACCGCTGATGATGGTTCGGCCAGTATCCTTCCCTCAAGAAGAAGAAGCTTCATGCCCATCGCCATTGATTCATCCTTCACCGTTACAACCTCATCCACATTGCGCCGGACTATGGGGAAGTTCCTGTCGCCTGGCCTTAAGGTAAGGAGGGCATCGGCGATGCACTTGCTCTCCTCGATGGTTACCGGGGTCCCTGCCTCGATGCTCCTTGTGTATCTGGGCATGCGGGCCGGCTCTGCGCCTATCACCTTAGCGGATGGCTTCATGGCCTTCACTGCAGTGGACACGCCCCCGATGAGCCCGCCTCCGCCGATTGGGACGATTACGCAGTCCACCTCAGGCAGCTGTTCGATGATTTCTAGGCCGACGGTGCCCTGGCCTGCCATTATGTCATAGTCGTCGTATGGCGGGATAAGGGTGAAGCCCTTCTCATCGCTCAGCCTCTTTGCGATCTCGTGCCTTTCGGCCAGCTTGCAGATTATAACATCAGCCCCATAGGCTTGGATCCCCTCTACTTTTATGCGCGGGGCGGTCTCAGGGACCACTATGGTGGCCTTTATGCCGAGAAGCTTCGCGGCGAATGCCACACCCTTTCCGTGATTTCCGGAGGATGCAGCTACTACGCCGCCAGCGAGCTTATCGGCTCCAAGGAACAACATCTTGTTAAGAGCCCCGCGAATCTTGAAGGAGTTGGTGCGCTGCAGGCATTCGGCCTTCGCATAAACCTCGCAGCCGAGCTTCTCGTCCATGCCCTCCATGCGAAGGACCGGCGTCTTGTAGACATACGGGGCGATCCTGGCTTTTGCCTCAAGGATCCTTTCCAAGTCGACCATTTGACCCTCCGTTTATTATTGGGCCGCCTGCACTTACGGTGTGACAGATACCCTGTTGCCGTCCTGGTAGGTGACTACCACTTTCTCAATATACAATCCCTTGCCCAGCGTGTTTCCGTCATCATAACCTTCCAGCATAAGGTTATAATAACCTGACACATTCTCAGGCAGTATAAGAAACGAAGGGAAAGCATGTGAGCCGAGGGTGACACTAACTGAGTCGCCCGTCTTGGATATCGTCATCTTGTTATGCCCGTCAGCGATAAGACCAGGAAGAGGCCCGCTGCCTCCTGGCGCACTGTTCCTCTGGCCCACCCAGTAGCTTCCCGCAGTGGGAGAGGAGAGGTTCATGCCGGCTCCGATCCATGCATCATAGTCCCAATTATCCGAATCGATCAGGTAGAACTCCAGCCACTGCAGATAGTGCTCATCCGACGTGTTCAGATAGAAGTCGATCTCCGCTGTGAAATCGCCACCGAATCGGAAGGGGCTTACCAGCGCGTCATCATCCAAGTAAGCACCTAGGCTGGTGTACTCTATCTGATCATCCTCAAACCATGCGCCCTCACTGTTGACAGCGTCCCTCTCCGTCTTGAAGTTGAACGTATACTTCTTCGTGCATCCGGTAAGCAGCAGCAACATGATTAGGACTGCAGCCAGAGCGGCAATCCTGTAAGGTATGGGCCTGGTTTCGGTCTTGCTTGCCATGTCGGATACCTGCCTTTCATATGTGCTTGCCTCAATCGGTATGAATCATTACAAGGGTACGTTAACGTATGCCTTTGACTACCTTTTCATCTTCGCTTATTGAGGCCTGATTCCTTCAAGTTCAGCTGACTGGCAGCAAGCTCCGATGGAGCACCTTCCTTGAAGCTGCGCTTGATTGCCGGCCTGTTCCGGCAAATGATGTCACCTGGGTATCGTGATGGTCCCTCCGTATGGAAGAGATAATAGATTCGCCGGCTTGAACTTGGTTACGTCTGCGTTGAAGTAGTGGAAAGGTATGCTATGCTTCGCGCCTACCATCTCAGCGCATTCAGCTGCCTCCTGAGGGCCCATGTTGTACTGGCCGTCTATCGGGAAGAAGGCATAATCGATCCCCTTCGCCTTAAGGTCGGCCATCTGAGGCAGCTTCGAAGTGTCCGACGCATGGTAGACTTTGACTCCGTCGAAAGAGATCACGAAGCCGTTCGTGGTCTCTATCGTGTGGTTGCGGTTTGCCGCCGGCACAGGTTCTATAAGGACGCCCTTGATGTTGAAGCTGTTGTACGTTCCGTCCTTGTTGTTGGTGTCCTGCACTCTCAGAATCCTGCAACCCTCATTCTGGGCGACAAGGCTGACCTTGTTGTGGTCCGAATGCTCATGGCTGATTAGAATGATGTCTGCCTTCTCTGAGTAGTCGCCGGGCTGGTAGGGGTCTATATAGATGACTACGCCGGCAGAGGTCTTGATCTTAAGCGATGCGTGCCCGATAAGGGTTATGTAAGCCGTGCCTGCATCATCGGCCATCGCCGATGATGCGCCAATGGAGAGAATCAGAATCGATATTATGGACAGGAATCCTATCGCCTTCATTGACTACCCCTCCTCAGAATAAAATCGGGATAGGCACACAAGGCCATCGCCCGCTGATGCCATTTTACAATTAATCGGCCTGTGAATACATCACCTTCTAAAACCTATGCCTGCTCGTTCATATTCAGTTCGGAAGTGGCCGCTTGCGCGAAGGCTTTTTTAACGCACATATCGGGAATAGGCACCCTTGATACATTACAATGGAATCGGCGGACACGAAAAATCTATGGGAGGTCGGAATATGGGATACCGTTATGCCAACAGGGTCCAGTATGTGAAGCCTTCGGCAATCAGGGAGCTTTTAAAGCTCGGAAACGACCCGGAGATCATATCTTTCGGTGGAGGGTTCCCCGACCCTGACGTATTCCCGATAGAGAAGCTGAGGAAAGTCTTCGACGAGGTGCTTGTGAAGGACGGAAGGCGCGCGCTGCAGTATACGACATCCGAGGGGCTGCCCTCATTAAGGCAGAAGCTCGCCGACAGGATGAAGAGGGCTGGCGTAGCATGCGAGCTCAAGAACATATTCATGATCCAGGGCGCGCAACAGGGCCTGGACATCACAGCCAAGATGTTCATAGACAGGGGCGATGTGATCATCACAGAGAACCCCACCTTCGTAGGGGGGCTAATCGCCTTCAACCCCTATGAACCGAAGTACGCGCCCGTGGCGATGGACGCTGAGGGAATCAGGACCGACCTGGTGGAGAAGGCGCTGAAGGAGAACCCAAACGCGAAGCTCATCTACGTCATACCGGACTTTCAGAACCCTACAGGAATCACGATGAGCCTTGCCAGAAGGAAGAGGCTCGTGGAGCTGGCAAACGAATACGATGTGATAATAATCGAGGACAGCCCGTACAGGGAGATCAGGTTCGAGGGCGAGGCGCTTCCACCGATTAAGAGCTTCGACACCCAGGGCAGGGTGATACAGCTGGGAAGCTTCTCCAAGATACTCAGCCCCGGAATGCGCATCGGCTGGCTCGTTGCTGAGCAGGAGCTTGCGGAGAAGCTCTGCCTTCTCAAGATGGCGGCCGACACGCAGAACTCGACACTGAACATGTTCGCGGCAGACAAGTTCATGGAGATGTACGACATGGACGAGCATATTGAGGGCATAAGAAGGGTCTACAAGAGGAAGAAGGATCTCATGCTGGACATCATCAGCTCCTCATTCCCCAAGAGCGTAAGCTATACGAACCCCGAAGGAGGCCTTTTTACATGGCTCACCTTCCCTAAGGATGTGGACGCGACAGCGCTCATGAAGGATAGGACCCTTCCCGAAGTGAAGGTGGCTTATGTGCCCGGCGCCTCATTCTACCCTGTGGACCAGGAGAAGAACCACTGCAGGGTTAACTACTCCTGCATGTCCGAGGAGAAGATCATAGAGGGCATGGGTAAGCTGGGCAGGATATTCAGGGATTGCTGCTAATCCTTCCTAAGAAAGACGAGCTGATGCCGCACCGGATTCGATGGTGCGGCATCAGGGCCTTTGTTGCCTGCACTCAGATGTCGATGCCCAGAAGGGCCATGGCAGCCAGTGATGCCGCGGTCAGAAGGAATGAGAAGAAATAGAGCCAGTGGGCCCTCTTCTTCAGCAATACGGCAAAGGCTGCCAGAAACTCGATGACACATGCGGCAACGGCAAGCGTGTTCCTAGGGTACAGTGTGATGTAGGTGATAAGAAGAACAGTCGCAGTAGGGACCGCCAGAAACGCCGCCTTGATGACCAGATGGAAGCCTGACCTGAGGACGAAGTATGAGGCAGCCGCCATAAGGCCCATGAAGGACAGGTTCATGATAGTGCGCAGCCACTCAAGCTCGTTAAACTCCTCAGGATTCATAAAGAGGCCCGCTATGCGCCTGAAAGCCGACTGGTAAAGGAAATCGAGCATGAAGGCCGCGTTCAACAGCGCGAAGCCAAGAAGCGCCACCAAAACGGCCTGAAGGATCCTCGCCGCCAAGCTCTGGCCCGAAAGAAGGGAACCCGGACTATCAGTGCCGCCCATGTTATTGCCTCCTCTCCTGATTCGATTATAGTACTTCGCCGGATAAAAGAGAGGGCAACAGCGCAGGCGGCAGACGAGAGGGCGCAAGAGGACAGATGGGCAGGACGGAGATGTTTGATGAAGTACGGATGGCTTGACGAGTACTGCCTTTCGAAGAAGGGCGCAGAGAAGGATTACAAGGTGGAGTGGGAAGCCACAAGGTACATGATCAGAGGGAAGATGTTCGCCATGAAGGGCGGTGACGGCAAGGGAAGGCCGATCATCTCCCTTAAGCTTGAGCCCGCCCACGGGGAGATCCTGAGGGGGGAGCATCCGGACATCTTCCCCGGCTACTACTTGAATAAGGTCCATTGGAACTCGGTGTACCTTGAAGGCGACGTCCCGGACGACTTGCTTAGGGCCATGATAGACGAGTCCCATTCTCTCATACTGGCCTCATTGAGCAAGAAGGTCCGGGAGGAGATTACCGGCTGAGCCGCTTCTGGTTGTTCCGATTCGCATGCACCGCCCTTCTTCTTTGACGCGGGGCGATGCGCTCCATTACTATCTAGGAAGGGGCCCATATCCGATGGCTCCCTTAACCCCCTTATCATGAAACCGAGGAGGGCATCCCATGTTCAGGAACCTTGATGAGGCGCAGCTTAGAGAGAAGGCAAAGCAGCTGCGCACGAAGATGCTGAAGATGCTTTGCGAAGCAGGTTCGGGCCACACAGGAGGGTCGCTTTCGTCCATAGACATAATCACCTACCTGTACAACAACATAATGCGCCACGACCCCAAGAACCCAAAGGACCCGTCACGCGACAGGTTCGTCCTTTCAAAGGGCCACGTATGTCCTGCGGTCTATGTAGTGCTTGCGGACTGCGGCTACTTCGATGAGAAGCACCTTATGACCCTAAGGAAGTACGGAAGCATCCTCCAAGGGCATCCTTTCATGCACAAGACCCCGGGCTTCGACGTCTCGTCAGGCTCCCTGGGACAGGGGCTTTCCGTTGCGGTCGGGATGGCGAAGGCTGCGAAGATGGACGGCACCGACCATAAGATCTTCTGCCTCATGGGAGACGGGGAGCAGCAGGAGGGCCAGATCTGGGAGGCGGCCATGGCAGGCGGCAACTATAAGCTGGACAACCTGTGCGGCATAGTGGACCAGAACAGGCTCCAGATAGACGGGCTTGTGGAGGAGGTCATGAACATCGAGCCTCTGGCCGACAAGTGGAGGGCGTTCAACTGGAATGTAATCAGCTGCGACGGCCATGACTTCGCAGACATAAAGAGGGCATTCGATGAGGCTCGCGCATGCAAGGGAAAGCCGAGCGTGATAATCGCGGCGACTGTCAAAGGCAAAGGGATATCCTTCATGGAGAACAAGTGCAACTGGCACGGGACCACGCCAAACCGCGAGCAGCTTGAGGGCTGCCTCTGCGAGCTCGACTGCAATTAAGCGGGAAGGGGGAGAAGATAATGGAATTCGTAAAGCTGAACGTCAATCTGGCATCGCCTGAGAAGGTCCCCTCCCGTGACGGTTACGGGCATGGCCTGGTAGAGGCGGGGAAGGCCGACAAGAACGTCGTGGCCCTCGGCGGCGACATCACGGCATCTGTAAGAGTTGACTGGTTCCAGAAGGAGTTTCCCGAACGCTTCATAAGCGTCGGCGTGGCGGAGCAGAACCAGATGTGCATCGCCGCAGGCCTTTCCCTGATGGGCAAGGTGCCCTTCGTGACCAACTACGGGGTGTTCCTGGCAGGGCGCGCATGGGACCAGATAAGGACCACGGTCTGCTACAGCAACCTCAACGTGAAGCTCGGGGGCGCTCATGGCGGCATATCGGTAGGACCGGACGGGGCGACCCATCAGGCCTTGGAGGAGATATCCATCATGCGCTGCCTGCCCAATATGAGGGTGATAGTGCCCGCGGACGCAGAGGAGACCAGGAAGGCGACCCTTGCAGTGGCAAAGGACTTCGGCCCAGCATACGTGCGCTTTGGGCGCGAGAAGGTACCCGTGGTAACCGACAAGGACACCCCATTTGAGATAGGGAAGGCCTACTGCTGCCGCGACGGTTCGGATGTTGCGATAGTGGCATGCGGCGCCATGGTCTTCGAAGCCCTCGTCGCAGCCGAGAAGCTGGCAGCAGAGGGCATATCCGCGATGGTGATCAACAACCACTCCATCAAGCCGATTGACAAGAGCACGCTGGTTGAAGCCGCACAAAGGACCGGCGCCATGGTCACGGTAGAGGAGCATCAGCTTATGGGCGGAATGGGAAGCGCAGTCCTGGAGGTCATAGCCCAGCAGTGCCCGGTGCCTGTGAGGATGGTCGGGATTGACGACCGCTTCGGCGAATCAGGAGATCCTGACACTTTGATGAAGGCGTTCGGCCTAACCTCGGACCATGTGGCAGAGGCAGCAAGGGAAGTCCTGAAGCTGAAGAGGTAACTAGAGAGGATAAGCGGGAATGGACAAGCCCTCCGGCCGACTGACCGGAGGGCTTGATGTTGCCGTCCTTAGAGCATGGTGAAGGCATCAATGCCGAAAGAAGAGCTTATCCGCCCAATGCAGGAGAGCCTTGCCGCTATGTAGATGCTCTTTCTGGTCGTAGCGCCGCTTTGGACGAGGCTTCTAAGAGCCGGGGCGAAGGCAAGCCCGGAAAGCTCCATCGGGCCCACCTCGTCGATGAAGATGTTCCGGCATGCATCGTCTGCGGCGGCATCAAGTATCCTGCCGCAGCCGTAATCGAAAGATGCCTGGTCGAAAGTGAACCTGTCGAATGTGAAAGGCTTAGCAAACTGCCCGCCATAGAGCAAGGACAGCCTGGCAAGGGGAAGTGTGTACCCGCTCCCCAGCTCAAAAAGGTCATAGCCTGCAAAGTCCCCGGCGCAGTATGACTTGATGCTGAGAAATCCCCTGCATGTACCCAGTGGCAGGCAGTCATGGACGGACAGCATCCTTGCCGTCTTTCCGCTGTCGATTTCGCCCGCGATGAAGAAGACCATTTTCGGGCCACTAAAGCGCAGCCTGCAGTATTACCGCCGCGGCGAACACCAGGGCGGCTGAGGCATAACCCGGCTTATAGGTCAAAGGCTTGACGGCGAGGAATCCGGCCAAAGATGAGAACGCCCATATGACAACCGCGTTTACTGAGCTTTCAAGGACCAGGAACCTAAGCGCGCTGACCACTGGCCCGGTGGCAAGCTCGGCGGGAAGCCCGAACAGGGATATGACCCTAAGGTGGAACAGGAACATCGTCCTCCATGTAAAGCCCATGATAAAGGATGAAAGAAGCTTGAGCCTACCCAGTGTCATGCCAAATCCGGCCGCCCTCAGCACTACGAAGACCGACAGCCCCTCCATCAGAAGCGACAAGGCAGGGTTTAGGATCCTGATAGGGTCGTGGCCGGGCACCAGGAAACCTGTAAGCTTGACCGAGGCAGCGACACATGCGGCAAGGAATGCGGAATCCGCCCTTCCGGTGGAGTCATATGCCCTCATCATGAAGAAGACACCGAGAGGAAACATCAGAAAGCCAGGTAAACCGGGAAGGGCGACTGCAGCCCTATGAAGCATGTATCCGATTGTCGCCTCCGCAAAGCCCCAGCAGGCCCCCCAGAACAATACCGGTGCTGCCGTCCAACTCATCTTGCTGACACCTCCTCAAGGAAACTGCCTGCGAGGTTCAACGCGACCTTCTTCCTGTAATCCCGGCTGGATCTCAGGTCGTCTATCGGCCGTATCGCATCCGCCAGCAGTTTAAGCGCGCTCCCGATGCTCTCTTCCGCCTTTGAGGCGGCGCCGCCCTCAAAGGCGAGCTCTGCTGCCCTGACCCTTATGACCGTCGGGCCTACCGCGCCGAAGGCCATCCTTACATCAGCCAGAATCCCCTGCTCCATGCGGAAGATGCCGTACAAAGAGACCTTGGCGATGGCATTAGCCCTTCTCTGTCCTGCCTTCCTGAATACGAAGCCGGACGGCTTCCAAAGGGGGATGGAGATTCCGGTAAGAAGCTCATCTGCTCCAATCGATGTCTTTCCCGGCCCTGTTATGAACTCATGCATCGCGCACCTGCGGCTTCCCCGGACAGAGCTTATAGAAAGCTGGGCATCAAGTGCATAGAGCATGGGAAGGGAATCTCCGGCAGGAGAGGCGTTGACGATATTGCCCCCCAGAGTTCCGGCATTCCTGATGGAAGGAGAGCCGATTAAGGCAAGCGGCACCTTCACATGTTCCGGCACTATGCTGCTTTCGATCACTGACGCGATGCTCGTCGCAGCTCCGATGATCAGGCGGCCATCCTCCACCTTTATCTGCCTCATGCCTTCAAGGTGCCCCACCAGGACCACCTTGCCGGTTATCTGAGGCAGCGCACCGGGGGCGGCCTTCCTTTTCACCATGAGGTCGGTGCCGCCTGCAAGCACCGTCGCACCGCCCTCCATCGCACAAAGGGCGTCTTCGATGTCCCGCGGCCTGTATGCGTTCACCATAGCCCTTCACCTAGCCTTGATGCAGCCAGTATGGCGTCCACTATCATGCTGTAGCCGGTGCAGCGGCATAGATTGCCGCTTATGGCCTCCCTTACCTGCGCCTCGTCCGGATGCGGATTCCGGGAGAGGAGCGCCTCTGCCGCCATCATCATCCCCGGAGTGCAGAAGCCGCACTGGACGGCGCCCGCCTCGGCGAAGCACTCTTTGAGCAGCTGGAACCTGTTGGTCCCGCTGAAGCCCTCTATGGTGGTGATGAAGCACCCCTCAGCGCTTATAATCGGCAGGATGCACGAGTTCATGAGCCTTCCGTTCACGATGACCGAGCAGGCGCCGCATTCGCCCTCTCCGCAGCCTTCCTTGGTCCCGGTGAGGCCGAGGTCATCTCTTAAGACGTCGACGAGCCTTCTTGTGGGCTCCGCGTCAAGTTCAATCGGGCTGCCGTTCAGGGTGAAAGATATCCTCATGAGGCTCACGAACCCCCTTCCATAAGTCTCATCAAATACTCAGGCGTAACTGGAAGCCTGTGAATTCTCCTTCCTATCGCCTGCTCTATGGCTATCGCGAAGGCAGGGGCCGCGCCGACTAGGGGAAGCTCCCCCAGGCCCTTGGCGCCGAAGGGACCTTCAGGATACGGATTGTCGATCAAGCGCTTCATAACTTTGGGATAGTCCATTGAAGTCGGGATGGCGTAATTGGTGAGGTTGTCCTGAAGGAGCCTTCCCTCGTACGATTCCATCACCTCCATGCCGGCATATCCCAGCCCCTGGATGACCCCTCCGTCTATCTGGCCCGCCACGATTAGCTCGTCTATAGGGGTGCCTATATCGTAGGCGCCCCAGATTCCTTCCACCTGAGCCTCATATGTGAGCGGGTCCACCTCGACTTCCACGACGTTTGCACCCCAGGAGTACTCGGGGTAGGCGTTTCCTCTTAGGTTGGCGTTATCCCAGCTCAGATAGGCAGGGTACTCATATTCCATCTCGACTTCGAAGGCCCTTTCGCTCCAACGCCTCCTCATCTCGATGGCACAGCGCTCGATTAGCCTGCCTACTATCATCGTCGTCCTGGATGCCACGGTCGGGCCGGAATCGGGGCATGCCGCCGTATCGGCGAGCCTCTGCACCACAGACTCAAGAGGTATGCCGAGAGCTTCAGCCGCTATCTTCCTCAAGGTGGTCTGGCAGCCCTGACCCATCTCCGAGCTCGAGACTAGTACCTCTACGGTGTGATCGGGCCTTTTTGCAAGCCTTGCCCTCGCCTTAAGGACGTCCCTCTCCCCGTTTCCCGTGAAGCCGCAGCCGTGGAAGAATACAGATAGGCCTATGCCCCTCATCGGGCGGGAGACTCCTGATGAGGCAGAATAGGAGGCCTTCTTGGAGCGGTAACCGGAGGCTTCGACTGCCGCGCCCATCACCTCGTCAAGTCTGACAGGGTTCATGAACCTGCCTCCGGTGGAGGAGTAATCCCCCTGCTTGATGAGATTTCTCTTCCTGAGCTCAAGCGAGTCGATGCCCATGACCTGTGCCAGATGCTCCATGTGAAGCTCCGCGGCGAAGAACGCCTGAGGCCCTCCGAAGCCGCGGAAGGCGCCGCTTACTATGTTGTTGGTAGGTATGGCCCGGGCATCGACCCTTAGGTTGGGCAAATCGTATGCGCCGCAGGCAGCAAAGCTGAGGCGCTGCAGGACGACGCTAGACAAGCCCGAGTACGCCCCGGCGTCCAGTCGGACTCCGATGTCCCGCGACACTATCCGCCCATCGCCGTCCATCCAGCTTTTGATCCTTATGGAGGAGGGGTGTCGCTTCGTGGTGCAGATCATGTCCTCCCTGCGGTCGAAGACGAGCTTGACGGGCTTCCCGCACTTCACCGCGCAAAGGGCTGCGTGCACGCCGGGAAGGGAGGGATACTCCTCCTTGCCGCCGAAGGCGCCTCCGGTCGGTAGCTGCACCACCCGCACTTTATCAGGCAGAAGGGCAAGCGCCTCGACGATGGCCTCCTTCACCATGTACGGGCACTGCATTGAACCCGATACGGTGACGGTCCCGTCCTCGACATAACCGATCATGGCCTGTGTCTCAAGGTAGGCGTGCTCCTGATAGCCGGTCCTGAACTCCTCCTCCAGGGTCGGCTTAATATGGGAGGATGCGCCGTGGGGGTCTCCTTTCGTGAAACTGAAGGATGCGAAGTCAGGCTTGGCATTCTCAGGCTTGCAATCGGCGTCAAATGCGTCAAGCACAGGCGCAAGAGGCCTGTAGATCACCTTGACTGCCCTTGTCAGCTCATCAAGCACAGCCCTGTCCGGGCCCGCCAGAAGCAAAATCGGCTCGCCTATGTAAGCCACCCTCCCGTCGGCGAGGAAGGGCTGGTCGTGGACTCCGAGCGGCATGACGTTCCTGCCGGGTATGTCCTTTGCGCCTATTACGAAGTAGCCGTCGGGAAGATGCGGCATGTCTATGGATTCGATAATGCCGGAGGGTATCTCGGACCGCTTGGTCCTTGCGTACAGCATCCCCTCCATGGTCACATCGCAGCAGTATCTGATACTGCCGTCGGCCTTAGGTTCGAAGTCGGTCTTCCTTGCCGGTCTGCCGATTCCGGGGCTCATAGCCTTCCCCCTTCCTTCAGCGCCTTGTAAAGGCCGAGGCCTGCTTGATAATCCTTGATCGTGTCGATGTCGGATAATATCCCGGGACAGTCCGTCCTCATATAGGCTGGGTCCAGTGAAAGCAGGAAGCTACGCAGGGTATCATATGGCGAACCTGTTGTCAGGAGGTCCATGGCCCTTCTTCCGATGAGCACTGGATGGCCAGGTCTACCCAGGTATTCCGGTATCACGGCTTCAGCATCTATCCCGAGCATTCGTTCAGGCACATCGCGGCATACCAGCGGGCAGTCTCCGGGAAGTATGAAGCAGCGGCCCTCAGTCACAGCCCTAAGGCCTGCAAGCACGGACGAGAGCATCCCCTCTTCGAAGTCTGGGTTGTATACCGCGTTGACGTTCGCGATTCCGGCTATTAGGGGTTCCACCTGTAATGGCCTGTATCCTGTGACTACATGGATGCGCGAGCAGACATGCGCTATGCTTGATACGCTAAGCTCAAGCATGCTCCTTCCGCCGAAGAGGAATCCTAGCTTGTTCTCCTCTCCGGACCTGGATGAGCGCCCGGCTGCAAGCACGATCCCCTCAGCCACAGCGTCTGCCTCCCTGGAAAATGCCTACGGTTATTCTGGCGGGGCATCCTCCCGGACCTTCCGTCAAGGCTGCCCACCGAAAGAACCTTTTGTATTAACTTCTACCATAGGGCGGAGAATCCTTCATTTTATAGACAGTCATGCCCTTTTACATGTCCTGTAAAAGAAGGAAAGCCCGCGATTCTCACGAAGGTAACATCGGGAGGGGGGATCATCCCATGTCTCAAGACAAGACGAAGATAGGGATAATCATATGCGACAGGTATCATAACTGCGGCGGGGGCAAGTGCTTCAGGTCGGCCTCCAAAAAAGAGGGCGCATTCTCGGAGTATGAGGGTCAGGCTATAGAAATCGCGGCGTTTGCTCACTGCGGCGGATGTCCGGGCGGAAACATCGAGTATGTCCCGGAGGAGATGAAGAAGAACGGTGTGAGCGTGGTCCATCTTGCGACAGGCATGCTCGTCGGTTATCCGCCCTGCACCAGAATCAACTATTTCAAGAGGTTCATAGAGGAAAGATACGGCCTGAGAGTCGTTGTTGGGACCCATCCCATACCGGAGAAGTACTACAAGGTCCATTCGAAGCTGGGCTCGTGGGAATCGCCGCAATGGCAGGAGCTCATCGCCCCGACCCTTTGCGACCAGAGCACGAGGCTTTCATACGACTAAGGGCGGCTCATGGGGCGGATCCCGAGATGCCGCCCCCTTGCGTTGTCAGCCCCTGCAGCCCTGACCTTCCTCGTGGGCGCACGCATCGGCGCCTTTGGTGAGATCTCCTCTTATGTATGCGGCCAAGGCGGCGTGAGCCTCTCCGTATGCGCCGGAGAACACTTCTATTCCCGCCTTGGCGAGAAGATCGATGGCCTTCCCGCCGATTCCGCCGACGATGACCGCATCCACTCCCAGCCCCTTTAAGAAGCCAGGCAGGTCGCAGCTGTCATGCGGCGGGCAAAGGACGGCTTCCCTCATGTCCAGCACGCTTCCGGTTATCCTGAATACCTCGAAGCACTCGCTGTGCCCGAAGTGCACGCTTACCTTGCCTCCAGTCGTAGCCACGGCAATTTTCATAACCATCCTCCTTTAGTAAGGCCTGATGGGTTTCGTTCAGGCGGATTCCATGATTTCGGCGATAGCCGGAAGCTCAGCCGCCTCTGCAAGCTCTATGTCGCCGCTGTCGGCAAGCTCAGTGAGCCTGGGATCTATCGGCAGCCTAACAAGCGGCTGGGGTAGCGCTGAAGCATCCCCTCCGTCGCCGAACGGCCTGATCACCGTATCGCAGCAGGGACACTTGATGTAGCTCATGTTCTGCACTGTACCGAGCATAGGTACGTTCATCGTCTCGGCCATCCTCACCGACTTGCCTACGATGAGCTTGGCCAGCCCCTGCGGGGTCGTGACCATCACAAGGCCGTCTAGCGGCACGGACTGCATTAGGGACAGGGGAATGTCGCCCGTTCCTGGCGGCATGTCTATCAGCAGGTAGTCCAGCTTGCCCCAATTGACGTCGTTCCAGAACTGCATCACGACTCCGGCAAGTATCGGACCCCTCCATATAACAGGGTCTCCCTCCTCATCCATCAGCAGGTTCAAGGATACGACCTCAATTCCCAGCTTCCTGGTCACCGCAGGTATTATCCTATCATCATCAGTAGCGAGCCTGCCTTTGAGGCCGAACATCCTGGGCATGGAAGGGCCTGTGATGTCTGCGTCGAGGATTCCCACCTTGAAGCCCTTCCTTGCAAGCGCCACCGCGGCCAATGCGGTGATAGAGGATTTCCCGACTCCGCCCTTTCCGCTCATGACTCCAATTACTTTGCTTATGTTTTCCTTCCTTACGGGTGGTTCAAGCATCTGTCGCGCTCCTTTCATCTTTAACAGGAAGATTATCCCACTTATCTGCGGATTGCTCAATAAGGCGGGCAGGCCCAAGGCCTTCTGCGGCCCCATCCTGCTATGCAGAATGCAGCACTTTCCAAAGACCTTGGGCTATCTTTGGGGCTTTCGGCTGAGCAGAGCCCTCTGTGCAGGAGGGCCTGGATCGCCCTGCTTTTCCCTTTCGGATGCTCCATTCCGAAGCGCGGGCATCGGCATGCATTCACGTTGCGCGCCGCGTATGGTAAGCCCGGCGAAGAAGTGCTGCATAGGCCCAACCCTCTTCCGATGCGATCCCCCGTTGGCCCGGTTCCATCCATTCCCGGCATGTTAGTCATCTCCTTATAAGTGTCATTAACACCTATATTATTATGATAATAGTACGAATTGTCAATACTATCTGATAGAATCCGCTTGGGGGTGATCCGATGGGCAGGGGACGCTGCAGGAGGCATGGCATGGCCGAGGGCTGCTGCTGCCTGATGTACAGCATTAACGGCTATCTGGAGCCGGCAATCTTGCTTGAGCTCGAATCAAGGGGGCCAAGTCATGGTTATGACCTTTGGGCCAGCATAGAAAGGCGTCTTCCGGAGGGGTTAATAGACAAAGTCCCGGTCTACAGGGCCCTGCGATCGCTCGAAGCGGAGGGCAGGGTGACCTCGAGCTGGCAGCTTGGGGAGAACGGCCCTGCAAGGAGGGTGTTCTGCCTAACCGCGCAGGGCAGAGAAAGGCTTGGCAGCTGGAAGCTTCCCCTGGCAAGGGTCTCGGAGGAGCTTCTTAGGATGTCCCGGGAGATAGAGCAGGGGCGGTAAGCGCCCCTGCTTCATGCTCGGTATCAACCCAGCATCGCCTCTAGATCCTCCGGGGTTTCTGCGCTAAGGACTTTGACATCCCTTGATATGCGCCTTATCATGCCGGAAAGCGTCCTTGAGGGGCCAAGCTCCACGAACTCGTCGTATCCGTCCCTTATCATGGCCTCCACAAGGCCCTGCCATCTGACGGGGCTTAGCATCTGGAGTGGAAAGTACTCGTAAGGCGCCTTGGAGAAGTCCATGAGCGCGCCGGTCAGGTTCGAGTAAAGCTCGATTTCCGGTTTCCTCCAGCTCATGCCGGCAAGCTCCCTTGCGAAACCTTCGGCCGCCGGGGCCATCAGCCTGCTGTGGAATGCGGCGTTTACGTTCAGCCTGCTGGCCTTGATGCCCTTCGAGGCAAGAATCGCCGCTGCCTCTGCGCATGCAGCATCCTCGCCGGCGATAACGACCTGCCCCGGGCAGTTGAAGTTCACCATCTCGCAGTATCCGCCTGCTTCCCTGATTGCTTCGGCAATGGCATCCTCGTCCGCGCCAAGTATCGCGTACATGGCCCCCGAGCTGGATTCGGCTTCATGCTGCATGGTCATCGCCCTTGCGGTTATCATCCTTGCCGCATCCTCGATGCTTAGCGCCCCTGAGGCGCACACCGCCGTGCACTCTCCTAGGGAGAAGCCCGCTGTTGCCCCGGCATCCCCGCCCATCATCCTATAAACCTCATAGCAGGCCAGGCTGTGGGCGAATATTGCGGGTTGGGCCGTCCCAGTCCTTCCCAGCATGCCTGTCGAGGAACCGAAGCTGGCGTCTGCGACATCGAACCCTACAGAGTCCGATATCTTCGAGTACAAAGCCCTGATCTCCTCATATCTATCATAAAGGCCCTTGCCCATACCTTCCTTCTGCGCACCCTGACCCGGGAAAATTACCGCCCTTCTTGCCAAGCTAAACGCCCCTTTCGATTAGTATTCCCATTCTTTTGCCTTGACACCTGTCCGTCGTCTGAATATAGTTTGAATATCGTACTTTTTGACACTCAAATGATAAAGCCGGCAAGGCGGATAGGCAAGGGGTGATATGTTGAGAGCCTCGATAGCGGGCACGGGAAGCTCGGTCCCTAAGAGGGTAGTAGATAATTCGGAGATGGCGTCCCTGGTGGATACCACGGACGAATGGATAAGGACAAGGACCGGCATCAAGGAAAGAAGGGTCAGCGACGGCCAGAGCACATGGCAGATGGCGGAGGAGGCGGCAAAGAGCGCGCTCATGGACGCAGGCATGGAAGCTTCGGAGCTCGACTTGATAATAGTCAGCACGGTGACGCCGGACTACTACACGCCGTCGATGTCATGCCTGCTTCAGGGAAGGCTTGGGGCCACAAAGGCGGCGGCATTCGATATAAACGCCGCGTGCAGCGGATTTGCTTACGGCCTGGACATATGCGCTAGGTACATCGAATCGGGGCGGGTCAAGAAGGCCCTCCTAGTCTGCGCGGAATCGCTTACTAAGATCACAGACTACACGGACAGGAACACGTGCGTCCTGTTCGGCGACGGCGCGGGCGCCGTCGTTCTAAGGGCATCCGAGACGGGTGGCATACTGGACACTTTCATCGCGGCGGACGGCAACGGGGCCGCGATGCTCACGGCGAAGGCCCTTCCGGCGGCAAATCCCTTCAGCCCGGAACCTAAGGCGGATGTGCTGGACTCAAGGCCGGACCGCTTCATATCGATGGACGGCAAGGAAGTCTACAAGTTCGCCGTGAAGGCCATGCCCGAGGCGATAGACAGGGTACTTGCGCAGGCTGGCAGGAGCATAGGCGAGGTAGCCTACATAATCCCCCATCAGGCCAACATCAGGATAATCGAATCGGTGATCGAGAAGTACGGGCTTGACCCGGACAAGGTGCTTATTACGCTCGACAGGTACGGAAACACGTCGAGTGCAAGCATTCCCACAGGCCTTGACGAGCTGAACAGGGCAGGGAAGCTGAAGCGCGGGGATCTGGTCCTTGCAGTCGGCTTCGGCGCGGGGCTTACCTACGGGTCTGCCCTTATCGAATGGTAGGAGGGATGGTTTTGGTCACAAGGGTGACAGAGCTTCTCGGAATAAAGCACCCGGTCCTTCAGGGGGGCATGGCATGGGTGGCTGACGCAAGCCTTGCCGCGGCAGTCTCGGAGGCAGGAGGGCTTGGGATAATCGCAGGCGGCGCCGCCCCCGCCGACATCATCAGGGTCGAGATAGCGAAGCTGAGGGAGAGGACATCAAAGCCCTTCGGGCTGAACATAATGCTCATGAGCCCGTTTGCCGAGGATATCGCGAAGCTTGCCTCAGAGGAGCGCATCCCGGTCATAACCACCGGCGCGGGAAGCCCTGGCAAGTACATTGAGATGTGGAAGTCGACAGGATCCAAGGTGATACCTGTAGTTCCCTCGGTAGCTCTTGCCCTGAGGATGCAGCGGATGGGCGCGGACGCGGTGATCGCGGAGGGGACGGAATCCGGCGGGCACATAGGGGAGAGCACCACAATGTCGCTGGTGCCGCAGGTGGCAGACGCGGTCGAGGTGCCGGTAATCGCGGCTGGGGGCATCGCCGACGGCAGGGGGATGGCAGCTGCCATCTGCCTTGGCGCAGACGGCGTGCAGTGCGGGACTGCGTTTCTAGTAGCTACCGAGTGCGCGGTACACCCGCTTTACAAGCAGAAGGTCCTATCAGCAAACGATACTGACACGATGGTGACCGGCAGAAGCGTCGGAAGGCCGGTAAGGTCACTCAGGACGCAGTTTTCAAGGCACTTCTCCGAGCTTGAGAAGGCGGGAGCTACCGCCGACCAGCTGGAGGCGGAGGCGGCAGGGTCTCTGAGGCGCGCAGTCAAGGAGGGGGACATGAGCCTCGGCACCTTCATGGCGGGGCAGGCCGCCGGCCTTGTCAAGTGCGAGTGCACCTGCGAGGAGATAATCGGACGCATGGTAAGCGGCGCCAAGGAGGTGCTCGCCTCAAGATGCAGCCGCTTCGCATCGCACGATTGAGCGCGGCACCAAGGCGGGCCTTTCAGGCAATCGGGAGGAGATCATGGGCACGACAGCTATAGTCACGGGATCATCCAGGGGAATAGGGCTTGCCGTGGCAAGGAGGCTTGCCGCAGGCGGCATGAACGTGGCGATGAACTATAGGTCAGACAGGGATGCGGCTGAGAAGGCGCTCGAAGAGGTCATGTCGGTCGCCTCTGTAGGCGCGAGGGTCGTCATCATCAAGGCCGATGTGGCGGCGCCTGAGGAATGCGCAAGGCTTGCGGAAGCCGCCGCCTCTGAGCTCGGGCAGGTCGGAGTGCTGGTGAACAACGCGGGCATCACCAGAGACGGGCTTCTCATAAGGATGGGAGCGGAGGCCTTCGACGATGTGATGAGGAACAACCTTTACTCCGCCTTCCATATGATGAAGGCAGTGACCCCGGCGATGATGAGGGCAAGGAAGGGCAGCATCATCAACATGTCCTCGGTGGCAGGGACCAAGGGGAATCCTGGCCAGGCGAACTACAGCGCGTCCAAGGCGGGGTTGATCGGGCTTACGCTGTCCGCCGCCAAGGAGCTGGGATCAAGGGGCATCAGGGTGAACGCTGTGGCCCCAGGGTTCATAGGCACGGACATGACGGCGAAGCTCGGGGAGGATCATATGAAAGAGGCGCTCGGGGCGATAGCCCTTGGAAGGATAGGCACCCCTGAGGAAGTCGCGGAGCTCGTGTTCTTCCTTGCAGGCGAGGGTTCATCCTACATAACCGGCCAGGTCATAGGCATAGACGGCGGCCTCAGGATTTAGGAGGGGCGATGAGAAGAGTAGCGATAACGGGCATAGGGGCGATATCCCCGATAGGAAACGGCGCGGAGGCGATTTTCGAATCGATAAGGCTGGGTAGAAGCGGCATCGCAAGGCTAGAGGGCATGAGGACCGACGACCTCGGGACCGACATAGGGGCCCAGGTGAAAGGGTTCGAACCCGGCGACTGGTTCGACAGGCGCGAAGCAAGGCGGATGGACAGGTTCACCCAGTTCGCTCTGGCGGCTTCACTGGACGCCTACAGGGATTCAGGGCTCACTGACGCGATTTATGACCCGCAAAGGTGTGGGGTCTATATAGGAAGCGGGATCGGCGGCATAACCACCCTCGAGGAGGAGCACGCGAAGCTCCTTGAGAAGAGCCCGTCCAGGGTATCCGCCCTGTTCATACCCATGCTTATCGGCAACATGGCAGCAGGCAACGTATCGGCAAGGTTCGGCTTCAGGGGGGCCAGCATGAGCGTGGTCACGGCATGCGCCTCAGGGGCCAACTCCATAGGCGAGGCGATGAGGGCGATAAGGCACGGCTACCTGGACATGGCGCTTGCAGGCGGGACAGAGGCCCCCCTTACCAGGACCTCCATTGCTGGTTTCAAGAACATGACCGCCCTTTCGCAGGCGACCGACCCTGCCTCCGCCAGCACCCCGTTCGACAGGAGGAGAAGCGGTTTCGTCATAGGGGAGGGAGCGGCGGTGCTTACCCTCGAGGACATGGAAAGCGCGCTGGGAAGGGGAGCTAGGATTTACGCGGAGGTCGCGGGGTATTCCGCTACGGACGACGCATACCACATCACAAGCCCCGACCCGGAGGGAAGGGGAGCGTCGGAGGCGATGGCCCTATGTGTCAGAGACGCCGGGCTTGACCCGTCTGACATCGGATATATAAACGCCCACGGCACCAGCACACCGCTAAACGATAAATATGAGACCGCGGCCATCAAGAAGGCCTTCGGGGATCTGGCATACTCCATCCCCGTAAGCTCGACGAAGTCGGTGACGGGGCACCTTCTGGGCGCCGCGGGCGCCATAGAGGCCGCCATCACGGCCCTTGCGCTTCAGAGGGGCCTTCTTCCCCCCACCATGAACTATGAGGAGAAGGACCCGGACTGCGACCTGGACTATGTGCCGAACGAGGCGAGGCCGGCAGACTTCATGGCCGCGATAAGCAACTCGCTGGGATTCGGCGGGCATAATGCCTGCCTAGCCCTCAAGAAGGTGAATGCATGATGCTTTCCGCGCTGGTAGTTGACGATAACATCGGAGCCGCCACGGCCGATGAGGTAAGGAAGGTGCTTCCCCATAGGGCGCCGTTTCTTCTTATCGACAGGGTGGTGTCCTGCAAGCCGGGAAGCTTCGCCATCTGCGAGATGGATGTAACGGGGGAGCAGGATTTCTTCAAGGGGCACTTCCCCGGGGAGCCTGTGATGCCCGGTGTCCTGATAGTGGAGGCTTTGGCGCAGGCCGGCGGATACGCGATGCTTTGCAAAGAGGAATTCAGGGGAAGGATCGGCTTCCTTGCGGCGGTCGAGAACGCGAGATTCAGAAGGAAGGTGGTTCCGGAGGGTACATTAAGGCTGGAGACGATTATCACCAGGATGACAGGACCCTTCGCCAAGGCGAGCGGCAAGGCCTATTACCAGGGCGAGCTTGCAGCCGAGGCTGATATGACATTTGCCATAGGAAAGTAAGGAGGAAAGAAAGATGATGGATGAACTCAAGAAGATGATAGCTGACAAGCTGGGCATGGACGTAAGCGAGGTCAAGGATGATTCGAGCATAGTCGAGGACCTGAAGGCTGATTCCCTGGACATGGTCGAGATATCTATGGCCCTGGAGGACCAGTACGGCGTGAAGATCCCCGATGAGGCGATGTCGGACTTCAAGACCGTCGGCGACATAGCTTCGTACATCGCGGTGAGGAAGGCCGCCTGATCATACTTGAGGCCGTAAAGAATAGGAAGGCTCCGGTCTCCCGGGGCCTTCCTCCTTTTCGCCCTGTTATCTTACTTTCAGGATCTTCTCCACCATCGGCGCCCTCAAGGTAGATGCCGAAGGCATGTTGGAGCCGAGAAGCGGAGCGAGGTAGTATTTGAAGGCGTCTGTCACGTTGTTGCCCTCGGAGTTGATGAACTCATCCGGCATGAGCTTCGTCTTGCCGGCAATGTCCTGGAGCCTTCTCAGCTTGTAGTCGACGGAATAGAAGCCCGTGCGCTCAATGGCGATGGACCCGTCGATGTTGTGCCAGATGGCAAACTGCGCGGCCTTCTCCCCGACCTCCCTTGCCTCCCTCTGATCTACGTCGGATACGCAGCCTACGAAGGACCTCTGCAGGTAACCCAGGGTGTCGGAGCGGACGCGCGATATGTTCAGCTTCTCCTTGATCAGGTTGCACAGCAGGTCCCCCAGCGCCCCGGTGCCGGAAAGCTGCATGTTGCCGTGTGCGTCCTTCTCCCTTTTGACGAGCTTCGTCACTATCGGATTGCCGTCTGCGTCCTGTATGCCTTCGGAGACTGCTATGACGCACCTGCCCATCCGGTCATAGACCCGTTTCACGTCCTTAAGAAACGAATCGGTGTCGAAAGCCCTTTCAGGCATGTAGATGAGGTGCGGGCCGTCCTCCGGATACTTCTGGGCCACTGATGACGATGCCGTAAGGAATCCTGCATGCCGCCCCATCACGACCCCGATGTGCACACCGGGAAGGGCCTTGTTATCCAGGTTGATCCCTATGAACGACTGTGCTACGAACTTGGCAGCCGAGGGATATCCCGGCGTATGGTCGTTAAGGACCAGGTCGTTGTCTATCGTCTTAGGTATGTGTATCGCGCGGAACTCATAGTCGTACAGCTCCGCCTGCTCGTTTACTATCCTCACCGTGTCGGCCGAGTCGTTTCCGCCGATGTAGAAGAAGTATCTTACGTCGTAGGCCCTGAAGACCTTCATTATCTCCTTGCAGTAGGCCTCGTCCGGCTTGTCCCTGGTGGAAAACAGCGCCGAAGAGGGGGTGTTGGCCACCCTCTCCAGGTTGTTCGTCGTCTCCTGGGTAAGGTCCAGGAAATCCTCGTTAACTATCCCGTGTACCCCGTTTACCGCGCCATATACCTTGCTTACCTGCCTGAACTTCCTTGCCTCCAGGACAACGCCCACGAGCGATTGGTTAATGACCGCCGTCGGCCCTCCGCCCTGGGCTACTACTACCTTTCCCTCCAACTCCATGATGCGCACCACTGCTTTCTTCGAGATTCATTCGTATTATAGAGCTTCGCGCCGGGTTTGTGCCACAACCGCAGATTCCCGGCCTGCGGGAAAAGAAAAAGGCATGGGTGACACCCCCATGCCGCAAACCTGAGAAGCTATTCCGGGCTCAGGGCCTGAGCCTTCTGTCGAGGTCCTCGTTCAATAGCCTGTACAGGACGGTCACCGTGGGCACGCCCAGCACCATCCCGACCACCCCGAAGAGCCCGCCGCCGATTATGATCACCATCAGCAGCCACAGCGGCGGAAGCCCGATCGTGCTTCCTACCACGCGGGGGTAGATCACATTACCCTCTACTTGCTGCAGCACCACTACGAACAGGACGAACCACAGCGCCTTCACCGGGTCGACCAGAAGTATTATAAGGACGCTTGGTATTGTTCCGATTATCGGACCCGCGATGGGGACGAGGTTGCTCACCCCTATCATCATGCTTATCGGAAGAGCATATGGAAAGCCGAGGGCCAGCATGCCCGCAAAGCAGGCGACGCCAAGGATCAGGGCCTCCGTAAGCTGCCCGTACACGAACTTCTTGAAGGTGCTTGCCGTAAGCTCCCCCACCTGCGCCATCCTTACTGCCCTCTTCGGGAAGTAAGCCCGTATGGATCTCAGCAGGATGTCCTCCAGGTTCCTCTTGTCGGACAGGATGTAGATGGAGAGGATGAAGCCGAGAAGCACGTTTATAATGCTTCTTACCACGCCAGTCGTGATGGTGAAAAGCTTCGGCACGAAGCCGGTGAGGAAGGTGCTAAGCCTGTCCGGCAGCTGCTTTATGAAGTCGTCGAACCTGGAAAGGTCCAGAGACTGGATATCCAGGTAGTCGGCGACCGCCTTGATGTAGGCGCTCACCTGGTCCCGGTAGGCGGGATAGCTTGCGGAGAACTGCTTAACGCTGCTTATGAACTGCGGGACTATGTAATAGAAGAGCGAGCCGACGACCACAAGGAAGAAGACATGGGCTAGGATCACGGCGATTGACCTTCGGCCCTTGCCTTCCTTCGACAGCAGAGGCACCCTCTTAAGCAGCCTGTTAAGCCACTCGAAGGGGCCATTCACGATGAAAGCCAGGGCGATTCCGATGAACAGCGGGGAGAGGATTCCAAGAAGCCTCGAGGCAAGGGAAAGCAGGAGGTCGACCTTGACCACCGCCGCAACCATGAGGATGGCGTATGCAATCAGCTTCAGGCAGCTTCTGAAAAGGCCTCTGTCCATGTTCTACCCCCCGAGGAATCGTCTTCAACGAATCGCAGACATCCCACACGGCCGATTATATCAGCAATATCAGCTCAGGCTGTAGTCGAGGGCCGCCTTCACGTGCAGGTGCAGCGTATCCAGAAGCGGCTTGCCGAGGACATCGCCCCCCACAAGCAGAGGAAGCTCCGTGCACCCAAGGACCACTCCGTCCGCCTCGTACCTTGAGGCCATCCCGATGAACCACCTTCTGCTCTGGGGGAGGAACTTCTCAAGGGCCAGCTCCTCGAATATTATCCTGTCAATCTCCTCCTGGTCGGAAAGGTTCGGCACGACCACCTCTATCGACCTTGCGCCAAGCCCCTTCTTATAGAAATCCGCCTTCATCGTGTATTTGATGCCAGTGAGCAGCACCTTCTTCAAGCCAAGCCGAGAGGCCTCCTCTGCCGCCGAGTCCACAATGCTGAGCATGGGGATCGGAGCCGCGGCCGAGACCTCGGCGAACGCCGCATGCGCCGAGTTTGCGGCCATGATGGCGAAATCAGCTCCGGCTGCCGCGAGCTTTCCCACCCCGTCTGAGATGTAGGATGTAAGCTCCCTCTTCCGTCCTTCGTTCTCAAGCCGGGTGAACCTGCCGAAATCAAGGCTGTATATGATTATCTCAGGGTAGTCGGAATCGTGCATCCTCTCGTGATAGAGGTAGATCAGCGACCTGTAGTACTCGAGCGTGGAGGCGGGGCTTATGCCGCCTAATATTCCGATCCTCTTCTTCATGCGAGCATACCTCCTGCGTTACTCGGGATTCCTGGTAAGCGAGAAGGACCTGGCGTCGATGGCCCTCATCGTGGCGAGGATGCCGTCAAGGTGGTCATATTCGTGCTGAATGAGCTCCGAAAGGTCTCCTTCGAGCAGCATGCTGCTCTCATGCATCGATGCGTCCTTGTAGTCGACCCGGACCTTCCTGTGGCGCATGACCCTTACGAAAAGGCCGGGGAAGCACATGCAGTCGTCCCAGACTTCCATCATATCCTCGCCTATGAAGGTAAGCTTCGGGTTAATGAGAAGGGTCTTCACCCCAGCATCCATATAGATTATCCGCCTCGACTCGCCTATCTGCGGCGCAGCGATAGCCCTGCCGAAGCCATGCCTTCCCCTGAAGGCCTCCATCGTGTCCCTGAGGTCCTCGCCTATCCTTGCGGCATCGGCCTGCTCATGGGGCATGACTTCGGAGCTTGATGCATATAGCCGGCTGTCGCCGAGCTTAAGAATCTCCCTGACCATCGGCCCTCCTGCGCGAAATCAATCATAGACATATTCTACGGCGTTTGCCTATGACCTTCAGGGCTTGCCTGCGGCAGGCAGCGTTTCTGCCGTCCGCTGATGCCTAAATGGATAGAGGAAGTTGAATAAGGGCTGGTAAAGTGATAACATTCACAATAGGTTGCCTATCAAACTGATTATTCTAAGGAGGAAAGCACATGAGGAAGGCACTAGCAATAGTAGTCGCTGTGTTGCTCACAGCAGCGCTCGGGATGTCCGTTCTCGCTTACACCAACGGCGTATTCGAGGGCGAAGCGGAGGGTTATCTCGGAAAGATAAAGCTCGCGGTGACGGTCGAAGGCGGAGCCGTCAAGGCCATAAAGGTGCTTGAGAGGCACGACACCGACGGTATCTTCGATATGGCTTATGAGGAGATCTCCGGCAAGGTCATCAAGTCGAACGGCGTCGCCGGCATCGATGCGGTCTCCGGCGCGACATACTCCTCGAAGGGCATACTCGCCGCCGTCACGGCAGCTCTGAACAAGGCCGGCGCGAACATCGCGGTCGCTTCAGAGAAGCCGAAGGTAGTGGCGAAGTCCGAGATACCCGCAGCAGCCAAGGCAGTATACGAGGGCCTCGGCAAGTCCGTGATCTTCAGGCTCGGACCTGGTTCCGACTCCGAGAAGGTGCCCGTGTACAGCTTCAATATCGCAATCGCCAGGGTCATGTTCGATGCAGACGGCAAGATCCTCGACAGCTTCGTCGACATGTACGAGATCAGCACCCCCAACTACGACGGCGCAAGCATGCCTCATTTCTCCGGCTGGCCCGGCACCCCCGGCTACAATTACACCGACCATGAGGCCGAGAAGGTGACGAAGAAGACCGAGAACACCGTCGAGTTCATCACCGCAGAGGTCAACGGCTGGCTCACAAAGAGGCAGCGCGGCGACAACTACGGCATGAACGCTGCCAACGAGTGGTACAAGCAGATGGATGCCTACCAGGCTTTCTTCAGGGGCAAGACCGTCAATGACATCGTCGCATGGTTCACCAAGTTCTGCTCCGACCGCAACGGAAGGCCCATAAAGGCCAATACGACCAACGCGCAGGACCTGGCCAAGTTCAACCTTCTCACCGATGCAGAGAAGGCGCAGCTCGCTGAAGTGGTAGCAACCGCCACTATGAGCCTGAACGATCCCCACGGCAACATCATAGCCGCGCTTCAGGATGCATATGTGAACCGCGTCGAGGTCAAAGTAGCAAGGTAGAGGCCTCAAGGACCTGAGTCTGGAAACTAAGCCGGCGCCATGTGCGCCGGCTTTGCATCTTCATGGCTGCTTTCACCGCGATGGAACAGCGGAGGCGGCCCTGCGTCCCATTTGATAAGGAATTCACAAATAGTGCAGAAGATGAATGATTGTGAATGATATCATAAAGTATCGAAACAAGTACAATAAAGCCGCAGTCAGAATATTCATCGGCAAATATGTATGTGATAAAATGAACAACATAGGAACCCAAACCAATTCAAGGGAGGAAACACTAATGAGGAAGACCATGTTGGTAGCCCTTGCTATCATGCTGGTAGCTGCCGTGGCAGTATCGGCAGCCGACGCGCCGATAACGAAGATCGGCCTCGGACACGTAATCAGCATAGCAAGCTCCAAGGACGCGACAGCCACCGCGACGGCGGTAGGCCAGGTAGACACAGTTATGGCAGCAGTGGCGTTCGACGCCGCCGGCAAAGTAGTCAAGATCAGCATCGACAACGCGCAGACCAAGGTTAACTTCGACAAGGACATGAAGGTAGCCTCCGACGTCAACGTCGAGCCCAAGACCAAAGTAGAGGTCAAGGAAGGCTACGGCATGGCAAAGGTATCCACCATAAAGCTCGAGTGGTACCAGCAGATGGCGAACTTCGAGAAGTGGATGATCGGCAAGACCGTCGCCGAGATAAAGGCCCTCAAGGTTAAGCAGCGCGACGCATCGCACACCAACGTGCCGGACATCCCGGAGCTGACCTCTCTCGTGACGATAACCGTGCAGGATTACATCGCCGCCGTCGAGGACGCATGGAACAACGCCGTAGCAGTGAAGGCCGGCGGAGTGAAGTTCGGACTCGGACAGAACGTCTCCATAAAGAGCTCCAAGAGCGCGACCGACACCGTAGCCCCAGTCGCCCAGGTAGACTGCGTGATGGCAGCGACACTGTTCGACGCGGCTGGCAAGGTAGTAGAGACGATCGTCGACAACGGCCAGACCAAGGTGAACTTCGACAAGACCGGAAAGGTCACCTCGGATAAGACCGCCGAGTACAAGACCAAGAAGGAAGTCAAGGAAGGATACGGCATGGCCAAGGTATCCACCATAAAGCTCGAGTGGTACCAGCAGATGGAGAACTTCGAAGCTTGGATGGCCGGCAAGACCGTAGCTCAGATTCAGGCCCTCAAGGTCAAGACCCGCGACGCCTCGCACACCAACGTGCCCGACGTCCCTGAGCTCACCTCGCTCGTTACCATAACCGTGCAGGACTACATCGCCGCCGTGGCTGAGTCCTTCGTAAACGCGAAGTAAGCTTGAACCTATGAGATGCGGGGCCTCCTCCAAGAAGGGGAGGCCCTTTTAATTGCCCGGGTTGCGCATGGCAATCAGGAAAGCATATTATTCCATAAGGTGATGTGAATGAGATCCAGAAGGAACGCAATCATCGCCGTGGCTGCCGCAGTGCTCCTGATTGCGGCCGGGACGGCGGGTTACCTGCTCACGCGGGCAAGATATGAGAAGTATACGGAGAGCATGCTCGACGTCTTCGACACCGTGATCACCCTTGTGGCGTACACGAAGGACGAAGCCGAGTTCGAGGGGTACTTCCAGCATGCCTACGACAGGCTGCACGAGCTTCATAAGCTCTACGACTTCTACTACCCGTATGAGGGCGTAAACAACATATATACGATAAACGAGAATGCGGGGAAGGCGCCCGTGCCTGTGGACAGGCAGATAATCGACATGCTCGCCTTCGCGAAGGACCTGTACTCGAAGACCAAGGGCAGGACCAATGTGGCGATGGGCTCCGTGCTTTCCATCTGGCACGATTACCGCGAAGAGGGGATCAACGACCCCGACAACGCGAAGATACCCCCGATGGGCGAGCTGGTCGCAGCAAGCGCGCACACCGACATAGAAGGCCTGGTCATCGACGAGGAAGCGGGGACCGTATTCCTTGCAGACCCGCTGATGAAGCTGGACGTCGGGGCCGTTGCGAAAGGTTATGCGACGGAGCTTGTGGCAAGGGAGCTTTTCGAGATGGGTATGACATCCGGCATGCTCAGCTCGGGCGGCAACATAAGGTCTTTCGGCAAACCGATGGACGGCATACGCGAGAGGTGGGGAGTCGGAGTCCAAAACCCCGACACATCGATATTCGCTACCGACGAGGAGCTTCTGGATGTGATCTTCATAAACGACGGGGCGGTGGCAAGCAGCGGCGACTACCAGCGCTACTATGAGGCGGACGGAAGGATACTGCACCATCTGATAGATCCCGACACGCTGATGCCGGCCAACTACTTCAGGGCGGTGACGGTGCTCACCGACGATGCCGGCCTTGCAGACTACATGTCCACGGCGCTTTTCATGCTGCCCCTCGGCGAGGCTAAGCAGCTTGCCGAGAGCATGGACAACGTCGAGGCCTTCTGGGTCCTGCCGGACGGACGCATGGACGCGACGGCGGGCATGATCAAGCTTCTGAGAAGCCAGGGGGCGTCAGGCGCAAAGAGGCAATAGCCGAGAGTTGCCGTCTGGAAGCTTCAAGGAACGCAGGCTTCACATCCTTGCCTCCGCATTAAACGCGCATCATGCTTTCGCAAGGCCCTCCAGATGATATAAACCCATTATCCGAAGGTTAGGCCTCGGCAAGGGGCCTGGCTTCCTTTAACTACATTGAATATTGGGTGCATGAAGCCGCAGCGACATTGAAACGCTATGTACATCACGTCAGCTAAAAAGCCCTGTAAAGGGCTTTTTGCTTTTATTTGACTTTAAAATTTTCCTATTGCTGATTGAATGTTATTCAAATACAATTCAATTAGAGTTTAATCCGCCGGTTGTCACTTGGCACAAGGAGGACGAGATGCTCAAGAAGTACGGTTACATAGGCGAGCGCATCAAAAGGGAGCGCACGAAATACGATCTGAGCCTGTCGGAGCTCGCCAAGGAGATCGGCGTATCAGTTTCCCTGCTCAGCCTTGTTGAGAACGGCAAGGCGACCCCTTCCATGACAGTTCTCGACAAAATATGCTCATTCTTTTCAATCCACATGTCCACGCTCTTCGAGGAGGAGAACAGCGGCTCCAAGATCATGACCCTGAAAAGCGGAAAGCAGCTGGAAGTGAAGATCGATGACAGGACTACCAGGCGCTTCCTGCTTCCCAGGACCGGTGTGCCGATAGAGCCGGTCCTTGTCACCATAGAGCCGGGCCTTAAGGATACTGCATTCTCGGTCCATAAAGGGGTCGAGTTCGGTTACGTCCTTGAGGGTAGGATCACGGTCGAGGTCGAAGGAAGCGAGCCCGTCACGTGCTCGAAAGGAGATTCGGTCTTCTACAGGGCATCTCAGCCTCACCGGCTGACGAATCCCGACGATGCGACCGCAGTCGGCCTTTGGATAGGCGTGCCGGAGATGGGAGTGCCCCACGGCCACTCGCCCGCATTCGATGAAAGCAAGAAGACCAGGAGATAGCTTCGCGGAGGTGTTCAGATGAAGAAGGTAATAAACAGACCTGAGATGGCCGTCCCTGAGATGCTCCAGGGGATGGTCAAGGCCCATCCCGGACTCGTTGAGGTGCTCCCTGGAACCCAGGCAGTGGTAAGGGCCGATGCTCCCGTCAAAGGCAAAGTCGCGCTGATAACCGGAGGGGGAAGCGGGCACGAGCCTGCGCACGGCGGCTTCGTGGGCAAGGGGATGCTCGATGCGGCGCTTGCCGGCGCGGTATTCTGCTCTCCTCCGCTTGACGACGGCATCGCCGCTCTCGAAAGGGTAGACGGCGGGGCTGGCGCGCTTTTCATCATCAAGAACTACACAGGCGACATACTCCTCTTCGACATGCTTGAGGAGGAGGCGGCGGACAGAAACATAAAAGTGCTGAAGGTCGTCGTAAAAGACGACGTCGCTGTAGACAAGAGGGAGGGCACCACCGGAAGGCGCGGCGTGGCCGGCACGGTGTTCGTGCATAAGGCAGCAGGCGCCAAGGCTCAATCCGGGGCGGACCTGGATGAGGTGCACAGGGTCGCCGTCAAGGTGACGGACAACATGAGGACCATGGGCATGGCGACTAGCCCCTGCCTCGTTCCCGGAAGGGATAAGACCAACTTCGAGCTGGGCGAAGGCGAGATGGAAATCGGCATCGGCATACACGGCGAACCGGGCGTAAGGCGCGAGCAGCTGGGCACGGCAGAAAGCATCGTAGGCGAGCTCATGGGAAGAATCGTATCCGACCTGCCGTACAAGTCAGGCGACGAGGTGGCCGTCATGGTAAACGGCATGGGCGCCACCCCGCTCATGGAGCTCTACATCATATTCAACGAGGTCGAGAAGTACCTGTCGGCGAGGGGCATCAAGGCCGTAAGGAGCTATGTGGGGGAGTACATGACATCTTTGGAGATGGGCGGCTTCTCGATTACGCTGCTGAGGCTCGACGATGAGCTGAAGGCCCTTCTAGACGCGCCCTGCAGGGCACCGGGCCTAGTCCAGGCCTAAACCGGGAGGTATGGGGAAGATGGCATTGGAGAAGAAGGCGGTCCTCGGCGCGTTCTCGGCCATGATAGAGGCGGTCAACCAGAACGAGGCCATGCTAAATGAGCTGGACTCTACCATAGGCGACGCAGAGCACGGGCTGAACCTGAAAAGAGGCTTCGGCATAATAAGCGACAAGCTCGAAGGGCTCAAGGATCTAGAGCCGGCGATGATCATCAAGAAGGCGGGCACGGCCCTTGCCGGGGCTGGATGCGGATCGGGCCCCATTTTCTACGGCCTTGCGATAAGGGCGGCGGGGGACTCTCTCGTCAACAGCGGAGGAGATTCGCCAAAGGACGTGGCCCTGGCATTGTCGGCGGCCCTTTCGATCATCAAGGAGAAGGGCGGCGCCCAGGTGGGCTACAAGACCATGGTGGACGCGATAGAGCCAGCTTCGCTTGCCTTCAGCGAGTCTGCGGACAATGGCCTCGGGATGAAGGAGTGCTTCGATGCCGCCGTGGAGGCCGCCCGCAAGGGCATGGAGGCGACGGCAGGGATGGTGGGACTTAAAGGCAGGGGCTTCCATGCGGGGGAGCGGGGCCTGAATCACCAAGACCCTGGAGCTACGTCAGCGTACATACTTCTCAAGAGCATAAGGGACACGATAGCATAGCGCATTCCATGGAATAACCATGTGGAATACGGCAAATCGACAAAAACAGGAGGAGAAAAGATGAAGAGAACGATTCTAATCATTATCGCTGTCGCCATGGTGGCAAGCCTTGCTGCGATCGGCAACGCGGCCGACGTCATCAGAATCGGCCTCTCGGCGCCCATAACCGGCAACTACGCCGAGTATGGACAGAACTTCGAAGTCTCGGTCAAGATGGCCGCAGACGAGATCAACGCCAAGGGCGGCATCCGTGGCCGCAAGGTGGAGATCGTAGTCATGGACTCGAAGAGCGACCCCAAGGAAGCGGCGCTCATAGCCCAGAAGTTCGTAGACGACCCGACGATACTCGCCGAGATAGGCGACTTCAGCAGCACCGCATGCCTCGCCGCCGCCCCGATATATGAGCGCGCCGGCATGGTGCAGCTGTCACCCACGGCTTCAAGCCCGCTGTTCGCACCCTCCGGAGAGTATATGTTCGGCATAGTCGGAACCCAGACGGACGAGGGCCCCTTCAACGCAAAGAACATCGCGCAGGACTACCTCGGCCTTAAGAACGTCGCCACCCTTTACATCAACAACGACTGGGGAAAGGTGACGAACTCCACGTTCGTCGAAGCCGCCAACAAGATCGGACTTAAGGTCCTCACCGAGCAGTTCTTCATGGACTCTGAGAAGGACTTCACCGCCGTCCTTACGAAGATCCGCCAGCTCAACCCGGACGGGCTGTTTATCGCCGCCATGTACAACGAGGCGTCTGCGATAGCCCGCCAGATCCAGAAGATGGGCTGGAAGGTCAAGATGTCGGCCCCCAGCTCGGTGTTCTCAAGCCAGCTCATAGCCCTCGGCGGCGACGCCGTTGAAGGCCTGGTGACCAACACCTTCTTCGTGCTCACCGACCCCAACCCCGTAGTGCAGAAGTACATCAAGGACTTCGAGGCAAGGGCCAAGAGGTATCCGAACCTCCACGCCGCCTGCGCCTATGACGCGATGTACCTGCTGGCCGCCGCCATCGAGAAGGCCGGCTTCGACCGCAAGGATATCAGGGATGCCCTGGCAGTGACAAAGGGCTTCAAGGGCGTGACCGGAACGATAACCTTCACCGCCGTCGGCGACGTCGTCCGCTCCTACAAGATCCTCGCAGTGGAGAAGGGCGACTGGGTCATAAAGAAGGACAACTAAACATACCTGAAGATCAAGCGCCTTGCGGACCGCATGGAGGAAACCATGCGGCCCGCGGGCCCCTAGATGCCGAAAGGCGGTGGACGCATGTTCTTCCTTCAGCAGCTCATAAACGGGCTGGCGCAGGGTTCGATCTATTCCCTGATGGCCATAGGCCTCGCAGTCATAATCGGGGTAGTCGGCCTGGTCAGCTTCGTAAACGGCGAAGTCATCATGGTGGGGGCGGTCGCCTCCTACCTTGCGATCACCTATCTGACGCCCAATCCCATACTGGCAGTGCTGGTGGGCATGCTCGCGGCGGCGGTCATGGGAATCGCAGTAGAGTACATATGCTACAGGCCTTTCAGGAAGTCCAAGACCAACAACGCGCTCATCGCCACCATAGGGCTATCCATCTTCGCTAAGAGCCTTATGCAGGTGATATTCGGCACGGAGCAGAAGTTCATGCCCGACCTTCTCGGCACAAGCGTGATAGTCATGGGCGACCTTCGCATAAGCTACGTGCAGATAATGATAATCGCGATAGTCATAGCATTGAGCGCTCTTCTTCAGCTGGTACTTTACAGGACCAGGACCGGAGTCGCGCTAAGGGCCGTCTCCATGGATAAGACCGCGGCTGCGCTTCTGGGGGTGAACGTCAACAGGACGGTGCTCATAGGAAACGCCATCGGCTGCGGCCTGGGCGGAGTGGCGGGGGTGCTCATAGGCATCTACTACAACTCGGTCTACGCCCTTCTGGGAGCGAGCGTAGCCATGAAGGCCTTCGCGTCGGTAGTCTTCGGCGGCCTCACCAGCATACCGGGCGCCGCAGTGGGCGGCCTGGTTCTGGGAGTGATTGAGAATATGGCGGTCACGCTGTTCTCCTCCGGGTATAAGGACATCGTGGCGTTCATCGTCATCATCGTTATACTTGTCATCAAGCCTTCGGGCATTCTGGGGCGCAAGGGGGTGGGCATCTGATGAGAAAGCAGAAGCTGCTCTACCTTGCACTATTGGTGGGCGCACTCATTGTAGCGGCGCTTTTCCCGAAGTTTGCGGGCTCCAACTACATCCTCAGGGTCGGCATCCTCGCCATGATCAACGTAGCGCTTGTGGGAAGCCTGAACCTCGTAAACGGCTACATCGGGCAGTTCAACCTGAGCCACGTCGGCTTCTATTGCGTAGGGGCCTATACGGCGGCGATCCTGTCCACCAGGTACCACTTCAGCTTCTGGCTTCTGCTGCCGCTTTCAGGCCTTATGGCCGCGGCGGTGAGCATGTTGCTCGGAGTTCCGACATTACGGCTCAAAGGCGTGTTCTTCACCATAACCACCCTGGGCTTCTCAGAGATCATCAGGATGACGGTCCTGAACTGGGAGTCTCTTACAAGGGGCACCATGGGCATCCCGGGCATCCCGTATCCTGTGCTCTTCGGCATGAAGCTCAAGAGCAATGCGGAGTTCTACTGGATAATACTGGGCATCGCCATAGTCGCCTACATTAGCATCTACCTTCTCATCAACTCGAGGATCGGCAGGGCCTGGATCGCCATCAGGGAGGACGAGGCCGCGGCAAGGTCCATGGGAGTCGAGACCTACAAGTTTAAGCTAATGAACCTCGCGATAAGCGCCTTCTGGGCGGGAGTCGTAGGATGCTTCTATGCGTTCTTCAGCGCCTATGTCAGCGCTGACAGCTTCAAGCTCGACGAGAGCTTCTCGATGGTCGCTATGCTGCTCGTCGGCGGACAGGGGACCATGCTCGGTCCCGCGGTTGGCGCGATAGTCCTCACGGTCCTTCCGGAGGTGTTCAGGAGCCTTGTCGAATACAGGCTCGTCATCTTCGGCGCTGCTATAGTCATCATGATACTCCTAAGGCCTCAGGGCATAGTCGGGGGGTTCAGGCTGGCCAACTTCCAACTGCCCCATGTAAAGCCCGCAAAGCCCGGAAAGGGGGCGTAGGAAGATGGCAACCATACTGAGGGCGACAAAGCTGTGCCGCTTCTTCGGAGGCCTCAAGGCCGTTAACTGCGTCGACATAGAAGTCGAGGAGGGCATCATCCACGGGATAATCGGCCCCAATGGCGCCGGCAAGACCACCTTCTTCAATGTGCTCACCGGCACGTACCCGGCCTCCGACGGCGAGGTCGAGTTCATGGGGGCGAAGATCACGAACAAGGCCCCGGAGCATATCACGCGACTCGGCATGGCCAGGACCTTCCAGAACATCAAGCTGTTCAAGAACATGACCGTGCTGGAGAACGTGAAGATCGGCTTCCACGTGCACACCTCGACCGGACTCCTGGACGCCCTTTTCAGGACCCCCAAATGCAGGCGGGATGAGAGGGCTGCGACTGAGAAGGGCCTTGAGATACTCAGAAGGGTTGGCCTTGAAGCGCATGCCGATGACATGGCGACGAGCCTTCCTTACGGAGACCAGAGGAGGCTCGAGATCGCAAGGGCCCTTGCCACATCACCCAAGCTGCTGCTGCTGGACGAACCGGCGGCTGGCATGAACCCGATGGAGACGGCGCGCCTCATGGATTTCATAAGGCAGCTGAAGGCTGAGGGGCTCACCATCATAGTAATTGAGCATGATATGAAGCTCATCATGAACGTGTGCGACAGGATAACGGTGATAAGCTACGGAGAGAAGATCGCCGAAGGGGCGCCCGCCGAGATACAGGCCAATAACGCTGTAATTGAGGCTTATCTGGGCAAGCGCGGAAACCTCTCGGCGAAGAGGAAGGGGGCCCGCAAAGATGCTTAAGGTGGAGGGCCTCAAGGTAAGATACGGGGCCATAGAGGCGGTGAAGGGCATCGACCTGGAGGTAAACGACGGGGAGATAGTGACCCTCATCGGTTCAAACGGCGCCGGCAAGAGCAGCACACTAATGGCGATATCCAACCTTGTCAGGAAGACCGGCAAGGTTAGCTTCGACGGTGAAGACATCTCTTCCATGGAACCCAGCCTCATAGTGAGAAGAGGTGTGTGCCACGTCCCGGAGGGCCGCCACATATTCCCCTTCCTGACGGTGGAGGAGAACCTACTCATGGGGGACTTCGGAAACACAAGCGGCGACAGGGACCGCGTGAAGCGGAACATGGAGCATGTATATGAGCTGTTCCCGAGGCTTAAGGAGAGGCACAGGCAGAACGGGGGCACCCTCTCAGGAGGCGAGCAGCAGATGCTCGCAATCGGAAGGGGCCTCATGCTGGACCCGAAGATAATGATGCTTGACGAGCCGTCGCTTGGCCTTGCCCCTATACTCGTAGACCAGATATTCGAGCTGATACTGAAGATAAGAGACCATGGCAAGACGATACTCCTCATCGAGCAGAACGCCAATATGGCGCTCCAGATCGCCGACAGGGCCTACGTCATGGAGACGGGCACCATAAGCATGAGCGGGGACGCGGAGCAGCTTTCGGGCGACGAGAGAGTGATAAAGGCATACCTTGGAATCAACTGACGAAAGGACGGTAGACTTAATGAGCATCAACAACGTACCGAAGACCAACGCCGAGGAGAAGACCCAGGACATCAGGGCCGCCATAGAGCACAGGGCCACCTGGTTCTATTTCCTTCTGGACGAGGCCGAGAAGGCCGGGGCCGACTGGGAGAAGATAGGCCGCAACGCCATATTCCGCTGCGGATGCTTCCATGGAGACAAGAAATTCACGCCAACCTCCGACCTGAAGGCGTTCGCAGACGAGTTCGCCAACGAGAACGTCAAGAAGGTGTTCGAGATGGACATCAAGGAGAAGTCCGACGACAGGTTCTACGTGGAGTTCAACTACTGCCCTCTGGTGGCAGGCTGGCTTAAGCAGACGGGCGATGAGAAGAAGATCGAGACCCTGTGCGACATCGCCATGGATGGAGACCGCGGCATCATAAACGAGTTCGGCGACTTCGAGTTCAAGCTCGGCGACACCATCGCCAAGGGCGGCAAGGTCTGCTGCGTGGAGGTCCTGAGGAAGAAGTAGGGGGGAGAGCATGCTTACGGTAAAGGAGTACCTTAAGCGCGAGATGATGCCCTCCCTGGGTTGTACAGAGCCTGTGGCCGTGGCGCTTGCCACGGCCCGGGCCTACAGGGAGCTGGCGGGGGCTAAAATAGAGTCCATGTCCGTAGAGGTAAGCGACAGCATATACAAGAACGGAATGGGAGTGGGCGTCCCTGGGGCGAACGGCAGGACGGGAAACGACCTTGCCGCGGCGCTGGGGGCGATTGCAGGCGATAGCCGGCTGGACATGGAAGTCCTGAAGAACGTGAAAGAGGCGGATGTAGAGCAGGCGCTCGCCCTTCTTGCAGACGGCAAGGTCGGCCTGAAGTGCCTTGAGGACGTCCACGGTGTCTACATCCTTGTGAGGATAGAAGCGGGCGGGCATACCGCCGTATGCCGCATCGAGGGCGAGCACAACAACATAGTCTCCGTCAGGCTGGACGGTAAGCAGATAGAGGGTAAGTCCGTGGAAACCGGAGCCGCAGGCGAGGAGGACCCCTTCCTTTCGGTGGGGTTCGAGGAGCTTCTGAGGCTTGCCGACATGCTGGAGGATGACGACGTGGACGCCATCATGGAAGGCGTCGTCATGAACCGAGAGATAGCTGGATACGGGCTTGCCGGAGGGCCTATGTCGGGACTAGGCGTCGGGTCCGTGTTCACCGACCTTTTCGATCACACCCACCTGAACGAGGACATGTTATTCAAGATTAGGGCATACTGCAGCGCGGGAAGCGATGCTAGGATGGCCGGATGCTCCCTTCCTGTGATGACCGTGGCCGGAAGCGGAAACCAGGGCATCACCGCCATGCTTTCGGTCGCCATGCTGGCCGAATACTACGGCAAGAGCAGGCGCGAGATTGCCAAGGCCGTGATGGTCAGCATGCTGACGACAAGCTTCGTCAGAAGCCTGATAGGAAGGGTCACGCCAATGTGCGGCTGTGTAGTCGGTGCAGGGGCAGGGGCTGCGGCGGGCATGACATACGTGCTTAACGGGACCTTGGATCAGATGAAGCTCGCCATGAGGACGATGATGTCCAACCTGGCGGGTATCGTCTGCGACGGAGCGAAGGGCACCTGTGCACTGAGGGTAGGCACCGCAGTCACGGAGGCGTACCTTTCGGCGCTTATGGCATGGCACTACAAAGGTGCAAGCAACGAGGAGGGCCTTGCAGGCATGACGATGGAACGCACCGCCTTAAACGTAGCCACCCTCAACAGGGAGGGCATGAAGGACGTAGACAGGGTGATAATCGACATCATGGAGGACCGCAAGAGCAAGTAAGGGCCGGGGAGGTGCTTTCGTGAAGAAGATCTTAGTTGGAAACGACGCCATAGTCGATACGATGCTGAAGGGCATCGCCTTCGCCCATCCCGGAAAGCTAAGAAGGCTGGAGGGTTTCAACGTCATAGTAAGAAGGAGCCTGAACGAGAACAAGGTGGCACTTGTAAGCGGCGGCGGCTCCGGGCACGAACCCGCGCACGCCGGCTTTGTAGGCAGAGGCATGCTGGATGCGGCAGTCTCCGGCGAGGTGTTCACCTCACCGACACCGGACCAGGTCCTCGCCGCGATAAAGGCCGTGGCCGGCAAGAAAGGCACACTTCTCGTAATAAAGAACTATTCGGGCGATGTCATGAACTTCGAGATGGCCGCCGAGATGGCCGAGATGGAGGGAATAAGCGTCGCGAAGGTCATAGTAAACGACGATGTCGCCGTGATGAACAGCACCTTCACCACCGGAAGGCGGGGAATCGCCGGCACAGTGTTCGTCCATAAGGTGGCGGGAGCCAAGGCGGAGCTCGGAGCGAGCCTTCCTGAAGTGCTTGCCGTCGCCGAGAAGGCAGTCGCCAACACGAGGAGCAAGGGCTGCGCGCTGGCCCCATGCATAGTCCCCGCAGTGGGAAAGCCCACATTCACGCTGGGCGAAGGGGAGATGGAGATAGGCCTCGGCATACACGGAGAACCGGGGGTCAAAAGGGTGCCTATGATGGGTGCGGAACAGATCGCCGAAGACCTCGCAGGATCTGCGGCAGATGACCTGGGGATGAAACCCGGGGATAAGGCTGCGGTCCTGATAAACGGGCTTGGCGCAACGCCGCTTATGGAGCTATACATACTGGCCGCCTGCGTCGGCGAGCACCTCAGGGGAAAGGGAATCGAGGCGACCAGGGTGTACGTAAGGGAGTTCATGACCTCCCTTGAGATGGCTGGAGCGTCGGTCAGCCTGATGAGATTGGACGACGAGCTTCTCGGGCTTCTCGACAAGCCATGCGACACTCCGGCCTGGACTCAGATATAAGCCAGTAATGACTACGGCAGGGAGGGCTTCCGGGTGACATCCGCAAAGGATCTTCTTTTGATGCTAGACGCCATGGGGAAGAGCATCGCAGGCCATAAGGACTACCTGACCGAGCTTGATTCCGCCATAGGCGACGCAGACCACGGTATAAACATGGACAGGGGGTTTTCCGCGGCAGCAGCGAAGCTTCCCTCGCTTGAGGGCGCATGCTGCGGCACCATACTGAAGACGGCGGGCATGGCGCTGCTGTCGACGGTTGGAGGCGCATCCGGCCCCTTGTACGGCACCGCCTTCATGTACGCCGGAAACGCCCTCATGGGAAAGAGCGAGTTCGGCCCGGAGGACGCGGCAAGGGCGATGGAAGAGGCGGTAAAAGGTGTAATCAAGAGGGGAAACGGGGCAGCGGGCGACAAGACCATGCTGGACGTGCTGCTTCCCGTATCGGCCTTCATGTCATCGGCGGCGTTTCCGGGCATGCCGGAGGCCGATGCAGCAACGGAGGTGGAAAGGATCGCCGAGGAGGCGATGCAGTCCACAGGGCCGATGAAGGCAAAAAGGGGCAGGGCAAGCTTTCTTGGGGATAGAAGCATCGGACATCTGGACCCGGGAGCTGTATCCTCGTACCTTCTGATCAGCGCCGCTTCGCGCCTTGCCTCAGGAGGCCCAAGATGACCGGCATACTTATTGTCTCGCACAGCGCCAAAATCGCCGAAGGCGCAAGGGAGATGGCCTTGGCCATGGCAGGAGACGGCGTCGAGGTGCTTGCAGTCGGCGGGAGCTCGGACGGAAGGCTGGGCACGGACTTCGTGGCCATAGCGGCGGCGCTTGCGAAGCTGACCGAAGGCGGCAAAGAGGCCGTGGTGGTGATGGACCTCGGAAGCGCGGTGATGACGGTAAGAGCTGCGGTTGATGAGCTGGCAGACGCGGCAGGGCGCGTGTTCCTTGCGGATGCTCCGGTGGTCGAGGGTGCCGTCTTTGCTGCGGTCGAGGCCTCGATGGGAGCAGGCGGCTTAGAGGTCATGAAGGTGGCACAGGGTGCAAAAGCGATGGAGAAGCTAGCATAGGGGGACGGCAGATGCTCGAGAAGACGGTGGTCGTAAACGGGAAGGAAGGGCTCCACGCGAGGCCGGCTGCGGCATTCGTGAAGGCGGCTTCAGGATACAGATGCAGGATAACGCTCAACCACAAGGGAAGGAGCATCAACGCCAAGAGCACCATAGACATGATGATGTCGGCGGCGTCTCAAGGCGAGCTTCTGATCCTAAGGACTGAAGGGGAGGACGAGAGGGAGGCGATGGACGCCCTCTCCGCCCTCATCGAAGGGAAGGCTGGGGCATGATCCTTAAGGGTACGGCCTCCTCCGCCGGAAGGGTGCAAGGGAATATCGCCAAGTGGGCGGAGCCGGGCGAAAGCGCGGCTCCGGCTGTCATTCTGCCGTGGGATGACGCTTTAATCAAAGTCCTGGAAAGCTTGGAGCAGGCCAAGGGAGAGGCGCTTAGTAAGCTGGGGCCGGAAGAAGCTGCGATATTCGACGCCCAGATGATGATGGCAGAAGACCCCATGCTAAGGCAGAAGGCGGAGGAGCTAGGAGGCGAGAAGCCCGGCCCCTTCCATGCAAGGCAGGCGGCTGAGGCGCTGGCATCCGCATTCGATGCCATCGATGACGAATACATCAGGGCAAGGGGAGCCGATATCCGGCAAGTCGGCGAGCTTATTGCAGCCGCTATGGAGGGAAGGGCGGAGAGCTTGTCAGGGCCGGTTGGATCAGCGAATAAGGCCGTGCCGGCAAGCATGTCAGGCCGCATTGTGATAGCGGCAAGGGAGCTGACCCCGTCGCAGACTGTGAAGCTCGACTTCGGGTCGGTATGCGGCATAGCTCTTGAGGAAGGGGCTGTGAACTCCCATGCCTCCATACTTGCGCGTGCCATGGGCATACCTTGCGTAGTTGGGATGAAAGGGCTTCTGGAAACGGTGGAGGATGGACAGTGCTGCCTTCTGGATGCAGATAAAGGGGAGCTTGCAATAGGCATTGACTTTCCGGCTGACGCCATCGAAGCGGCGGATGCAGGGTCCTTGGCGGAAGCAGGGCCATCTGCCTTCAAGACAGCTGACGGGCATGCGATCGGCGCCGCACTCAACATCGGAAGCGCGGCTGAGATGAAAAGGGCCCGCGAGATGGGCTTACCGGGCCTTGACGTGGGGCTTATGAGGACCGAGTTCATCTACATGGGATCGGATGAGCTTCCCGGGGAAGAGGAGCAGGAGAGGGCCTACAGGAAGATAGCTGCGCTTGCGGCGCCAGGCAGGGTCAGGTTCCGGACCCTGGACATAGGCGGCGACAAGAAGCCCGCTTTCATCGACATACCCCGGGAGGAGAACCCATATCTGGGGTTAAGGTCGATCAGGTTCTCGCTTAAGCAGCCCGCGCTGTTCAAGTCGCAGCTAAGGGCGCTGGCGTCTGTATCGTGTGATTTCGGCATTGATGTGATGTTCCCGATGGTCAGCACTGCAGAGGAGCTGGACTGCGCCTTGGCCGTTCTTGGAGAGGCTGCCTCGGAGATCGAGTCCGAAATGGGAAGGCCGACCGACATCAGGGCGGGAATCATGATAGAGGTGCCATCTGCCTGCATAATGGCTGATACACTTTCGGAGGGCTGCTCGTTCTTCAGCCTGGGCACCAACGACCTTGTGCAGTACACGATGGCGGCAGACCGAGGCAACACGGCGGTCTCGGAGAACTACCAGCAGCTTAATCCAGCAGTCCTCAGGATGGTGGACTTGTGCGCGAAGGCTTGCGCGTCAAAGGGCGTAGAGCTGTCCGCATGCGGGGAGCTGGCGGGCACCCCGGATGGGGCGCTGCTTCTTGCCGGGCTTGGCGTGAGCAAGCTAAGCATGGGTGCAGGCAGCGTAAGGCAGGTCGCCGAAGCGCTTGCGTCAAGGACCCTTGAGGATATGAAAGAGGTTGCAAGCAGGGCGCTTAAGTCCAGGACGCAGGATGACGTCATGCGCATCTTATATGAATTTCGAAAAGTCAACTGACGCAGCTCAAAGTGCATTGCATCAATAAATATACAGTGAGGCGGCAGATTCCATGCCGTC